>JAFUJH010000017.1 GCA_017473775.1 Ruminococcus sp.
AGATTGTGGATGCGGAAGCATCGAGAACCTTGAAGTCAAGAGTTACAAGAACGCCGCCCTCTGTGAAGTCGAAGCCCTCGTCAACACCTTCCATAGCGTTGAACTTAACCTCGCCGGGACTGTCTGTGTTGTAAACAACGGATGTGATGTCTCTGAGAACAGGGAACATCTTGTTTGCTGCCTTGCTCTCGGGAACGATAAGCTCGAGCTTAGCTGCATCATAGTATGTTGTAGCCTGTGCGTTCTCAACAGCTGTGGGAGTTGTGAGTGTGTATGTGTAAGTGATTGTATCACCAACAGCTACCTCATAAGTTGTACCGCCAACTGTTACACCGGAGCCTGTAGCAACAGTTGTGTCCTCAACAACAGTTGTATCCTCAACAACAGTTGTATCCTCAACAACAGTTGTGTCCTCAACAACAGTTGTATCCTCAACAACAGTTGTATCCTCAACAACAGTTGTGTCCTCAACAACAGTTGTGTCCTCAACAACAGTTGTATCCTCAGCTACTGTTGTATCAGTTGTAGCAGGTACATAGGTCCATGTGCCGTAGCCCCAGTGACCGAGGTCGTTCTGAGTGGAGTTGGAATCAAGATAGAAACCAGCGTTGTTTACGATACCCTCAACGATATCCTGAGTCTGTGTAGCAGGCTCTTTACCATCGTTGAAGATGATACCTGTTGTGCCAGCGGGAACAGTGTAGTTGTAAACATCCTGACCGAACTCGTTTGTGAAAGCGTAGTTCATAGCCTCGCCGGGCCATGTTGTGCCGCCATCAGCGTTCCAGTAATGAATGTAAACTGCATCCCAGAATGTGCCGTTGGAGAAGTAAACTGTTGCGCCGTCACCAACAACGGGAGCAGCCTCTGTTGTCTCAACAGGAGCAGCCTCTGTTGTCTCAACGGGAGCAGCCTCTGTAGTCTCAACAGGAACATCAGAACCTGCTGTAACCTCAACAGTAGCGTTTGAGCCGTTGAAGCCTACAGTAACTGTAGAACCGTCAGCGTCAACTGTTACGGAAGCGTTAGCGCCACCGTACATAGCGTCACCCTCGAGGTTGAAGTCACCCTGATCCCAAGCATAGTTGGTAGTAACCTTAAACTCGTAAGTACCAGCTGCAACGTTGGTAAATACCTTCTCGTAGATGTCCTTCTCAGCGTTGTAGGTCATCTGATTGTTTGTGTCTGCGGGATCCCAAGCGGAACCGCAAAGCTCAGCAGCACCAGCAACTACATGAATCTCATCTGCAGACATAGCAGATACAGCAACAGTTGCCATTGCCATAACCAGCAGAGCTGCAAGAACAATGCTGATTATCTTCTTTGTTTTGGACATAATAGTTCCTCCTTTTAAAATTATGCTTTTTTAAGCATTATCATTATAATGCATATATTGCAAAAAATCAAGTATTTTATAAACAAATTCGCGGACAAGTTTTTGTAGATTTTAACCAATGATGCACAATTATTAACTTTTGAAACTAAGTCAATGCCGTTTTTTGCAGTATATATTGACCAAAGTTGTACTGTTTTTTGCTTTATAATACAAAAAGGTTACAAAATTTCGTCTAATTTAACAGACGAGGTTACATAATTGTGATTATTTTCTACATTTTAACTTATTTTACAGAAGCAGGATGCTTTGAATCCTCTTTATTTAAGGCTTTCGCACGCTTTTTCTCTGCAAGACGGGCACGCCTGAGCTTCTGCTTATCATACTGACCCTCACAATCCAGAATTATAGTTTCCGGCGGAGTCTCCAGCTTCTCAGGATTTGCAAGGTAATCCTTAAATTTTCTGAATGCCTGAGCAAAATACACACCTGTAGCGATGCGCTCGTCCATTACAAGTCCGATGGGAATACATCGCTCCAGCACTACCTCTGAGCTCTTACGCTTGGGAACATCACGAAGGTTACCCATAGTAAGGCCTACGCTGGTGGTGCCGAACTCATAAACATGATGATAGATATGATTTGTGCGGATGCTTGCAAGGTTGGAGATAAGCAAGGATTCGTGGAAAGGACTGACATCAATGATAGACATAGGAAGCAGACCGTATTTATCCATAAGCTTGAACAGCTTGACACCTACTGTAAGAAGTCCGGGAATACTCAGCAGAGTATTGATGATTTTATCGGTGCCGTTCTCTCCCTCTGCCTGTCGGTTCTCGTCCACATATTCTTCAATCCGCTTCTGTACATCAAAGCTTGTATCTTCTAAATCAAAGTAAATCTTTGACATGGTTTCGTTATTGATATCCCCTGCTTTGAGGACTACCATACCCACAGCTATCTCGTTACGGGAATATATCTTTTTATTCACAACAAAACGATTCAGGTGAGGGAATTCACAAAGTGTACGAAGATACGCCGCAATGAAAAGCCCCATATGGCTCATATGGATGCCTTCCTTTTTCTTCTGATTCAGATATGTACGGATAGGGTCCAGAGGGATATCCAGAGTTATCATATTCATGGCGTCGTAACGCTTATCCATTATATGTGCCGCAACTCTGTACATCGGAAAAACATTCTTTGTCTTTTTGCCGTCAGCTCTCATATTTCCACCTCATTTATATAGCGCCAAAGCAAAGCAATTGTTAACAATATATTAATAATATATTATCCGACAAAAAAAATCAATATTCGACAGAAGATTTGATGTGAGAATAGTGATATATAGGTTTGATATAAAAAGGCTTCACGGGGCGGCGGCTACGGCAATAATTGCAAAATAAAGCAGGAGGGCGTATGTACCCTCCTGTGTTGTAAAAACATATCCTGTTTTATTCTTTATCTGTTGTCTGAGCTCTGGAGTAAGCACAGCCGCAGAAGTTCTGGCGGTAAAGGTTATACTCACGGCTGAGCTCGATGGAGTGTTTGTAGCCGTTTTTCTTTTTGAAATCTGTGCACAGGTATGTAACCCCGTACTTAACCGCAAGCTCCTCGCCGATAGTGTTAATTGCCTCGGCACTTTTAAGAGGGCTGAGAGTCAGGGTGGTTGCAAAGTAGTCTGCACCCTGCTCCTTTGCAAGGCGTGCCGCCGCCTCCAATCTGAGGCGATAGCATCTGAGGCATCTCTCTCCACGCTCGGGACAGTGCTCAAGACCCTTTGACATCTGATAAAAAACCTGTGGGTCGTACTCCCCCTCGGTGAGAGCTACGGGGTACTTCTGAGGTAATGCCTCTATGAGACGCTTCTGCTCTGATAGGCGAAGGTTGTATTCTTCTTTTGAAGAAATATTAGGATTATAATACAGAACATTTATATGAAAATATTCGGATAAATATTCCAAAGCATAGCTTGAACAGGGAGCACAACAACTATGGAGCACAAGTGAAGGAGTCTCTATCTTCTTCACAAAATCCGCAATCAGCATATCAAGCTCTTTCTGGTAATTTCTTTTCATAATCTTTCACACATATATACATATATTATAATGTAATAATAGCCTGCAACAGCTCTTCGGCAGTGCTGACCATACGCTTTGCCCCTGCAGAGATAAGTTCATCCTTGCTTCTGAAGCCCCACAGCACACACACAAGGTCCATCCCTGCATTATTTGCAGTTTTCACATCCACCTCGCTGTCGCCGATGTATACACAATCCTCAACTTTATAGCCAAGCTCCTGAATAAGCATGAGAAGTCCCTGAGCCGAGGGCTTACGCTCTATGCCCTGTCGCTGACCCCAAAAGGCTGAGAATTTATGCTCAGGGAAGCACCTGCTCAGGATTCCGCCCACAAACTCATCTGCTTTATTGGTAAGCACTGCAGTGGCAATTCCTTTATCCTCAAGCTGAGTCAGCAGTTCAGCCACACCCTCATAGGGACAGGTCTTATCATTACAATGAGCCGCATACTCTATATCAAAATCTGCACGGACTGCCTTGTACAGCTCATCGTTGTTACCCTGTGACTTTAAAGAAGTACGGATAAGATTCTCCATACCATTACCCACAAAGGAGTAATACTCACTGAGGGTATTCTCGGGCAGGTTGTGCTTTCTCAGCGCTGTATTCACACAATCTGCTAAATCGTAAATGGAATCAACAAGTGTTCCGTCCAAATCAAAAACTACAAGCTTTTTCAAAAATTATTCCTCCAGAGAATATAAAATGCTAATCAAAAACCCTTCTCCTGCTCCAGCAGGATAGCACGGCAGGGTGCCGCCTCAGAATCAGAGAGCTTTATCGGAAAAGCACAGAGGGTATACTCGCCGTCCCTGATACCCTTCAGGTCCAGTCCCTCAAGGATAGCCACACCCTTGCGGGCAAATTCAAGGTGAACACGCATCTCGTCAAAGGCAGTGGACAGGCAAATGCCGTCTGTACCTACAAGGACAATGCCGCTGTCTGCAATGACAACCGCCGCACTCTGGGATATAAAAGCCTCACCGTCGCCGTGGAGAATCAGACGCTTCTTGCAATAAGGCAGGAGCTTCTCCATATCCTCGCCTGTGAGGATTCCCTTGATAGTCACAACCGTGCACTTGCCGTAAAAGGTAGAAAGACGCATATCCCCTATCTTCTCACCATCAGGGTCAAAGTGGTAGGGTGCATCGATGTGAGTACCATTGTGACTGCACATACTAAACTGCGACAGATTATAGTCATCCCCGGATTCCACCTGACTTATGTATCTGTGGGTGGGTGCAGGGTCGCCGTCATAGACCTTGGCGGTCATAATATCACTTGTAATATCATACAGAAGCATACTTAAATCCCCCTTTTCTACACATTATAACAGAAAAATTAAAAACAGCAAGGCTTTGCACAATATCCGCTGTAAAAAGAAAGAGGCTGACCCCGAAAGGTCAGCCTCATACTGATTATTCAGTTATTTGTCTGAATCAAGCCTCAGTCAGAACTTATCATCAGGGATAAGTAACAGAAAGCTTGGAATCACTCATGCCGAATGCAAATACATAAACACCTGCATCCTTAGTGGTGATCTTTGTGTTACCGCTGACACTTGAGCTGAATGTAAGACCTGTAACTGTATCTGTAATGCTGAGAGTATCCTTACAGCTGGTCCATGTGCCCTCGCGGACAACCTTGAACTCGTAAGTTGTGTTAGCCTCAAGCTCGATGCTCAGATAAGCAACATCGTCACCCTCTGCTGCAAGCATAAACTCGTTAGCAGTTGTGCTCCAGCCGTTGAAGGAACCTGCAAGGTATCTGTCAGATGCAGTTGCACTTACAGCAGGTACATCCTCAAGAGAATCATACCATGTCTTGCCCTTTACATCGTAGTACTTGCCTTCCATAAATGTAAGGTCAGCAGTCTGAGAGCCACTGTTGTTATTATTGAAGATGATGTTCTGGGGAGCTGTCTCAAATGTATACTCGTAAACATCAAAGCCGTTAACCTGCTCGCCTGTCTTTGTCATAGCATAGCCGGGCCAGCTGGGAGCTGTTACGCCGCCCCAGTAGTAAGCACAAACTGCATCCCACTTAGCAGAGTTGATAGCGTAAACCTTGATAGCCTCAGGCTCTGTCTCCTCAGGAACAGTAGTCTCAGCTACTGTTGTATCTTCAACTACTGTTGTGTCCTCAACTACTGTTGTATCTTCAGCAACTGTAGTCTCTGCTACTGTAGTCTCTGCTACTGTTGTTTCAGCAACTGTGGTCTCAGGAGCATCAGTTGCCTGTACTGTAGTATCCTCAACTACTGTTGTATCCTCAGCAACTGTTGTCTCTGCAGGATCATCGTATGTATATGTGCCTACAGTAATCTTGCCGTCAACCTCGGAATCACAGTAGAAGCCTGCATTGTCAACAATGCCTTCCTTGATGTCTACTGTCTGTCTGAGTGTTGTGTGGTCTACATCG
>JAFUJH010000018.1 GCA_017473775.1 Ruminococcus sp.
ACACTTTCTACCGCTCAATGTACTCCAAGAAATACGGGCGTGAACAAATCTATGGGTTCCCAACAACCAAAGGAGCCTGGTGTAACTCACGACTCAAAATGGCTGCACTCGCCCGTATTAAGAAAAGAGACTTTCGAGACGATGTTTTACCATGTGCCCAAACGACGGGACGGGAGTACGAAGATATACGGGTTCCCGATTTCAGCGACACGCGGGAATTGGTGTACCAGTCTGAAAACCCGTGTTTTTGGATAGCGCCGCACGGGGCGCAAACATAAATACTGTGCAGTATCTCGGAATAGCTGCCGACGAACCGGAGCGTATTGCGAGACACACCAAGCCAGACATTGTTTTACCGCTTGTTGATATAGGGTGGGACGAAGCATACTGTCGACAATGGTGTGAAGAAAACGACCTATTGTCTCCGATATACACCACAGCCGCACGAGGCGGATGCTGGTTCTGTCATAACCAAGGGGTGGAGCAACTTCGATTGCTTCGTAAGAATTACCCAGACCTATGGGCATTACTCCTGAAGTGGGACGCAGACTCTCCAATAACATTCAAACCACGAGGCATTACCGTGCAACACTTCGAGAAACGGTTCCAGATGGAAGATGATGGACTGTTGGTGGCAGGAGATAAGAAATTCAGGTGGAAGCAAGTTCTACCGACCGAAACTGATTAAAGGAGTAAATGTATGAGCAAGAAGCAAAGTGGCGCAAGTAGCGTCGGCGGTGCGCTCGGTAGCGCATTGAAGGAAATTTGTTACTTCTTAACAATCCTGTTCTGCGCTCTGCGTGCCTGCGGTGTAAGCAACTGGAGTTGGTTCTGGGTAATGTCTCCCATTTTCTTCTCCTGGGTGCTGGCACTTGTTTGTCTCGGCATCGTTGGTCTTATCACGGCAATCGCCCTGAAAGACGACTAAAATTTTTTAGGCGAGCAAGATAATTCGATAATTTACAGAGGTATACATATGGCAGAAAACCAAAACAAGCTGACTATCGGCTTTAATTTCGAGAACGAGTTTGGCGACAAGTTCTCTGCTACAACAACCGCACAGGTCTTTAACGACCTTGGCGAAACAGATATTGATTTCATCGGCGACCAACTCAATATCTTCCTCAAACAGTGTGGCTACGCTCGAAAGCACGACCACATCTTTATGGAAGATGTTACCGAGGAAGAATGGGTAGCTCTGGCAGATTATCTCGAAGAGCTTCGCCGGTCAAAAGAGGAAGGTGGTGACGAGGGATGATGAGTGCTTGGAATTTGCTTTGGATTATTCCTGTTGCTTACCTGCTTGGGTTTACAACCTGCGCTTTATTAGCCGCAGCCCGTGACGATAAGGAGGTACGCCGTGATTGAGGGTTTTACAAAATCACAGGTAGATAACCTGATTGAGTTCATCGAACTAAACTTCATTGATGTAGTCAGAAACGACACCGACATTGATAATATCGATTATGTGGTCGATATGATGGACGCTCTCACGAAACTTCGTCAGACGCGTTCGGCAATGCAGAAAGAAATCTATCAGTCAGTAATGAAGGAGAATGTATAATGGCTATCAAGCAGAACCCCGACAAGGAATACGCCGATGAAGTCAAGCGCAAGCTCAAGGCTAACGGCGGCTACTGCCCTTGCAGTCTGATTAAGAGTGCCGACACAAAGTGTATGTGCAAGGACTTCCGAGAGACGGAAGAAGGTATGTGTCACTGCGGACTCTATATCAAAACGAAGGACTAAAGCACAGTGAAAAATGTTTATAAAACTGGGCTTTGGTAAACAACATTTCAATTCAATAATACATATTCGGAGGTATCAACCCAATGACTATCAAGGTCAAGAAAACTTTTGCGGGGGCTACGCTCCCGACAAGCGGCTCCAAGTATGCCGCAGGTTATGACTTATACGCCCACACAGAAACAGGCGCCCAGCGCATCCCCGCCGGTAAGACGGAGAAGATTGGCACTGGCATCTGCGTTGAAATCCCCGAGGGCTACTTCGGTGCAATCTTCGCACGAAGCGGTCTCGCAACCAAGCGAGGTCTGCGACCTGCAAACTGCGTTGGCGTAATCGATTCCGATTATCGTGGCGAGCTTATCGTCGCATTACATAACGACACCGCCGAGTGCGAGACAATCCACGAAGGAGACCGTATCGCTCAGCTTGTCATCCTGCCGTACCTCGCAGTCGACTTTGAAGAGGTCGACGAGCTTGAAGATACCGAGCGTGGTGATGGCGGTTTCGGCAGCACAGGCGTATCCAATGAGCCTGTTCAGGAATACGAGCAGCTTTCCTTATTTGATATGGCAAACGAGTGATAGGACTCGCGAAAAAATGGGACGAGAATATCACTCGTCCCAAATTTTCTTTATAAGGAGGTGTGTCAATGAAGCCTACAGTTCCAATCTGGCAGAAATTCACTCTTACTGTCGAAGAAGCAGCCGTGTATTTTCGCATCGGGGAGAATAAGTTGCGTCAGATAATGAGCGAGAATAGAAATGCAGATTTTATTCTGTGGAACGGAAATCGACCGCAGATAAAGCGTCAAAAGTTTGAGGAGTTTGTCAACAATTTACATAACATTTAATCAAATTCATTAAACCCACTTGAAAGAAGGTTGAATATATGTTAAAATATAAAAACGACATATGCTTATATATACATATCGTAGTGGGCTCTTATCGGAAAGGAGTTTCTTATGTCCGAAAAGAGACGCGACAACAAGGGTAGGTTGCTACAGTCCTGCGAAAGGCAAAGAAGCGATGGTATGTATGAGTTTCGGTACTTTGATAAGCAAGGCAAGAAGCATAGTGTGTATAGTTGGAAGCTGGTTTCTACAGATAAGGTGCCGCCAGGCAAGAGGTGCAAGGAGCCTTTGCGTGATATGGAACGCAGAATCATCCGAGACCTTGAGGATGGTATAGACACCATAGAGGCATACAAAACTACGCTCAACCATTTCTTTGATGAATATATCGAGACAAAGTACGAACTGAAACAATCCACCCGAACAAATTATAAGTATATGTACCGCAAGTATGTGCGAGATGACTTTGGCTGTAAGAAGATTGCAAGTATTAAATACAGCGATGTCAAGAAGTTCTATATCTCTTTAATCAGAGACGGCGGGTTCAAACCCAACAGTTTAGAAACAATCCACACAATACTTCATCCTGTTTTTACAACCGCTGTGAGAGACGGTAAAATCCGCGTCAACCCAAGCGACGGTGTAATGGCTGAAATCAAAAAGAGCCACGACTGGACAAAACCAAAACGACACGCACTAACAATTCCAGAGCAAGAGGCGTTCGTTAAGTTTTGTAGTGAGAGTAAACAGTATCGACATTGGCTACCTTTATTTACTGTTTTCCTCGGGACTGGATGCAGAGTTGGAGAAGTTATAGGACTTCGATGGGAAGACTGCGATTTTGAACGCAATCTTATTTCAATCAATCACAATCTGATTTACCGACAACAGGACAGCGGGGCGTGTGAGTTCCACATCACGACTCCAAAGACGGAAGCCGGTAAGCGTGTGATACCGATGCTACAGAAAGTCAAAGACGCATTACTGCTTGAGTACGAAAGTCAGTCACAAGATGGCTTCAACGAAACAGTAATCGACGGTTATAGTGGATTCATATTTAAGAACCGATTTGGGATGGTGATGTCGCCTCATTGCATCAACCGAGCAATCGAGAGAATATGCAGAGACTATAATAAGGAAGAAAAAGAGAAGGCGCAAGCCGAACAACGAGAGCCTGTTTTGATACCTCGTTTTACAGTACACCAGTTGCGACACACATTCTGCACAAGGTTCTGTGAGAACGAGACAAATATCAAAGTCATTCAAGAAATTATGGGTCACGCTGACATTTCAACAACGATGGATATCTACAACGAAGCAACGATGGCAAAGAAAGTTGAGAGCTTTGCTAACCTCGAAGACAAGATAAAAATTTGCTGATGGTTTTACCACTTTTTCTACCACTTTTCAAAGCAAAGTAGTGGTAAGTTATAAGAGGATATATCAACCGAGAATGCCGTAAATCGTTGTGAGACAAAGGATTTGAGAAGATATGAGAAGTTATAATAAATCTGGGTTTCTAATCCCGACAATGAAACCTATTGATTAAAAAACCGTTGTGAGACAACGACTTACACCGTTGTTAAGAGTTGTTTTACCACTTTTTTACCACTTTTGAAATTTTAGATAGCCCACTATGATATGAATGAAAGGCACCGTTGTGATTTACAATGGTGTTTTTCTTTTTATCTTTTCGGCAGTAAACGCCATTTAGTGCCGATATGATAATGTTTATAATTATGGACATAAACAGGCTTTGTGTTTATAATTATTGACATTATGAAAAGAAAAGCGGGCAGAGTGTATAAAACTCATACCCACCTAAACGCGTTTTAACGCCCCTACAAGGCGCTTTCTTTTTAGCCTACAACTTATCTGCCGAGAGCACAAAGTCGACGCAGGCGCAAGCCTGGTCAGCCCTGGCGGGCTTCTAACAGCAATCGGAGAAAAAGAACGGAGACCGTCATTACAACGACCTCCGTTACAATTTAGATATTAGTTCTTGCTACTATAACCGCGAACATCCTCTAAGAAGGTATGTTCTTTCATATGCTGTGCATACGATTCTTGGATGACAAGAATTGCGACATCGACCTCACCGTTAGTCATTTTGCGGTCTTCCAAAAATGCCTCGTACTTGGCGTGTACCTTGAAGATTCTATTGAACTCTTCACGAGACACAAGGTTCTTGCCATCAGTAACCTTGGTAGCAAAGTCGATAATTCTATCTCTGCTGTTCTGGACGAACAACTCCTCGAGAACCTCGGTAACGCTTGTTAGCTGATTCTTGATTTCGACAATAGAAGTATCATACACATCAGCTCGGTTGTTTACCCACTGCATCCAACTATCTCTCTTTGTGATGTTATCAGCAGAATAGTGAGCGTTAACATCTCCAAGAAGTTGCTTAACCTCTTTGAGTGTTTGTGCCGTCTCTTTCTTTTCGTGTTTCTTGCGAGAGAAATACTTGCGTATCTTCATAAACTCAGGAACTACCTTGCCTTTGAACTCAAGAATCTCGCCAATAACATTCATTACGAAAACGACACCAATTACCACGACTGCGATTTGCGCAGGTAATTGCAAATATTCAACGAAATTTATCACTTTACCACCACCTTTCTTTGAGTTTTATTGTGGGTGCCTTTTACGGCACCCATTTTTTTTATTCGGCACTCTGTACGGTGGTAGAGTTGAACGCATCGTTGAATTCAGCCACGGCAGCTTCAATCAGCATTCTGAGTTCGATATCAGTAACAGTAATGTTCTCGGACTGGAGCATTTCAGAAGCAGCCTTCAGGGCTTCCTGAAGCTTCTCTTCGCCGTGCAAGTCCTTATAGATTTGCTCGACAGCCTTTACACAGGTCTTGGCGATATCCTGCTTGGTCTTATTGTCAAGCCACTTGGTGATGACCTTCTTCAGATAAGCACCAAGGTATGTAGCGACGAAAGTGATGATTGCCATCATAATCTCAACGCCATAAGTGGAAATGAAGCTCGTAATCAGTTCCATAATCTTACCTCCTTATTTTGTTCCTTTGCGGAAAATTTCAACAAGAGCCTCAAGCAGTTTCTTAATCACCTGAATGATGACATCGACAATCTTGCTTGTGTTCTTTTCATCGGTGGGTGTATCAACAACATCGGTTGTCGGTACATTTACAACAGGATTTTCATCCGGTTTCTCCTCTGGCTTTTCCTGCGGGAAATACTTTTCGACATCGGCATCCGTTACAGTCACGCCAACAAGCTGATTGTAAATAGTGCGAATCTTTTGTCCGTATGTGTTGTTAGCAGCCATAGCCTTCTCAGGAGTATCGTAGGTGTTCTTGTCATAACCAGGGCAAGCCCATCTGCCCGCTAACTGTTGCCAGTAAGGTGCGATACCTCTCGTTACATACTTGAAGCGAGGGTCAATGATGGTCTCGTCCAAAGCATCCTTGGAGCCATAGGCAAACAGATGCTGTAATTGTGCAGTAACACCGTCTTCAATAGTATCGAACTTGCCGCCCTCGACACCATTGCTTGTAACGCCGAGACCGCAGTAGTTGTGCTGTTCCGCCTTAACAGCAGAGCCAGCATACTTGAACCAGCCGGTCTCAAGGATAGACTGTGCAATAACCATCATCGGGTCAATGTGGTATTTGGGAGCCAGCTTCCAGAACGCCTTTGCGATTTCGACATCAAAGCCACTGTTGTTGGACAATATCTTTTTGATTGCCTTTACGCAGTCAGCATCTGTGCGAGAAATACTCTTGTCAACGATTAAGTTTTTCTCAGGGAAATCCAAATCGTAGACAGCGACAACCTTGACTTCCTCCTTCGGCTTTTCAACCTCGGGGGTTGTAGGCTGTGTAGGTTGAGGCTCGGGTTTGGCTTCGACAGGCGCCTTATACTCGTACACGACCTTGTAATCCCAGTCGAATACTTTATACCCAGCACCAGCCTTGTCGCACGCAGCCTTGGCGTTATCCAAATTGCTGTATGCCCCAACCTGGGACTTTGCATCGTCCTTAGACTTACGCACACGATACAGCTTCTGCGGTGTATCTGTGGTAGGAGTTGTCGGCTTCTGAACTACATTCTCCGCAGGGTTAATCCAGCTACCAGCGCTTGCACCTGTCTTATCGGTGGAGATGTTATACATACCGTTATACCCGTTCGGATATTTGGAGTAGATATAATAGGTTCCAGCCTCATATGTACCGTTACTGTTCTTTTGACTCTGTGCATCAGAAGCAGTGGAGTATCTGTTGATTTTCGTTACAACGGAGTAGGTCTTGCCAGCAGTTGTTGTGGGCTGAGATGTCGCAGGCTTATCAGCAGCAAGCAATGCAGCAACATCCTTTCTTGCGGTAGCCATAGATTTGCCGTGTTTAGGGAACCAGTGGTCAATGTCACCGTGGTTACTACCCATACCAAGCTTGTGGCTATCGTAGTGGCAAAGAATAGTAGGTACTTTTACGCCGTTTACAGTCACAGTACCATTCGGGTCGATGCCGTACATCTTGCAGAGATATGCCGTAATTTCGCACGCCTCTTTATAGACAGCATTGAAGTATGTCTTGTCGGTTAAGCCGTCCTCGCAAATCTCGAACTGAATCCAGCCACTGTTGCAAGAACCCTTAGAACCGCTACCGCATCCCCAAGGGCGATAGTTCCAGGGCATAGTTTGGATTGTAGTAACCGTACCATCGGCAAGCTTACCAATCCAGCAGTTCAGACCCGCCTGATGCTCAATATGGTTCCAGTCGTTTCCGTAGGCGTTCTTACCGATTTTGGCAAGAGTGATGGTGTCTCTCTTGTCGGGTGTGTTACTCGGTTGCACATAGCGTTTCAGCGTAGGATTGTTTGCGCCTGTGCTATGCCACAGCACACCTTTGACTTCCATCGTGCGTGTGCCTTTGTAGCAAGTGCTCTGTGTCTGCATACATACATAGGGTTTGTTAGACTCATTGTACTTCACGGGTGTTTCCTCCTTTTCATACAAAATGTCCCGCTCGAAAGCGGGCATAAAAGTGTAGTTTGGTATACAAACGGGAGCCTTGTTGCAGGCTCCCGTTTTCATACATATTCGGTTTATTTGAACGACCAACGGTAGTGCGGCTTCTCTTCGCCAAACAGCCAATACCGCAAGTAGTCGTCCAGGACAATAGCGACTGCCACTAAAAATAGCCACGCAAAGGCAAAGGGCAGACACACTTGTCCAAGAATGTTAAACGGTGTGTCGGAGTAATCCCAAACCCCCAGACCAAGCCAGAGATTCAGAACGCATCCAAACACGAATTCAAGAATCAGCACAATGCCAGTACCGATGATTGCTTGAATCCAGAATGGGGTCTCCCACGAAAAGTGTTCGTTGATAGCGCCGATTGCAAGAAAGCACAATCCGCCGAGAATGAACATAGACCAATGTGTGGGTGTACTTCCTCGGAATGCTCGCCACAGAATTTCAATGGTGAGATAAATTGTGCCTCCGACAGCAAAGAGCGCTGCGGGTTTAATCAACCGCTTCATCGCTCTCACCGCCAGTCATAGAAGCGAGGATAGACTTGAGAATATCAGACTGATACTCCTCGGGGATTGCCACTCCGTACTCAACGGCAGAGACTTCCTCGATAGTCTCCAGTGCTTCAATATAGACCTTCAACGAATTGAAGTATGTTACATGGTAGGTCTTATGGGCAGTCGCCGTGTTCATTACCAATGTAATATCTTCGACAGAGTAGTACCTGCAAAGTTCACCATCCGCGTGATACGGAATTTCCGTCTCACCGGCAGCGACCATCGAGGACAATGTAATCAGGTTGAGCTGGTCTTGTGTAGTCAAAGAGAAGTGGTATGTCTTTCCGTCACTCAGGACAACATCAATACCATTCTCGATAACTTTGTTACAGACATAATTCATCTCCGTAATCTTCGATGCTTTGATGTACTCAATCGTAGTTTCCTCGTTGGGGTCGACGACAGGTTCGTCTTCGACGGGAATTTCGGTCTCTTGCTCGATTTCGATTTCCTTGCCGGTCTCTACTGCATCGAGCAGGATGTTATACTCTTCCTCGTCAATCTTGATTACTTCCACTGTCTCATAGGAGATTTTATCGGTTGTTACAGGAACCATCCAGTTGGCGCGGTAGAGCGCATCGCCGCTCTGGACATACTGGGCTACCTCTTCGTCGCAAGCCAAGATGATTTGGTGCTTATGCTGGAAGACTCTAAAGTCAGACTGCGTAGCCACTCCAACGAAGGTTGTGCCATTTATCAGCTTGTAATAGGTCACCGTCTTTACCTCCTTTAATATGTTCGTATTTCTTGGTTACTTTGTAACCGTCGAAAAGTTCGTTATATAGCTTGAGCATATTCCTGCGTGCGTGGTATCCCATCGCCACCTTGGAGTGCGCAAGCCAAGACTGGATTGAGTTATACACATCATCCAGTGTCATTTGGTTGTTATCGACTAATCTTCTGAACTTCTTTAACTTCCGTCTCATACGAACAATACCAGCCCTTGTGAGTGTGCGGATAATCTTGCCGGTCGAAGTGACACGGTATCTTACCTTCATAAACACAAAGCCCTTTGACATCTTCACGATTTTGGTTTTCTTGTCGTTGAATGTCAAACCCAATTCGTCGCACACTGCCTTCATCTCAAAATAAAGGTCGTGCAGGAACTGTTTGTCATTAGAAAAGATTACACCGTCGTCCATATACCTTAAATAATGTTTGACGCCTTTGAAATCCTTGACATAGTGGTCTAACTTGTTCGGTACAACCAATGCCATAATCTGCGAGATTTGGCTACCGAGGCAGATACCTTTAGAACGATTGCTTTCCAGTATAGCCATTTGGCGTTCACGCTCAGCCTTGTCTGGTATCTTGCGGATGACGGACTTCTGATATGAACGCATAATAGCCATAGTCAGTCCGATAATCCTCTTGTCGGTATAGTTTTCTTTCAGCACATTAAGACAGGTTTGGTGAGGTATACTGTCAAAGAAACTTTTGAAATCAAAAGTCAGCGCATAGAAGTCTGTGCCGTATTCTTTGATGGCAGTTTGCATATGTCCAAACAGTCGTCTGCGTGCGAAGTCAACTCCTTTGTCCTTCATACTTGCACCATTATCATAAATCAATGTGCGTTGTAGTCTCGGCACCAAGGAGAAGTCGCAAAGCACACGCTGTGTCATTCTATCTCGTATCGTAATCGGTACGATTTCTCTGCGTTTACCTCGTTCGTATAACTCAATTCTCTTGACGCTGGTAAGTTCAGGAAGCTTACCCTTCAGAAGTGATTCTCTTACATTGTCGATTTCGACAATAGCGTTCTGTGTATACACTTGGACGCTACCTTTCCAACTAACACCCTTTCTACACTTTCGCAAAGCATCTACATAGTGTTGCATTTTGATGACTTCTTCAAAGTCGTCGGTTCCTTTGTACTGTGTAGCAAGTTTGACAATTTTCAAGGCTTTGTCGCGTGCAATACGACGCTTAGCTCTTTGATATTTAGTCAATTTCAAAACTCCTTTTATTCCGTTGATATTACTCCGTGTGGTCTAATTATTTAGCTATTGTTTTGCGACCACAAATGACCCTGCACCATATATCAGCCCAAATAGCCACAGGCTGACAAAGCGCCTACCAAATTAAGGCGTTGTGAATACCGTCCATTGTCATACGGAATGCTGTCATAGCATACCCTCTTTAAGCAGAGGAGTGTATTATTTACTGCGCTGACGCACAGATGGTCATATTCTCCTTCTCATACATATTCCATATAGAATCCCTTTCGCCCTTATTCAGAGTTACTCAATGTATGGGAATCAGGGGCAGACGCCATTCGAGTTGCTGGCGTTGTTGTTGTTGCAGTTGCCATTGTTGTTGACATTCCAGAAGTTGGTGGAGTTGCCCACATTAGGCGAACGCAGCCACCAGTTGGTGGAGGTATAGAATATAACCAGTGTATTGAAAACTGTTTTATTTGAGCGACTCGAAACGCTCTCGGTCAGACTTCTGTAACGCACTCAGCATTTTGATTTCCTGCGTGAGCATCGAAGTCCACTCATTCATAACCCTTTCGCTGTATTGCATCAGGTTAAAATAAAACAGCATTTCTCTATTGAGTGCTTTCAAGCACGATATAGAGCGAGAGATATTATCTCTGCGATTCTCGTACTGTTTCCGTGTTGTCGGAATTTTCTTGTTTGCGAGAATCAAGTAGTAGAACGCATCGTTGACGAGTTCGATTAACAGCGAACCCTGCGTTGCGTCATAATCTATATTTGCATTTGTGACTTTGGAGTGAGTGTACCTATGTAGTTCGGACATATTCTTGAGGAACTTAACAGAGTTTACTGCACGCCAATCTAAAATAGCCATTTCTGGAACACTCACCTTACTTTCACGCATCAGATTTAATAAGAAGATTTCCCTGTTCAGGAGTTCTACCCACGCCGCCATATGCTTTGTTTCTGCACTTTGCACATTCCACAGCACCATTAGCGGCTTCTCTAATTCTACAAGCCTATGAATACAAGCTTCATTGAGGTCTGCGATATACTTCGCTTTCTGTGTTGCATCTGGGTTATAGCAGTCATTCATTGCCATAATGTCTTTGTAGATGAGGTTCATCCTCTCATCGATATTACGGCAGAGCCACTTCTTCCTTCGTTTAGGAACAGCGGTTGTGTGGCGCATACTGAACTGATATAACTTCATAAAAGTGTTTTCAAATTCTGTTTGCGCAATTTTCCTTTTACTTCGTAGAACAGCCACAATGTGACCTCCTTTGTATTCATAGTTTGGCGGGCAAGCCGCCAGATGATTTTCATCTGAGGGTTGACACCCACCCGGTGTGTTAGACCGGGCGGTGTGCCATACCCATTTTTAGATAGAGAAGCAGGGGCAGACGCCAAGCGAGGAGCTGGCGTTGAAGTAGTAGTGGCAGTTGCCATTGGAGCTGACACCCCAGAAGTAGGTGGAGGTGCCCACATAAGGCGAACGCAGCCACCAGGTGGTGGCTTCAATCCAACCGCCTCCGATGGATGCGGTGTATTTCGGAGTGATGCCGTACTCGTCCAGGTATTGCTGTGTCACATAGGTGTATCCAATACTGGAGTTTCCAGAGTGAATCCAAACATCGCCCTCTTTGACATTGTTCGTAGAACTTGTCGACGGGTCGGACGAAGCGGTATATCTCGTGGAGTCGTCAGGAATCTTATATCCTCTGAACTTAACTCTGGCAGGGTTAGAAGTATACCAAGTGATATAATCACCCTCGCTCGGATAAATACTATCCTTAGAGTTGTTCATTTCGGTCAAGCAAGGCAGGTAGATATAGTCCTCGGAGATGAGAATCTCGGTAGACTGACTACCGGCAGATGCGCTAATTTTGACCTGCTTCAGCATAGACTGCCATACGGTCGGGAGCGCAGCAAGGAACCTTGTGTTCAAGAATGTGCGCATTCTCGAGGCGTCCCAGCCACCAGCATTCGTATTCGGCGCAGGGTTCATTACTTGACCTCTTGCAGCCAGCAAGTGGTTACAGATGAACGAGGCGTTCGACTTCTGGCTTGTACCGCCAGCAAGTCTGTAAATATTGGTACCATAATACTCCATACGAACAGGTTCACGATACCAAGAAGCCAACTGCTTAGCGTTCGTATCACCGAGGTCTTCGTACCAGATTTTACACCAGTGGATGTGTCCGTGACCGTAGTCGTCGTGACCGCCGTCGGCTTTGAATCTGATAGCACCAAAGGTGATAATTTGGTCTGTGGTGGTACTGCGTGTTCTTGTCAGCTCCGCTCTCAGCGTAGACATATCGAAAGAGCTGGAAGTATTGTTAGATGCGTATACATACAACTTATCTTCGCCCTTACGGTGTCTAATAACGACAATATCACGATACTGACCGCTACCAAATTTCTGGCTTACATCGCCCCACTGAATGTCGGGCTGACCATTATAGCGCAGACGGAATCCTTCGGAACCGTCTTCCTCGAAGCAAGAAACAAGCGTACTATTTGTATCTGTACCAGTGAACTGGTAGTCGATAGCCATTGTGAACGACCTGTCGTTTTCTCCGAAGAGAGTTACCTGTTTATCCACTGCAGTCTGCCCGTCAAGGTACAGATTTTCAGCAAGCACTTCGCTCTCCACATTGCTGAAGTCGAAATCGTGACCAAGAGTGATATCAACATAGTCTTTCAGCGTGAAGTAGTTTGCAGTTCTTCCAGAAGAAGTAACAGCGAAGATTTCGCCAGGGGTCATATCCTTCAAGTCTTTCTCGGTTGTGGGAAGCTCGGCTCTTGCCCAAATAGCATACACATCGGTATCCTCTGTGATATAGCCAGTGCTCTTATCCCATCCTGCAAAGACATTGTAGATGTAGGTTGCTTCCTCAGTTTCGTTAGTGGGAGTCTCGCCGGGGTAAACCACTTCGCTGCCGTAATCAGCAGTTACAGAAGTTATCGGCAGTCCCGCCCTCGAATACCAAGTTACTGTGTATGTACGAACTGTCTCCGTGTACTTTGCCGTCACGGTCTTAGCGGTTAAGACATCGTCGTCGATGCCATCCCAACCACTGAACTCGTAAGTATACTGGGCGTCTGCAGCCTTTTCGGGCTTAGCAATCCAGCCTTCTGCATACGGGTCGGGCGGAGTAGAACCACGGTCGACATAGGCTTCGTATAAAACAGTGTTTTGGTCATCATCGTTAACATAGGTAACGAGATACTGAGTGACAAGGTTGGCAACATTGTAGGTGACTTCCAAGTCAGCCCACGCCTTGGCATAGTTCAGCAACTCCTGATTTCTAATCGCACCGCTAATGTAAACTTTACCAGTCAGAACGGAGCTGTTCATAGCGAGGATTTGATTGAGCAGAGTTGTGTCAGCCAGAGTCCAATCGATACCTGCCAGACGAAGCGTCTGCAGTGTGTCGACCGCATCATTAACAATCGCAAGCTCGTCAACGATAGAGTTCTCTTCCGTCAGAGACTCGAGGTTGTCGTAAGACACCTGCAGGTCTGTCAGATAGTTGAGGTTCTTCATAGACAGAGTGTTGATTGTGTCAGGCAGATAGGCAGTAACAATCTTGCCGTTCGGTGCAAAGGTCACACCGGTAATTGCAGTTCCCTCGGCATAGAATGTCTCGAGGTTACCACAGTTTGTAAGGTTGACAGAGCCAACCAAGTTCGGGCAGTTACGCACATTCAGTTCCTTTAACAGAGCATTGTTACCAATGTTCAGCTCGGTCATAAATGTGTTGGTGTAGCCCTCGGTGCTGTTACCGATAATCAACTGCTGAAGCTTGGATGCCTTGGAGAAGTCGTTATCGTGGATATAACAGCCAGAAAGGTCATTGAGTGCCTGAATACGGGACGCACAATAAATCAAGATAGCGGTATCGTCCATCGTGTCGCCGAGAGGATTCTCGATGGTGTATTCCTGACCAGCCTTCGCACGAATCTGCATAGGCGCAGAGGAGTTACCATACAACACAGACAGATACATATCAGTGTACGGGATGATACTCAGGTCGTAGTTCGGAGACACAACGGCACTCAACGGAGTGTTGCATCTGAACATAATTTGGTCTGCCTTCACGGTTGCGCCAACATACTTTGTACCCATATATGCTTCCTGGTCGCGCTCCCATTGTCTACGATGATATCTCTTACGACCATTCATCATAGTTTCCAAGAAACGCTTTGTGCCGCCATAATAAGTACGATAGTATTTACGCTCCGTATCCAGCTTCCAGAGTGCGGCGCAGAACTGATTCTGCCAGTTGTCGAACTCGGTAATTAAACCATTTGCGCTCCAGCAACCAACGCTCTCACGACTGAGGTACATCGTCTGTAACTGAGGATACATCAGATTACGGATTCTACGGAAGAATGTACTCTCCGCAGCATTGAAGACATAACCGGAGTTCGGGTCACCATCGGTGCGATAGTCGATATCTTCTTTACCATAAGGCTGAGTCATCTCACCAGAGTTGTTGATGCCAAGGCTCGTGTCGTTATCGTAGTCCCAGAAGTCGAAACGATAGCCGTTGTTGATAGCAGCCTTTTCGTTGTCGATTGTGAACCACGCAGCCTTTGTCTCGCCCATTGCTGTGGCTTCGGCGTCGGTGATGTATACTTTACCCCAGTGCCAGAAAGTATTCTTTGCACGGTTATCCAGCATAGTGTAGCGCTCGGTGAACAGATACATATACAGTGCCGCGTCCTCAATGAACCAATTTCCTAATTCGGAGACAAATGCCTCATCGGACGATGTAATCATCCACTTATACATCTCATTGAAGATGCGAATGTTCGCTTCTTCTTCCTCGTCTGTGATGTCAGGGTGAGAATAACGGAACTCGAAGGTGTCTCCCCAAGAATTGTGCAAAGAGTCGTATGCTGTATTTCCAGCAACCCATTCTGCTTCGGAGATAGGATAAACCTGTTTGCCGTTCTCGTCTGTTACACCGGTCGGGAAAGTGGAGTTAGGCAGTGTATTATCTGCGATTTCCACAACGAACTCATTATGGTCATCGGGGTCGTTTGTACGGGTTTGGTCGGTATCCTTGGAGTCGCCGATGTTACCCAGTGCGTAGAAGTGCCACTCTGTATCCTGGAACTCTCTGTGCGTAGAGAGGTCGCTATCGTTCTCACGAACGAATACAACACAGTTAACAAATTCCATAGTGGTCTTTGCGTTCGGGTCACGCTTTGCGCTGACAGGAGTGTACGGGAGATAACGATGATATCTCTGTGCGAGCAAGGCGTTGTTAGCATTCTCGGAAGAAGCAATATTAACCTTGATATTGAACAGAGCGTTAGGAACGGAAGTTCTCGTCAGAGTGACCTTACCAGTACCATCGGAATACTTGGTGCCATCACCCATAGTCAGCTCGGTGATGTAAGACGCATCATATGTGCAGTTCTTGTTGGTGTAATTACCATCGAAGCACATATAGATATTCAGGTTTCTACCTGCGTAACCATATTCGTTAGAGGTAGTACCCTGTCCAGAGTGGTAGCAGTTACGAGCTGTCCAGTTGTCAAGCGCGGCGTCGCCGTTCGTATGGATACACTGAACAGTTGTGTTCTTAACCATCTCTTTCTTATCCTGAGTGAAGTACGGAGCATCAATCTTGATGATTTTCAGGTCAGGACAGGCTTTAGCAACGAACTCAGGAGTGAGCGCGTTGTTCTCGTTATAAATCTGGCTCTCGTCATATCTCTTGAGCATTGTCTCAGAGTCACGAGCGTCAGCGATGTAGTTCGACAGAATGTCATCATCGCTCAGTACAGAGGTGTACGCCTTCATACGATAGATATGAACATCACAGTCGGGAGAACCAATAGTGATAGGCACAGCGTCAGCAGCATACTGATACAGACGATGAGATGCGTCGTACAGCAGAGGTCTGTAGCCGGTGCCGTCTTCATAGCTCATAATCAAAGCAGTAGCTTCGGTGTTCTCTGTGTCAATGGGGTTGACAGAGTAGTCGAATTCGATGATGTCGTTCTCGCTGTAAGGCATATACAGAGGGTTAGCACCAGTACCGCTGGTCATCAGATATGCTGCGTGAGCATCCATTCGGAGACCAACCTGTGTTTCGCCTGCAACGCAAGACAAGAATGTTGCGTCAACATCACGCACATTGGTGACATTGAAGATAATTCTAAATGCCGCACCTGCGACACTTGCGTCCTGTCCGAACAGCTTGTAGTCGATATATGCTTCTGTGCCAGCCTTGACACAGAAATACTGGTTGCCGTCAGCATCGAGCTGATAACCACCGTTAATCCAGTCAAAGTTGTCGGAAACACTCATTGCAACACCTGTGTTCTCATCGACCCACAGACGGCTATCACTGGAGTTAGACAGACCAACGGGGTTAAAGTCAAATGCCAAGTTGGCGGTGACGGGAGCGATATCAACACCCAGCTCCTTAATATCCATAACAATAGTCACAGATGTGTCCTTGCAGGAAATCACGAGAGTATGGTCGCCGATGTCGTCGGTCTTATATGTCCAGGTATTAGCAGAGCCGGTCAGTGTCTGTGTAGACACAGCCGCACCATCTGCTGTGTGCGATACAGTAGGAGAACCTGTTGCGGGGTCAAAGACATAGTATACGATGTTGGTAGAGTCGTACTGTCTTGCAGCAACCTTGCCATAATGGTCGTGTCTGTAGATACATCCGATTACGGGCACGGTAGACTCTTCGTCGTACCAAATGATGTCCTTGAAGATGTGGGCGGTTTCGATGTCCATACTGTTGACCGTGGCAGTAATGTAGCACTCAAGCAGATGCGCACCGTGTGCCTGTGCAGGCAAGGTGTAAGACTGCAGTGTACCAGAAGCTGTGGTGACAACAGGGTCAAGCTCAACGCCGTCCAGGATGAAATGCACCGTCTTTGCAACAGCACCATAAGGTGTGTATGTGAAGTTCACGGTCTTGTTAGCCGCATATGTAATCTTGTCGCTGAAAGCAGACTCCAGTCGTACATCGACAATCTGGATAGTCCAAGTCTTAACGACTGCGCTACCACCATCGTCAACGATAGTCAGGGTCAGTTTCTGCGTACCAACGCCAACGAAGTCTGTGACATCAAAGGTGTTGGTGCCTTGGATACACGCACCGGTGCCAATGATGGCGGTGCCGAGCTTCCAAGTGTAAGTACCGTCGATTTCTTCACCGTCGGAGTCGGTAGAAGAATAACTGTACTGTAATTTAATTTTGTCCGTAGGCGTAGCTACAACAGGAGAAGCGGTAATACGCTCAACCACCAAGTTGGTAGTTGTAGTTTCTCCTCCACCACCGCCACCACCTGCGATTACGAACTGGCTAACGACTTCTTCGACGCCGTCTTTGCACTGGAACAGTGTGTAAACATTGTCTTTGACTTCGCCAGAAATCATAGCGGTAGTGCCGTATGTTGCGTAGTAGGTGTAGCCCTCAACATCAAGGTTGTTGAAGTCCTGTTGCAACTTGGTAACAGTGCTGCTTAACGCAGCGATGTTTGTGGTGTTAGATTCCACATTCTGATTTGTGGCATTGAGGTCATCACTAACACCGGACACCATCTCGTTGACTTCGTCCTTAGTGTAGCCGTCGCCACCAATCACATGGAATGCGCCATTGATGAAACGATAGTGGGTATAAGAGCCGTCGTCCTGATTGACGATGTAGTAATCGGTAAACTCGCTACCGTTTTCAACATCGGGCAATGTAGTAGAAACATAAGCCAGAGAACCGGCGATAATCTGCCAGAAGCCATCGATATACTTGTAGTACAGATAGCCAGAGGGAGACTTTAAGATGTAGTCAACATCGGGTTCGCCAACGGTAGGCAGTGCATCGACAACCTCAGTGGAAGAGCCACCAAACACATCCCAGATACTGTTGCCGCCAGCATCGGTGATATACCAATACTTGTCGTAACCGTCTCCAGAATCCTTGGGAACAAGGTAGAAAGTCTGTGCATTACCTGCAGCAGGAAGTTCGTCAACAATTTCGATTGTGAACGCCTTATAGTCTGCTAACAGAGCCTGTGCGTAGTTACGAGACAGGGTTACCGCGCCACGAACGGCATCGCCGAGCTTGGTGTATTTCAGGGTATCTGTCAGTACATAAGCGTCAGCAATCTCCTGACGAACGGTATCGAGGTCTTTCTTGACGATATCAGCACGACCCTGTGCGTAGGAGTACACATCGACCTCAAGACCCTGCGGGTCATACACGCTGGGTTGCATAGCGGTGTCTGCTTTGTCCAAAGACTCAGCCACTTCATCGGATACCTTCTCCTTGGTTACGCTGCCATCTTCCAGAGTCAGGTTAGCGAGGGCGCCACTTGCGAGGTATTCAGCCATTTCCTGTTCAACGGCGGTGCCGATAAGGTCTGCGATAACCTCGTTATTAGCCAGCTCTGTAACTTTCAGCTCAAGCTCGTCTACCTGAGACTGGTCTGCTTTTAACAGAATCTGTGCCGCATTTGCGTCTTCGGCGGCTTTAGCGCGTGCAATCTCATTGATAAGGTCTGCCTGAGAAGCCTTACGGCTCATCTGTGCAGTCAAATCCTGCACATCAGCTTCAAGGTCAGCAACGCTCTGACCGTTCCAAGAAGTAACTGCGTTAATCTTGGTGACAAGCTGGTTATAGAGCGACTCGGAAATATCTGTGCTCGACGCATCGGACACAAGAATATTCTCGTCGATTTTGAGTGTTAAGTAGTTCGTGGTGCCGATAGTCTTGTCGTGGCTACCATACAGCATAAGCGTACAGGTGCCGACGCCAATTTCTGCAGGCAAATAGGCGGCGTTCTCTTCGTCGAGATACTGATTATATGCGACGCCGTTCTGTCTGAACTGCGCAAATGTCAGTAAGCCGTCCCACTCGTCACTCAGATTAAATCTGAACTTAACGAACTGCTGTGAACCTGCAACGATGCCTTCCATTGTGGAAGAGACATACATCTTTTGGTTTACAACATTAACGAGTATGCTCATTTGCAATCCTCCAATCCTTTAATTTATTGTGTTATGCCGTTCGTTTCCAGGCATACACTCCGCTAATTCCAGTCGTAACACTTGTCCAAGTGCCGATATTGGAAACAACGGTCGGTAGTGTACTACTGCTGTGCATATAAACAGCACCAACAGGGTACATAATATTTAGAATGTTTACATTGTTTAACATCAATGCGACATTGACATTGAAGTCGTTTTCGCCCCAGTCAAATACAGGAATACCACGGTTGACCGGGACATACTTATTGACCGTGCTCAGCGTATACCCGCCAGCGCCGTCGTATACTTGCACTTGGAAGTCGTAATCCAAATGGTAGTCAAAGCCGGGGTTGATAGTCTCGCCATTTTCATCCGTTGTCGGATACGCCGTCAGCTCTATCTCGGATGTCGAGCGATAAGACGATGTGCCAAGCGTCAACAGTGATGTGTCAATCGTCTGCCACGAACCATACGAGCCACCAGACTCTTTATACCGATATCGCAGTGTCAATGTGTTGGTGTACGCACCAAATGAACCACGATAGACATTGCCGGACACCGTCATTACGATTTTGTCGCCAGTAGGTGTAGGTCTCGAAATTAACGGGTTGCAAGTCAAAGCAATATAGTTGATAACTGTAGGTCTAACAGTAGCAGAGTTTGAATATCCACGAGAGTCTGTCGTCTTGAAAACGAACGATGTTGCGCTCACATTCGACAGGGTACGCACATTGTTTGTTGGGGCAACATCATTGATGTATTTCGTCGAAATGGTCGCAGAATTCTTTGCGGTTGCCGTGATGGTACACTGTGCTGTGGATTTATACCTTATCAGTGTTTTCTCGTTACCAGTCAACGCCTTTGTCGTAGCATTCGTGTCGATAACCACACCGCTTACTGTAGGCTTACACGAACTCTCCGCTGCAGTAATTGTGATTTTGCAAGTCGTGGAGTTACCAAGTTGAGTAGTGCTTGACGATGTCTCATATGTCTTACAAGTAATCGTGCAAGTGCCTGTCTTCGCATTTGGAATCTGTGCGTAAAACGATGTCGGAATCGAAAATGCCACACTCGCAGTTTTGAACCTCGTAGCACTACTTTGCACACCACCAGAGCTTGTGATATATCCAGATAGACTTCCGAAGCTATACTGTAATGTGTGGTAGTAGTTCGTGTTATATTTCGTTACTGTAATCGTCGATGTACTGCCGATGTTTGCATCTGTTGCGCCAACATTAGACGCTAACACCTGCGCCGTAGCGGTAACAGAGATGTTTCCAGAAACAGTATGAGTGTTACCAGATGCTATTGTTGTTCCATTCATCTTTTGGGTTAGCAACTTATAATTTGTTTTCGGGGCAAAAGTGATTTTCAGCTTATCGTTTTTGTAAATCACAGCACCGCTGGATAAATTACCAGTGCTTAAACCAACAGACGATGAAGTTCTGTTGACAGTGATAGTGGAGCCCGTGCCCGCAGAAATGGTTAGCGCAAACTTTGAGGTTCCGCTCGGGGTGCAGTCGGTATAGTAATAACTGTTGTTATGCCAATACGACCAACCATAGGTTGTGGAGCCAGGGAAAAACCAAAGGTAGTATGTAGTGTCTGCCTTCAATACGACAGACGCACTGCCAGAGTATGCTTTTCCGCTTGAACCTTTGATATATCCAGTTACTGCTGAGCCACTTGCTTTATTCGCATTTGCGTGGCTTGTGGAACTGGTCGTTACATAGAACGGGATGGATGTCAGGTCGGTGCCGCCTTGGTTTGTTATCGTGCCCGCCGTGACGCTAATACTGATACTTGTCGCGCCGGAGCTTCCCGTTTTGAAACTAAAACGCACAACACGGTTACGACTCGTTTCGTATCCGATAACAGTTGAAGCACCGCTTGAGCCAGACATATAATATGTAGGCGAGCTTAATGTAGCCATACATACACCTCCTTATTCTCCAATATAGAAGCAAGCTGTACGGTGGCTGTCTGTGCCGTTGTCGTAGTTCTCAAAACGGCTATTGCTGCCGACAATAAGGTACTGTCTTGCTGTTAAGTTGATGGCGTCAACACCATTGGTGTCTGCCGTTAAAATTGCTTCTTCTTCGGAACCAACAATACGGGATACGGACATACCCTTGTTATCTAACAAGTTCTTGATATCCTCGCCACTCTTGTAGATGGTCAGACCGTCTTGGTTGAATGTGTACCCGGTTTGTGTGGTTACAGAATGCACAGAATATGTTCCGTCTTCGTTCTCAGTAGCAATTTTGCTTATGACGATACTGAAGTTCTGTGCGGTTTGATTGACTTCAGAAATCATCGTGGAGATACTCTTTGAGCCATCCGGCATTAAACCGTTCTCGTCGCCGTCGATAGCGCCCTTGACTGTAGAGGTTACCCTGTCGTCAAGCACCGTGAACAAGTCCTTGCCGTCGGAGTTCTTGATTACCAAGTTGTGACCTACAATCAAATCACCGATGATAGTCTCTGCATTAACACCATAGGCAACACTGCCGTCGCCAAGTATTAACTCGCCGATTGCAGCTTTACAAGTGTCCCAGGCGTCGTCTGTGAAGACCAGAGTTCTGCCGGTTATCTTGACTTGTCTCGGGTCATATGTGCCGTCGTCAAGTAGCTTTCGGCTGGTATAACCAGAACCATCAATGAGAACTTCCTCGTTTGTCGAGGATAAGACTGCGCTCATAGTAAGGTTACGCGATGTCTGCAAAGCCTCTTTCATAGAGTTGAATTCGCCGTTCTTAATCGGGTACAAAATCTCCTTAATGAAATTCAGCGTATTGGCAGACTTCGAGATATCTCCGAGCATATTGTCAAACAAAGACTTGGGGTCAAACTTATTAAACCGATTGCCGAATGTCATACTCAGCGAGCGGTCGTCATAGTTAATTGTGATGTTCGATAAGAACAACAGTGCGATGTCATTTGTGTCAAGTTCGACATTGATAAGACATCCTGTCTCAAGCTGTTCACTCCACTGGGCGAACTCTTTGATGAAGATGAAGTTCTCAACATCAACACTAAATTCCTGCGTGGGTTGCGATACCCGCTCAAGACGCCCCTTGGCTCTGTCGTACAAAATCTTCATCTGTGCGAACTTTTCCTCGTATGTCATAATATCTGTGATAGTGACATACTCGTCGGTGTAACTGCCCTCGAAGACGTAGTGACAAAGCTCTGTGTATTCTTCCTCGGTAAAGTAGTCTGTGATAGACAGCGCCTGCTGAATCTTTGTGATATCGGTCTTATACATAACCAGATACACATTGACCTTATCCAACTCCGCAGTGACATTGTCTTGCTGACTTTCGCACTCGTCAATAAGGTTGTCGATGCAGGCTAATGTATCTGCAATTTCTTCATACACAGTGATAGCGGTACCACCGTTTTCGATGATGACCGTATTGTAATTGCCGACGAGAGTGGTGTCGGATTCCGCTACAATATTGTCACGACAACGGTTATACATCTTTAACTGTGCAGCGAGCTTCTCGAACTCAAGCTGTAAATTTGCAGCCAAAGCGAGCTGTTCGTAATACTGCAGGTTCAGTTTATAGTATTCCTCCATCTGCTCTGCAATAGCGTCCTGCCAAGCCTTAACCTTTTCGCCAAGACCGTCAGACATCCAGCTCAAGTAATAATCGAAGTTATAAATAACATTCGTACCGAGCGGGTTGATAGCAGAGATAGTCACATTCTCGTCTCCGAGAACGCTGATTGCGGTATAGAGGTCGTCCGCATTTTCTGTGATATCCAGAGAGTTGATGAGGTCTTCCTTGGTGATATGGATATTTGTCTGTTGGACATAGTTGTCCTGGGCATACACATTGATGGTTCGGTTAATACAGTCGAAGATAACAATACACTCATACGCGTCCTGCACATTTTCCAAGAGGAAGGCAAGGCAATTCAGAGATGTGTCAACATCCTCGAATGTACGCCACTTGCTGGCAACGGTATCATCAACATAGCCGATAGTCCATAGGGGCAGTGTTTCAACGATAGTCTCAAGAATACCCTTGTTGGTTCCGGTCTCGTCAGATTTGAACCTGTATGTGCCATTGGCGATATAAGGAATCATCTTCTGAGAGATTTCGATATCAACCGACTGCGCCTTAATGTCTTTGTAGTGCAGAGTCCCGTCGTAGCCGTCGTCGATGCTCGTAATCATAAAATATCCGATATCCTCGACGAAGATAAGACGGCGGTTCTGAATCGACTTATAGAGACGATATGTATGCGCATTATCCTCAGCGTCGTCTCTGGTCACACGATTTACACGAAGGTTTAATTCGGAAGTAGAGTTAAAATTGAAAACAATTTCCTCTGCCTCGTGGTCGACAAGAATACCAACCACCTTGGAAAGGAGACCGTTGTTGTATACACTGCCTGGGCTGCAGAGTGTAAACTTAGGAATCTCCAGATTTCTAAGGGTGCTGTATCTGACTATCATTTACATCACCCTCCTGGCGGAATACTCAAATTCGATGGAGTCTATATCGCCCAGAACCATCAGTTTATTCTCACCATCAAGCAGCCTGATGAAGTTCCTTTGATAGAACTTTTCGTAATACTGACCGCTGACATAGTTAAGCTCGCCCTTCAAA
The DNA here is from genome assembly GCA_017473775.1 of Ruminococcus sp. Taxonomy (GTDB): domain Bacteria; phylum Bacillota; class Clostridia; order Oscillospirales; family Acutalibacteraceae; genus Ruminococcoides. The sequence continues at coordinate 23,734 of JAFUJH010000018.1, forward strand.
ATGACAGTGGCAGAAGCACCGATACCAACGAACTTGGTAAAGCGAGTGCTATCGTCGGAGTTATTCGCAATAGTGATATCGCCACCGACTGTGCCCATCTTGATAGTAACCTTTGGGTAGATGTACTCATCGAGGTCTGTGTCAACATTTACGGTAATAACGGTACTAACATCTGCTGCGCCATTGTTAACAGAGAATGTTTTGATAGTCGCATCTTGCCAGTACATATTACTATCTGCTTCGAGAGTGACTTTATAGCCAACAACACCGCCTTGATATTCCATCTTCTCGGGGTTGATAAGTCTGCAGTTTAGATAGTTACGAAGTCGCTTGCCGTCGACATACTCGTAGGTCTCACCGAACTCATCATCCGCAATATCAAGATATAACTTGCGATATGTACGATGGTTGAAAAGCCACTTCTCAATCTGTCTGCGTTCTACGGTTTCCAGTCGTCTGCCGTTCTCGGTCACGATTTCAACCTGAAACGATATCGGGGAGTTGGTATAATCATCATCAATCAGATAACGCTTCTTCGCATTCCTGCTGAAAATGGTTACGCCTTCTTTACTGCCACCAAGTGCCGTCATTCTGCTTGTATCAACATTAGCAATAATCAGACTGTACTGTCGGGAAGAAATGCCGCCGTACTCAAAGTGGGAACCATAAATATCAGCCATCTCATCACGCTCCTTTCTGTATAGATTTCATAGTAAAATTTTGGTACGGCTAACTGTAGCCGCAAAGGGTGTACCATAACAAAGCGGGCTCCCACGGAGTGTGGGAGCCACGCTTGGTACATTATTTGTTGAGCTTATTCAAGCTCTTGAGCATTTCTGTGAGATTGTCTCTCTGTGCTCTACGAATCTCGGACACGGTTTGCTGTGTAGCCGAACCCTGTACGATAACATCGCCCATATCAATCTCGTTGTGGTTAACAACAGGCTGAATATGGTCGAACAGAGATGTGCCAAAGGCGGATTTGATAATCTTTTCCAAGATTTCTCCGCCACCATTTGCGAACTCGTACAGGAAGTCGGTCGCTTTTGCGTTCAGAACCTTTTCACCACCGGAGAAAACTCTGTAACGACTACCATCTTCCGATGTGAACAGATACTCTGCACCGAGCTCGTCAATAGAGTGAAGACCCGCAATCGCATTTTTCGTACCAGAAGCATACCCCTTGAACTTTTTACGCATATTGAGATATGTGTAGTCCTGTCCAGGAGCACCAGAGTTCCTACCAACACCCTGGTTAACAAGCGCCTGGATGCCGTTGTTGGAACCAAAAACTTCGTTCAATCTGCTCGTTCTGGTAGAACCGGTACCCCAACCAAAGTTGCCGTTCCAGATAGCGGCTGCAACTTTTCGTTTAATTGCATCTGTGAGTGTAGGCGTTTCGGTCTTTGGTTTTGTCTCTTCCTTGGGCTTCGTTTCTTCCTTCTTCTGGTTGTCGGGATTTGTTCCAGAAATCTTTTCCGTATCCCAAGAACCAGTCTCGGGTTTGTAGTTCGTAGAGTTGGTGAGCACAACACCCTCGTAATCCTTACCATAGATATCTTTGTACTCAAGCAATGCCTTGTAGGCTTCCTCGTAGATATCTTTAACATCCTCGTCGTTACCAGTGCCGTGCTTGCGATTATACTCAAGCATCTTTTGGTAGAGGTTGCCGGTGTTGTTCTTAATTTCCGTGAGTGCTTGGTTATACAATGCCTCGGGGTCATTAAGTTTTTCTTCGAGAGCGTCCATCTCGGCTTGAATCTGTGCTTCTTGCGCGTTATACGCATTGTCCAGAGCATCAAGCGCGAGGTCGAGAGCGTGCTCATCCTCGAATGTGCCGAGGTCATCCTCTGCCGTAGCGAGTTCCTCTTGTAATTCGAGCTTGCGTTTCTGTGCCCAAGCAGAATCGTCATTCTCAAGCATAGCAATCTCCGAGCGTAGGTCAGATACAGACTTACGCTTTTCTGCTTGCTCCTTGAGATACTGCTCTTCATCGTACTGGTCTTGGAGCATATCTTTCTGCTTGTCATAGAATTCTTTCAGGTAGTCGAGTTTCTTATCAAGGGCATCCTTCTCGTTCTCGATATCCTGCTTAATCATATCAATGCGGTAGTCTACCAGTTCGGCTACTGCATCTTTAGCGGACTCTGTGGCATCTTCCTGAATTTCCTTAACGGACTCGGCGTATCCCTGCCATTTACTCTGCAGTTCTTGGATATA
>JAFUJH010000019.1 GCA_017473775.1 Ruminococcus sp.
TCAAGCTGTAATTCAATAGATACAAATCCACAGTGCTTGTACTGATTATAACGCAGGTAGCTACTCCTGCGAAACAATCTTTTGAAGGAAGGAGAAATAATAAAAACCACCCCTTTCGAGATGGTTTTTATTATACGTGATTGATATGAAAAAACTCCTTGTAATTTTAACTATATGTATTCTCTGTTTATCAGGATGTGATATTGGAAGTTCAGACTCTTACGAGCCATCATCTTACACTTTTGACACAGCAATTTTTGAATACACAAATCCTTCAACTGATTCCTTTACTCCGCAAACAGAAACTACTGAATATGATACTATAAGTATACCAAATAATATTATTTCTATTGAAGATTTTTCTGTTGGAGAAGAGATTGTTTTGGGTAACAGTTCTTTTAATATTTATAAAATTGATAAAAACAAAAACGAACTGTATTTGCTTTCTCAAAACAATATTGCTTTTACAAGATTCTCAGATGATGACAGAGATTATATGTATGAGCATGATTATGAAGGCAGTTTAATCGAATCCTTTGTAAATCAGTTTGTTGATGACTTAGAGGATAAAGGTTATTTAATAAAATCTTCTGGAATTATCAATAAGGACGATTTATATAATCTTGGTTTCAAGGACTCAATCACTGTGTCAGGCAGACCATATTTAGCCGATAGCGTTCCTGAATTTGTTTCACTTGAAAAGAACTTTTGGCTTGATGGTTATTATCGAGTTGATACATATGCATGGGTATATTTTGATGAAAAAATTGATACTAAAAGTTGCGATGATGAATACGGGGTAAGACCGATTATTGTTATTGATCCATCGGAAACCAGTAAGCAATCAGCAGCTACTCCCGAAATAGAATCAATTCGCGAAATTGTTGATTCTAACTGTGCTTGGAAAGCGGAGGGCGGTGTTGCGAACTCCTATGCATCTTTTTATTTTGATCTTGAAGAAATGACTTTTACTTATACATTTAAGTCATCTGAACTCGAAAGATCGCTCGAATTCCCTATGGAAATTATTGATGAAAACACAATAATGCTTGATGGATTTGACTACTGGTATCAAATACCAACAAAACTAACAATAGTTAATGAAAGCAAGTTAAGGGTTCGTTTTGTTGATGACAAATATAACGACGGAGATTACTATCTCAACAAATCAAATTAACCCATCTTTCCCACCAAAAAGCACTGAAGCGATTGAATCGCTTCAGTGCTTTTTCTTTTGCTTATTTCATTGTTTACTGCATTTCAAATCTTGAGAGTGTCGATTTTTCGGCACTCTTTTTTATGCACCCATGTCCACCTTCCCACATATATTGGTAATGAGCCGAGAGGCTCGGAAAGGAGAATAAAAATGGGTGTAACTAACTCAAACAAGGTAATTAATGTCACGCAGATAGAATGCGGCGGCGAACTTAAAATCAGATTATCATTAACGGCGGCTCCTGATATCGTGACAAACCCTACCGATATCGTGCTTATTCTTGACCGTTCAGGCAGTATGGAGGGCGACCCCCTTGCCGCTATGAAAAGCGGTGCTGACACATTCATCGATATTATCGATGAGTCTACCGACGGCACACAGGACGGACAGATTGGCTCAGGCAGTCGCATCGGTATTGTAAGCTTTGCAGACACAGCTACTCAGGATACCCAGCTTATTACCTCTGTGGCTGATTTGAAAGATGCAGTAAACTCACTGGAGGCAGGAGGCTTTACAAATCACGCGGATGCTTTTACACAAGCCCTCGATTTATTCGACCCCAACTCCACCAACGCAAAAGTTATGGTTATGTTTACCGATGGCGTGACCACAGCAGGTCCTGACCCTGCCACAGTTGCCGCGGCGGCAAAAGCACAGGGAATTATCATATATGTTATCGGACTTCTGGGCAACGGCGGTATTGACGAAGATGCTCTGAGAGAATGGGCATCCGACCCCGATTCCGCCTATGTTGTAATTGCTCCCGATGCCACAGAGCTTGAGGAGATTTTCGAGAATCTCGCAAGGAACATTTCAAACCCAGGTGCAACCAATGTTGTGATAACCGATACGGTATCACCTTGCTTCAATGTGACAGCGTTGTCTGCTCCCTCAAAGGGCACAGCTTCAATCGTAAACAACACTACCGTTAACTGGCAGATAGACGAGCTTGGCACAACCGAGAGCGAGGGTGCAACTTTTGAATTTACCGTAGTTCATGTAGGGCCTTGCTCGGGAACTGTAGAAGTGAACGAAAGCATTTCTTATGACGATGCCGAGGGTAATGTGGTAACATTCCCAAGTCCCGAAGTTCTGGTGGATTGCGGCAGCGTTGTATGCCCCGAAGGCTGTCCTGCACTGGTTGACATCACAGTTGACGGATGTACCGATACTGTGGAATTCGACGCAGGCGAACTTTTCTTAGACTCTACGGGTTGTATTCTTCAGCTTGATGTGACACTCCGCAATGTATGTCCCAACAAGCGTGTGGCGTTAGCGGTGATTCTCTATGAAACAGACGATGGAGATAACCTCTACAAGCGAGGATTCAAGACTCTGACAATCCCTGCACACACAGGCACATCCTGTCAGGATATAACCGTGCGTTGCATAAGATTTGTACTGCCCGAGGATCTTGACACAGATACAACTACAGTCGGCACCTGCAACAGCCGTAACTTCAGAGCACAATTCATCGCAAACTATATCGATAACGATTTCGAGTGCTGCTGTGCTGACCTCTGATTAACTCTATAATATAGGTGTAAAATAATAAGAACTCCTCAAAGCCAAGCGCCTTGAGGAGATCTGCTTTTTAGTAGTTGTTTTAATAGTGTTATAATTATACCTCTTTAATACTGATCGGAACTTTCGTTTTTGCTTTTCAGCACTTGTTTTATAATCCAAAACTGTAATCTCCTTGGGAGGACATTCAGCATAAGCAGCAGGGGATTTCGGTTGATGCTGTATGAAAATCTGGGGGATTTCTTTTTGAGGATGCCCATTACTTTTTTCGCAATTTTTGAGGGGTCTACACTTCTTGCTTCCACGCTGTCTACTATCCGTTTGAACCTGTCGGCGTTGCATTTGTAAAGCTCTGTCTTTTCGCAGAATTTATCAAGAGCAACGGTAGATACTCCCAGCATACCTGTTGTAACGGCACCTGCTCGCAGAACGCTGACCTTAATACCCAACAACTGAAATTCCATTCGCAAGGAGTAGGCGTATTTATCAAGGGCAGACTTAGTGACGGCATAGATGCCTGTAAAGGGTAGGGGGTCGAGGGGTGCAAGTTCGCTTGTGGTAATGACGATGCGAGAACCCTTTCTGAGAAGGGTCAGGAATATCTTGTTCACAAGGAAAGCACCCTCCACATTGATTTTGAAAATGTTTTCAAAATCAACACTTCCCATTTCTACCAAAGAATCAAGCATATAAATGCCTGCGAAGTGGATAATAGCAAACAGCTCGTCGGTCATTGTACTTACCTGCTCGAATGCATTTATAACGCTCTGCTCATCGGTGATGTCCGCACCAATGGGTATGATGTTCTCCTCACCCTCGCCCACAGTTTTGTCGAGAGCGAAAACGCGAAAGCCAGTATCTTTAAGTGCCTCGGCAGTTGCCTTTCCCATACCACCGTATGCGCCCGTTATCAGAATTGATGGTTTCATTTATGTCAGTCCTTTGTAGTTTCATTGCTTTGTTTTATTATAGCATCATAAAAATATACTCTCAACTACAATTTTTCATTGCACACGAGATTTTACTATGATATACTAATGTTGTAGAAATACTTTTTCACAAGAAAGGGGTATTGATTATGATAGAACTAAAACAAGGTTGTACTGTTCCGTTTCCCGAGAAACTATTTGAACAGTATGAGGTTTCTGAAACTTACATAACCGCAAATGTGAACGCATCCAAGGTTATGGATATGATGAAGCGGTTTATAGAAAATCACAAAGAAGAATATCTTTTCTTCATTCTGGAGATACCCACAAACTTGAATGACGAACCTAAAACCGAAGAAGGTAATGTTAAAGACCTTTCCGAAGATGTATATTTCATTGACGGACTTGATTATGATAACGCATTAGGTGCTCTGAATTCTCTCGGCAATTTTTTGATTAAAGACGGGCTCAACACCTTTGGTTTTGGCGGTCACGAATCAAACGAAGAGATTCTCTTTGGCAAATACAATGTAATGACCATATACACAAGAACTCCCGAAAATTACGAAAAGTTCTTTGAGGAATTCTCTATTGAGAAAACGGATAATCTCATTACGGCTTGGAAAACTTTTGATAGTGAGCATTATGGACAGTGCCGCCGCCATGTGGGAGAAGCAGGCAGCACTATCTTTGATATCCCCGAATTCTTCAAAGAAAACGGCATGTATTTTTATGAAAGAAGAGGCGGTAAACCTCTCAGTTTTGAGGAGCTTATTGGCAAGGTACTGCTTGCAGGGTTGTCTTATTATTCGGAAGATAATGAGCTTTTAGACAGAGTGCAGTTATGGGGAACTGTTATTGAAGCTAATGAAAAAACCATTGCAATCAAAAAGAATAACGGTGAAATTTTCAATCTGCCTCCTGATTTAAGTTCGACAACAAGAGCCAGAAAAGGAGAGTATACTCTTCACAGTACAGGCGAGGTTGTTACAGACCCCGACTTTTTATCTACATGGAACATTACACGCCCCGGCAAAACTGAATGATAGTAAAATGCCGATGAGCTTTTGAGGAGCTTATCGGCATTTTTATTTTGTGTGTTTTATTTGCAGTAAATCCCGATAGACTTGCTTATGAACTCCGCTGTGCCTGAGCCGTGTTTGTCGATGTTATCTTTAAATCTTTCATCGGATACATACATCGTACCCAAGCCTTTGAGAATTTCATCGGTGCAAGTGTAGAAGTTTTGAGTTATGAAGTCCTGCAGTTCTCTTACCAGTGCCTGAGCCTGAGCTGAATCGGGCGTGCATCCGCTGTCTTTACACTCTGAAAACTTTGCAAGGATTGCATCAATACCACTTGCAGTGCTTTGCCAAGTTTTCTCTGTGTAGCCTGCGGTTTTACTCTCGAATTCCTGGAAGGCCTCAGTGTTGCCCCATTTTTGTTTTGCTTCAGCCTCGTATTGCTTTCGGGCGGTCTTAAAATCTGTGTTGTCAAATGCTGTCATAATTGTCTGTCCTTTCTCGGCAAGGTCAATGGCATCTATGAGCCTCTCAAGTCTTTCTTTTTTTAGAATCAGAAGCTTTTTCTGTGATTTCAATGCTTGCCTTTTATCGTAATTTGGCGAGGACAATATTTCTGAAATGCTCTTAAGAGGAAAGTCAAGCTCCCGGTAGAAAAGTATCTCCTGCATTCGCTCAAGGGAGGTTTCATCATAAAAGCGGTATCCGTTGTTGCCATCCACCTCTGCAGGTTTCAGCAAACCTACTTCATCATAATAATGAAGAGTGCGTACGCTGACTCCTGTAAGCTTCGCAAATTCCTTGATATGCATTTTCATCAAATCACCCCGAAGTTCAGTATAAGCCATAACGCAACGACAGAGTCAATACTTCTATTCAATAAAACTTACAAGTTCATCTAAACTCTTGCGTTTTTTAGTGCGGAGTTTATCGTCATCCTTGGCATAACCGAGGGTGATTACCAATCGCACCTGTCCCGAAAGGTCACAGATTTCGCGGATTTTTGCATCGTCAAGCCAGCCGAGGATACAAGTAGAAAGTCCCTGTGCGGTGGCTTCACATGTGATATAGGCAGAGAGGATTCCGATGTCGATTGAGCGATAGTCGTTGTGCTTGATTTTCGCACCTGTTCCTGCGGTCATAACATAGGGCATCTCTGAGATAACAAGCATCACGGGAGCCTGTGTGGCAAACTTGTTCATACCCAAACCCTCTGTAGCCTTTGCGACCTTTTTGGCAGACTTACCTGTGCAGACGGTGATGTGATAAGGCTGTCCGTTGCAGGCAGAGGGCGAAAGTCTTGCTGACTCAAGAATAGCCTGAAGCTTCTCCTGTTCTACCATTTTGTTGGGATTATATGCTCGGCAGGACTGCCTGTTTTTTGCGATTTCTGTAAAGTTCATAGTCTTCACCTTTTGCTGTTAATTTTCATGGATAGTTCTGTTTCAAGTATATCACATTGATTTTCAGTTGTCACTTCTATTTATCAACAAGCCCTTTCAAATCACATAGGATATACCGAGGTGATAATGTGAACCCTTGTGAACTCAGTGCATCTGTAACGGCGGTGGCAAATGCCATTGCCTGCAAGCTTTCAAACGATGAAGCTCTGCTCTTGGCGGCGGTGCTTGTGCAACTTGGCGATACCCTTGTGACAATCGCAACACAAAGGAATCTATGCGAAAATATAAACAAATAACCACGCGAACCTTCGTGAAAGAACAACTCCCCAAGATGAGTGTGAACACTCAATCCTCGGGGAGCTTGTGTTTTTACTGTAAAGATAATTAATTTTGCTGTGGAGTGCTGTGAAAAATAGTATGGTATTTAATACCGGCTGATTGATTTAGCTGTGTTGATGTGGTACACTGGGAGTATGAATTTTGCGGAAAAGAGTTGGTGTTATGAGGTTTTATACAAGGCTTGCCGTTAAGCGGTTGATGACACTTGCGATGGCGGTGATGTTGCTTGTGTCCGTGTGCCTTGGTACAGGTGCGGCAGGGGCAACTGCGGATGCGGTGTCGGGTGACGCTGATGAAAAATTGGTGACCGTCCTGTTTACTCACGATTTGCATTCCCATTTTCTGCCGTCTAGTGCAGAGGATGGGGGAGAGTTCGGCGGATATGCCCGACTTATGACCATTATTAACGAGCAGAGGGCAAAGTACCCCGATGCCATACTGGTTGACGGAGGCGACTTTTCTATGGGGTCTCTGTTCCAGACTTGCTTTGCAACAGATGCCTTGGAGCTTCGGCTTATGGGGCAGATGGGCTATGATGCCACTACCTTCGGTAATCACGAGTTTGACTATTTGCCTGAGGGTCTTGCTTCTATGCTGAACGCGGCCGTAGACAGCGGTGACACTCTGCCTGCAATACTTGATGCCAACTACCTGCCTGCCGAGAAGGGTCAGGAGGGCTACAATGCCGATATGTGGAACGCCCTTGAGAATTACGGCGTCAGTGACTATATGCTCTTGGAGCGTGGGGGAGTGTACTTTGCGCTCTTTGGCATTACAGGCTACGATTCTGACAAGTGTGCGCCTAACTCGGGTATGATTCTGGAGTCGCCTGCACAGGTTTCTCAGCAGATTGTGGACGAGGCTGTGGCTGAGTGCAAGGAGCTTTACGGTGCAGAGCCTGTGGTGGTTTGTCTTTCCCACAGCGGCACAGAGGATGGCAAAGGTGAGGACTATGACCTTGCAAGCAGTGTAGAGGGCGTTGACCTGATTGTGTCGGCACATACCCACACTACACTGAACGAAGCAATAAAGGTGGGCGATACCGCAATTGTTTCCGCAGGAGAATACGGCAAGTACCTGGGTGTTGTGAAGCTTTCCTTTGACGGAGAGAGTGCACAGCTTGCAGATTACGAGCTGATTGCTGTGGACGAGACAGTGCAGGAGGACCCGATGCTTGCACAGAAAATTCAGCAGTTCAAGCAGAGCGTGGACGAGAATTACCTTGCTCCCTACGGCTTCTCTTTTGATGAGGTGCTCCTTGATAATACTGTTAAGTTTGAATCTTTAGACGAGGTTAAGGCAACTCAGCACGAATCAACTCTGGGTAATTTGTTCTCCGATGCGTACAAGACAGCGGCACAGAAGGCTCTGGATGAGGAAGTGGATATTGCACTCACTGCTACAGGTGTTATCCGCGAGACTATGCCTCTGGGTCAGGTGACAGTCAGCGATGTGTTCAACGCCGCGTCCCTTGGCGTTGGCACAGAGGGCGAGCTTGTGAAGGTGTATGTTACAGGCAAGGACCTGAAGAATGTGTTTGAGGTGGATGCCTCCGTGCAACCGCTGATGAGCACAGCTCAGCTGTTTATCTCGGGAGCAAGGTACAGCTTCAACACAAACAGAATGATATTCAACAAGGTGGATTCCTGCACACTCCTGCGTGATGACGGAAGCACACAGGAGATTGAGGACGATAAGCTGTACTCTGTTGTGACAGGTATGTATGTGGGACAGATGCTGGGTGCTGTGGAGGAGAAGTCCTTCGGACTGCTCACAGTTACTCCCAGAGATGCACAGGGTAATCCCATTGAGGCAAAGGACTTTGTAAACTATGTCATCCGCGATGAGCAGGGCAATCCTGTGAAGGAGTGGTACGCAATCTCCTCTTACCTTAAAGCAATGGACGGAGAAATGGACTCACGATACGAAAACCCCGACGGCAGAAAGCTTGTGTACAAAAGCCTGAGCCCTGCCTCCCTTGTGCGAAACGCAAATGTGTTCACCTATGCAGTGATGGCGGCAGTCCTCCTGCTGATTGGTGCAGTGGTGCTCATAGTTACCCTGAGCGTACGCAAGGCAAGGAAGAAGAAAGCAAAGTAAATAGAGCAAAAGATGAAAATATTCCACGCAATGGGCTTTGCAGCTGTTGCGTGGATTTTATTTGCTTATACTCAGGGTGCTTTTTCTACAAAAAACAGAGCGGATTTTTATGCAGTTTTTCGGATGCAAAAAATAGCGATTGTATAGACTTTTCAGGATAAAAGTGGTAAAATATTTTTATCTACAGGCAAAAAACAGCATTGCTTGCTGTCTGATACAAGCTGTCTGCATATGAGCAATAAATATGCAGGCAAGCACATTTACACATCTAAGGAGATGAATGAAAGTGAAATCTGCTTTCAAACGCTTTGTTGCAGTGATGCTGGCAACCTTGGTGCTTTTGACATCCTTTTCTCTGATGGCACCGACTCCCCACAGCAAAAGTGCAGCAAATGTCAACGCTGTAACCTACAATCCCGTATCGGGTACTTCGGGGGATGCTGACCTTTTTGATAAGGCTGCTCCTACAAGTGCAACGGTTACTTCAAGCAAGACAGACTATACTGTAGGTGAGCCTATCTACATTACAGCCTCAAACGGCGTGTGGGTGGGACTTTACCGTGCAGATCAGACTGACTATCCTAATACAAAGCCGATTTTCTGGTATTATGTTGAGGGTAACGAGGGCAGAGCCTTCGATATCAGAACAGGTACCTACAATTCGGACAATCCTCTGGGAATCAGCCCTGCACTGTTTGTAGGTCATTATACTGCAGTTCTGTTTGGTGACGATGGTTATACAAATCCTGTTGATTCTGTTACCTTTAATGTTGCAGATGCCAACGGCGATACTGATGATGCAAATAACTACATCACCACCAATAAGCACGATTATTACTACGGTGAGACTGTGGTTGTAACAGCCAAGTCCTCCAACAATACCTCTGACCAGGCTTGGGTCGGTGTATACGGCAAGGGAGCAGTGCCCTCAGGCTCAGTGCCTGCACTGCACTGGTATTATCTTGTTTCTGACTCCAAGGGCCGTAACTGGCAGGGAACATCCCTGAGCCTTTACGGTGCATCCACCGATAATCCCAACACAGCTCTTGCTCCCGGTGAGTACGATGTTTATCTGTTTGGTGACTCAGGCTACAGCCAGATTCAGGCACAGACTACTATCGCCATTGTAGGCGGTACTGTGTCAACCGATAAGGAAGTATACGGACTGGGTGAGGATATCATTGTAACTGCAACCTCCTGCACTGTATCAAGCAATGCGTGGGTTGGTCTGTACAAGCTGTCTGACCTTGCAGGCAATGCTCCCGGTGCAGATTACCCCCTTCTCTCCTGGTACTATCTAAGCAAATATCCCAATGTTTCTGTTGTTATGCAGGATTTAGTATATAATGCAAGCAATGCGGAACCTCTTACTGCCGCCGACGCAGGCGAGTATGTTGTATATGTGTTCGGCGACTCAGGCTACACAGATATTCAGGCTACTGCATACTTTACCATCGAGGATGAGGTCAAGGGCAGCTTCTCTAACGGTGCCTATATGGTAGACGATTTGAACGACGGCTTTGCAAACGGCACAGTTGTGCTGGAGGTTTCCTCTGACAGATATGGTGTTATCGACAACACTGACACTGCTCTTTACTGGGCAGATGCAGATGGTAACCACCTTGAGGGATACACTGCACTTGCAAAGACAAAGATATACAAAAATGTTATCTCCTTTGATATGTATACCCATACCTTCATTCCCGAGGGTGCACAGTCACTGATGGCGTATGTTTCCTATAACGGCAAGGTGGGCACACAGGGCTACAAAATCGACCTGCCCACAGGCACAGTTACATACAGCGGACTGGATGAGAATATTCTCTCTGAGTTCCAGATGGTGTCCGACCTGCATGTAACCTCCGATAATTCAACTACAGTTGACGGCGGTACCCTTATTGACCAGTGGTATCACGACTATGATAACGCTCACTTTGAGATGATGCTCCGTGATATTGCTGCAAATAGCCCTGACAGCACAGGTATATTCGTAAACGGCGATATTGCCAACAACGGACTGGCTGTTGAGTTTGCTCAGGTCAACGATATTTATGACAGCATAGAGTCAGAGCTTGCAGAGGCTCTGCCCTCTATGTATGTATCTCTGGGTAACCACGATTCCTACCCCGGGGATATCACCGAATTTGTAAATTACGCAAACTCTCTGGGTGCAGACATCACTACCTCTGCTCCTTATTATGCAAAGGATATTAACGGCTGCAAGTACATCTTCCTTGCAGGCGATAACTCTGCTTACTACGGACTTTACAGTGCCTCCAACAGCAACGATGCAGAGCTGTCCGATACACAGCTTCAGTGGCTTGATAGTCAGCTTGCTGATAATGAGAGCAATAACGGCGGTAAGCCTGTGTTTGTAATGCTTCATCAGGCAATAGCAAACACTGTTGCAGGCAGCTTCTCGGGACAGGACTGGGACGGCGTTGTTAATATTGACGCTCTCAAGGCAGTCCTCAATAAATACGATAATGTTATCCTCCTTGGCGGTCACAGCCACTGGGAGATTAACTCCCCCAACAATATGTACGCAGGCTCTGCTGACCTGCCTGTTGCTATCAACACTGCTTCTGTCGGATATCTGTGGACAGACTACAATGGTGTTGGCGAGTATATGGAGGGCACACAGGGCTTCTATGTAAGAGTATACGAGGACAAGGTTGTATTCCTTGGCAGAGATTTTGAGAATCAGTTGTGGATTCCCTCTGCCTGCTATGTGATCTATAACGAGGATATAAGCACTTCTTCTCTGACTATGAATGTTGATGATGTTGCGTATGCGGAGGATTACCTTAATAACCCCAAGGGCAGAGATGTTTCCTTTGCAACCTCAGATAAAAACATCGTTGCAGTGGACGAAAACGGCAATCTTACAGCCGCAGGCGTAGGTACAGCTACAGTTACAATTACTGCTACCGCTACTGATACAGAGGTTGTCAAGAGAGAGAAATTTACCGTAACAGTTACCAACGAGTCTGTATCCGAGGAGATTAAGGCAGAGCTGGGCGAGGCTCTTAACTTAGGCGATGACTTCAGCGCATATATCGGTTACGCCAAGGACGGAAGTGAGTACTTCCTTACTATTCCCAGCGATGATATTACAACAGACAGAAATGCTGAGCTTTATACAACAGCTCAGGGCTTTGAGACCAATGTTGTAGGTGTATCCGAAGAAACAATCTACTACCCTGAGTTTATCGAGAAGAACAATGCAGTGTTCTCAGTCCGTCAGTTCTGGGACTTCACGCGTCAGGCAGACGGCTCATATATGATTTTCAACACATGGACAAACGCTACTCACAGCAAGAGCGATGCAAAGTCCGTGTATGCCCTGGACGGCGGTTCCTACAGCTATTATAAGGACACTATGCCTGTTGAGGGAAACGATGTTGACAACGGACTTGTTGCAACCAAGTTCTACTACGACAACTCCTCTTATACCGCTGAGGACGGCGAATACACCAACTATTACCGCTGGTTTATTTATCAGGATAACGACGGCAATTATTACCTGAAGAACAAGCACACAGGCTACATCCTGTCAATTCTGGATGATACCTACACCCACACCTTCGGTCAGATGGGCAAGATGTTCACAGATGAGCAGATGGCAGACTCTGCACTGATACTGGACAGAATTGCCGTAAACGACAATATTAAGATGTCACTGTTTGACTATGGTAAGTACATCAACAATAACAGCTACATTGCCAAGGAAGCAAGAAAGTACAGAGAAACAGGTGTGAGCACCTTTGATGCTTCACAGAATGACAACATCCTCTGGTTCAATCAGGATGCATGGAATTCTGATTATGTAGTGGACGGCGTTGCAACCCTCAACGAGGAGGACAAGGCATCTGACAAGATTACAGTTGATAATATCGGTAATCCCAGCCAGTATGACTCAACTCCACTTATGCTCAACTCTCTTGATGCATCAGGCTATCCCTATGTAAACAATGTTACCTATCACGATTGGGACCGCTTCTATGGAGACTTTGACAGCTATCCTGCCTTCGGCTCTGACTCAGGAAGCCTCAAGTACCTGTTTGATAAGGATATGACCTATGTTACAGGTGACGGCAGCGCTGAGCTTACTGCAGAGAATTACGCAAACGGCTACTACCAGAGTGTCCGCTACGATGTAGGCGACCAGTACGGCTCAGGTATGTTCAAGGAGGCTACCACAGGCGGTATGGTATACAGCTCATATATGAACGCTGCATACTTTGATACCTCTGCATTCTATACCTCAGGTACATATCAGCCTGTAAGCGGACAGAGATTCCAGCTTTATGACTATGTAATCCGTCCTTACTATCATTACTATTATGACGAGAATACCAGTGTTACAGACAAGACAACGGGTACCACATATACCGATATATACGATACCCTCATCAGAAGCTCCCGTCTGGATACTTTCGGCGAGGACTCTCTGTTCAATAACTGGTACTTAAGAAACGCTCTGCGTGATTACAACTCCTACAACAGAAACTTCCTGCCCTTTAACTACGGTCACAATATTACCGGTGACTATATCTCAGGTGATTACACAACTGCAAGTGTATCTGGTACATATGTTGACCCTGTATATCCTGATGAGACAGACACAAAGCAGAGAACAGGCTACACCTCAACTCAGCAGGATACTCCCAACCTGCCTGCATACTACAACGATGTATACGCTGACGCAACAGGCAGTGACCAGATTAACAGTCAGGAGACAAACACATGGTTCGGTATGAGCATGGAGTTTGATTTTGAGATTGAAAACAACGGTCAGATTTACGATATGAACGGCGAGCTTCAGGATATGGTGTTCAACTTCACAGGTGACGACGATGTGCTTGTTTACATCGACAATGTTCTGGTGCTCAATGTTGCAGGTACACACGGAGCACAGATGGCTACAATCAACTTTGCAACAGGTAATGTAGCCCATCCTACAGACGAGTCATGTTATCCCCAGGTTGGTATTGACAACTCCGAGTCCTCTACCATTAAGGCAAAGTTTGAGGCAGCATATGCAGAGGCTGCACAGGAGGGCAGCAACAGTATCCTTGCAGGTACAACCCTTAACGAGGATATGTTCGAGGGTAACACTTTTGCAAACGGCACAAGACACACACTCAAGTTCTTCTATCTTGAGCGTGGCGGCTCCCGTTCCTTCTGTGATATTTACTTTAATATGGAAACACTTCCTTCCTCAGGCTTTGAGGTAGAGAAGCAGGTAGTAGACGCAGAGGGTACAGATATCTCCGACAAGGACAACTCTGATTACACCTTTGTTGTAACAGGCTACACCACAGACGGCGAGGTGCTCACAAGCGGTACATACACCTATGATATTATTGATACAGACACCCTTGCTGTAGTAGGCTCAAACCTGACAGTTGAGCAGGGTAACACTATTACCCTCAAGGGCGGTCAGAAGGCTGTGTTCAAAGACCTTCCCGTTGATTATCAGTACACAGTTACAGAGATTATCGACCCCTGCTTTGTTAAGGGAGTCAGCACCTACCTTGACGGAGTAGAGATTGGCAATATGCCTTCAACTCAGGACCATCTGGTTTCCTGTATGGCGTCCTCTTACATTCCCGTTGTTGAGAACGATACCTCAAATGTTACCTTTGTCAACACTGTTGAGCAGGTATCAGTCAGCATTAAGTATTACGACAGAGAGGTTGTAAGCGGTAAGCCTGCAGATATGTCAGACGAGCCCAAGACCTTCGTTCACAGATTCTACGGCTCTGATATTATCTTCACCGATGACGATCACACAGCCTACGACACAGAGCAGATGATTGCTAACGCAGGCGATGCACTTGTAAGCGGCGAGTTCGGCAGTGTGAATAACTTGCTTGACGACTACTACCTGTGGCTTAGTCAGGAGCAGGCTGTACAGGGTATGCAGAACCTCAAGAACACCCACACAGGCGAGAATTACACAGAAACTCAGTACCACACCGACTGCTACGGCAGAGTCCAGACAAGCGGTGAGGAATGGGTGCAGATTTCCGACGACGGAAAGTCTGTTACTTCTTGGATGTACAACTGTCCCAAGGAGTACACTGTGAGCGTATACGGCATCACAGACGGGGCAGTGGGACTTGAGCCTATTGAGGGTACAGATTTGTACATTGCACTGTCTGTTCCTCAGCTCATCACAGGCTACTACAACCAGCGACTGGGTACAGAGCTTACTGATGATACCAATATCTCAGAGGGTGTCAACGGTAACGCAAACTACCTTGAAAGCTACAGCCTGCCTGCTGTTACAGGCACAGCTCCCAAGACAGACAAGACTGTACAGGTTGACTCAAAGACCCTCACCTTCCAGTACTGGGCATTTGACGAGGCAGGCACACAGATAGCTTCAACGGATATCAACTACCTGTACAGAATTTCAGGCAATACATCAATCTACGCTGTTTACGGCGAGGGTGAGGCTCCCAAGGGTCTTACAGTAAGCCGTAACCAGGAGGACTACTACTCTGTAGCAGGCAGCAGCGGTGAGTCTGTAGAGTATGTACGACTCAACACTGTAATGAACCCCTACGGCTACGAGGATAACTTCCATGTTGGCGGCGATGTTGAAGCAGGGGAGGGTATCGAGGATGTAGCAGTTGTTTATGTGAATGTAAAGAACAGCTCCTTTGATCCCGACAACCTGACCGATAGTCAGCTTGCACAGCTTCGAGAAGGCGTTAAGGCTATTGTAGAGGGTGCCTCTGCATACGGCCTCAACAGCGGTAAGATTGAAGTAACAGTTGAAGCAACAGATGCTGAGGACACAGGTGTTACAGCAGAGGATGGTACAGTGAGTCTGGTTGCAAACGGCTTTATGTATCAGGTTGTAGCCAAGGAGGACGCAGGCAGTGTGTCTACGCAGGTATACCTGACTACCAAGAACAGAATTCAGTTTACAACCACCTTCAAAGTGTCACAGTTTAACAGCATCAGACTCTTTGCCTTCAGTGCAATGAAGGTCACAGAGGACGGCAACACCCGGTGGGTAGTAAGCGATAACTACATCGATTACAATCTTGGTGCAAACTGATATGGATTGCTTGCAGATGATTGTAAATTTATAAAAACCAATAGCTTTTAGCGGCACGGACTATGCACACCTTGCATTATCCGTGCCGCTTTTTTGTTTTATTGAATGTACTTTGCGTCAGATGTTCGTCAATTGGCACGAAATAAAGGAGAGCCGGTTGTTAAAAATGTGGATTTTTCTGGGTTTTGTTTACCTTTTTTGTAAATTGTGGTATTATAATTATATATTTTTATCCGGAGATGATAGCTGTGAAAAAACGATTTTCCCGCATACTTTCCACCTTGCTTGTCCTGACAGTGCTTCTGTCCTGCCTTGTGATTGCAGGGTCGGTGCCTGCCTCTGCCGCTACATACCGTAACGGTGCACAGTCGGGTCCATCCGCATCCTATGCCGCAGGTAAGTATTATCAGAACTATCTGCGTGTGCCCATCACAGGCGATAACAGAACTGACCTTATAGCCATAGCCCTGTCTCAGCTGGGCTATCAGGAGGGTGCCGCAAACGGCTACTTCTCAGGCGAGGTCTCAGGCTCCAATAACTATGTTGAGATGAGCTACAATATGGGTGACCTGGGCCTTGGCTACGGCGGCTCGGACTACCCTTGGTGTGCGTCCTTTGTATCCTGGTGCTTGTATCAGTCCCACTGTACAAACCACGCAACCTACTCATCCCTTGCCCGTAACCACTCAGGTGACTACAACTACATCTGGAAGGAAATAAGCTGTGCTCTGTGGGTTAACCAGCTCAAGGGTGCAGGCTACTTCTCCTACAGTGCAGGTATGGGTGGCTCATATACTCCTCAGTATGGTGACCTTGTATTCTTCAAGAGCTCATCCTCTCCTTCGCATATCGGTATCTGCCTGTATGTTAAGGACGGTGTGCTCTACACAGTAGAGGGTAACACCAGCGACGCCTCAGGACTTGAGACTAACGGCGGCGGTGTGTACTTCAAGAGCTACTCTCTCTCCAGTTCCTATCTGTACGGCTACGGCAGACTGCCTTATGTGTCTGACAGCTCTGTTACAAAGGTTGACTATAGCGGAGCAAGCCCCACACCCGGTCTTTATATTTCCAATGCGGCTAAGTATATCTACTCCTCAGAGACAACCACAACCTACTCCTATGTTATACCCAGATTCTCTATGTTCGAGATAACCAAGGTAGGCTCCAACAACAGACTTTACGGTACATTTACAGATACATCAGGTAACACCGTCACAGGCTGGATTACCAACAACTCTGACAGAATTATCCAGCTTTATGCCAGCGACACTATGACAGGCTCCTGGTATTATGACGGCACAGGCTACAGATACCTGTATTCTGACGGAAGCTTCCAGCCTGCAGGCTGGTTCCTCTCTCCCGAGAATGGTGCGTGGTACTATCTGGATGAAAACGGCTATGCTGTAAACGGCTGGCTGTATCTTGATGATGGTACCTTCTACCTTGACCCAAGCTCCAACGCTATGCTTACAGGACACCTGTACATTGACGGGGTATGGTATTACTTCAACAGTGACGGCTACCTGTGTGACGGTGAGTGGGAGTACGACGGCACAGGCTACAAGTTCCGTTTTATAGATGGCACCTATGCTGCCAATTGTTGGGTTGATGACTCAAGAAACAACTATGTAAGATACTATATCGGCAGTGACGGCTACGCTGTAAGCGGTTGGAATCAGGTGGACGGCACATGGTATTACTTTGACCCGGGCTCCAGAGCTCTGCTCAACGACTGGCTGTGTATTGATGACAACTGGTATTATACAGACGCCACAGGTGCAATGCAGACAGGCTGGATTGAGCTTGACGGCAATATGTATTATCTTGACCCCACAACCGGTATCAGAGCAACAGGTACACAGACTATCAACGGTGCAACCTGTACCTTTGATGAAAACGGTGTCCTCACAGACGGAACTATCATCGAGGACACAGAAACCCCCACAGTAGGCGGCGGATATGATAGCTACGCAGGCGGTATGCCTGCTGACGGTACAGGTGTAGTACAGGCTCACGGTATTGATATCTCCAAATGGAACAATGGCGATGACTGGACTACACTAAAGCTCAACCTTGAGGCTGTAAAGGCGGCAGGCATCGACTTTGTAATTATGCGTTGCGGCTCTACAAACAAGGGCGAGGACCCCATGTTTGATATGTATTACGAGGAGTGCAAGCGTCTGGGACTTGATGTGGGCGTGTATTTCTACACATATGCTCTTGATGCCGAAACCGCACTGAGTGACGCAAAGAAGTGCGTAAGCTATATCGAAGGCAAACAGCTGGAATATCCTGTTTATCTTGACTTTGAGGACCCCACTCACGAGACAATCGGCGGTACACTCTCGGCAACAATATGTAAGACTTTTATGGACGAGGTTGCTTCTCATAATTATCTCACAGGTCTTTACAGCTACAAGAGCTGGCTTGAGCTTGACTGGGTTACTGCATCAGGACTCAGAGATAAGTACGAAGCTTGGGCGGCATACCCTGTGCTCAGCAAGGACCACGCAAAATACGATGTTGAGATGAGCCAGAAGTTCGGTATGTATCAGTACACCTTTGAGTACGAGATTGCAAACGCAGGCACCTTTGATGCAAATGTGTGCTACAAGGATTATCCCACTATCGTCAAGACCTACGGCTTCAATAACTATTCTGCATCAGGTAACACAAATATGAGCGCATCCTGGGTACAGGACGATTACGGTCTGAAGTATATGTACTCCGACGGTACATATGCAGGTGCAGGCTGGCTCTGGGATGCTGACAACAGTGCTTGGTACTATCTTGATGAAAACGGCTACGCAGTCAGCGGTTGGGTAGAGGACAATGGCAATACCTACTACCTTGACCCCAACACCAACGCAATGCTCACAGGCCACAGATATATTGACGGAAACTGGTATTACTTTGACTCAAGCGGTGCACTTGTTACCACAGGTATGTGGGTGCAGGATGATAACGGATTCAAATATCAGATGGGTGACGGCACATTCGTTTACTCAGGATGGATTGACGACCCTACATCAGGTGCAAGGTATTATCTGGATGCAAATGGCTACGCTGTAAACGGCTTCCAGACTATCGACGGCACACTATATTACTTTGACCCCTCCTCTAATGCACTGCTCAGAGGTTGGATTAATGTTGACGGTGCTCTTTACTGTACTGCCGCTGACGGAGCAATCCTCAAGGGCTTCCGGTATGTAGACGGGGAGTACTACTACTTTGACGAAACTACAGGCGCAATGCAGACAGGCTTTGTGACCTTCGGAAGTAAATGGTATTACTTCGATACAGCCGACGGCACTATGATGACAGGTTGGTTTACTTCTCCCAAAACAGGCTACATCTACTACTTCAATAACGAGGGTGAGATGACCACAGGCTGGGCAGAGATTGACGGATACTGGTACTTCTTTGAGGACAATATGGAGAATCACTACGGTCAGATGCTCACAGGCTGGATTACCTCCTCAACCTCAGGCTATACCTACTATGTTGGTGAGGACGGCAGAATGGTCACAGGCTGGCAGACTCTGGACGGCAACACCTACTACTTTGACCCTGCAGACGAGGCGTATGTAGGCAGAATGGTGACAGGTATCCATAATATTGACGATATCGACTATGTTTTTGATGAAAACGGCGTCCTTGTGGGACAGCTTGCTACTCCCGAGGCAGAGACCTTCACAGTAATTTACCTGAACGCAGACGGCAGTTACTTAGGCTTTGAAGAAGTGGAGTCAGGCAATCCTGCAGTGAATATTCCCGAGAATCCCACAATGAACTCAGATGCTCAGTATACATATACCTTCACAGGCTGGGATAAGGATTTGACAAGCATTACCGAGGACACAGTTGTAACTGCTCAGTACACTGCACAGATAAATTCCTGCACTGTAACCTTTGTGGATTACAACGGCAGTGTTATTTCAGAGCAGACAGTTGAGTACGGCGGCAGTGCGGCTTCTCCTGAAAATCCTTACAGAGCGGCAGACACAGAGTATGTATACACCTTCACAGGCTGGGATACAGATTTCAGCACCGTTACCTCAGATCTGACGGTTACTGCAGTTTACGAGCAGACTGAGCAGGTATATTACCTGCGCGGCGGCTTCAATAGCTGGCAGACAACTGATGTAATGACAAAGGGTGAAAACAGCACATACACAGCAGTATTCACACTGGATGCAGGCACTTATGAATACAAGGCGGCAAATGCAGATTACTCTATGGAGTGGCCTCTGGGCACAAACCAGAGCATCACACTGGGTGAGAAGAGCATAGTCACCTTTACACTTGATACAGTAAACCACACACTGACAGCTCATGCAGTAAGTGCAGTACCAAAATACACAGTAGTATTTATGGACTTTGACGGCACAGCGCTCAGCACTCAGTACATTACAGCAGGCGAGTCCGCAACAGCTCCCGAGTCCCCTGCAAGGCAGGGCTACACCTTCACAGGATGGAGCAACAGCTTTGAGAACATAACCGCTGATACAACACTTATTGCTCAGTATGAGAAAGAGGATGTAACTGTCAACAAGTACATCGTAAACTTTGTTGACAACGAGGGTAAGCTCATCTCCTCACAGCTTGTAGAGGAGGGTGCTTCTGCCACAGCTCCCGAGTCCCCCTCAAAGTCAGGCTACACCTTCACAGGCTGGGACACAGACTTCAGCAATGTTACAGAGAACCTTACAGTAACAGCTCAGTTTGAGAAGAACCCCTCCACAGTTACCCCCATCACCACAGGCTTACTGAAGGTTGATGTAACAGGCGGCACAGGCTTCACACTTACAATGAACGATGTAACCAGACCTCAGGGTACATCCTATATGAACACAAAGGCACCTATCGGCGCATCTGTAACACTTGTTGCAAACACAGTTGAGGGTGTAGAGTTCGTAGGTTGGGTAGCATCAAACGGCGCAATCCTTTCAACATCCGAGACATACTCATTCACCACATCCGGTAATGACTATGTAAAGGCAATGTACAAGACTGATGTAGACGGCGTATGCCTCGTAGTATTCAAGAACGACAAAGCAGGCAGCAACGGTCAGATTCTTGATATGCAGTACTATGCAGCAGCCGACGAGGTAGTATTCCCTGCAGATCCCACACAGGTAGGTTTCAACTTCACAGGTTGGAATATGACCGAGGATGAGATCAAGGCACAGCTTGCAGCAGGCAATGCAGTAACAGTACTTGCAGCATGGGAGAGACGGATTATTAAGGTACAGGTAAGTGTAACAAACGGTACAGGTGCAGGCGAGTATAATGCTAACTCTGCTGTAACAGTAGTTGCAAACGAAGCAGAGACAGGCTACAAGTTCGCATACTGGGTAGATGCTAAGGGTACAATCAAGTCCTACAACGCAGCATACAAGTTCTATCCCACAGCAGATACAGCACTCACAGCAGTATTTGTATCTGAGGATACAGAGGTAGAGCAGAAGGTACTCCTGTCTGTTGAAACAATTGATACAGCAGGTACAACAGATGTATTCTACTTTAGCTGGTATGTTCCCGAGGAGTACACAGTAGTAAGAGCAGGTATAATCGCAGTTAAGAGTGATAACTACAACGAGGATACCTTCTATGCAGGTTCTACTGACAGCAATGTTTACACAAGACCTAACATGGCTCTCACAGACCAGAGCGGCACAAGCTCCTGGACTAAGTCAAATGTTGCTTCCGGTGACACATGGTATGCAAAGGCATTCGTAACATACACCTATGTAGACGAGAATGGTGTTACACAGACTGTTACAGCATACTCTGACCTTGCAGAGGCTACAAAGTAACTGAACTTCATAACAAAAACAGCACCGCAGATTCAAGACGAGTCTGCGGTGCTTTTGTGTAAAAAACGAGCCCGAAATAACTCGGGCTCGTGTGCTGTTATAAATATATGGTTGTGGCTGAGTGTTCGGTAATGAAAATTATTCCAGCTCAAAGGCACCTGTGTACAGGCGGTAGTATTGACCCTTCTGTGCAATCAGGTCCTCGTGAGTTCCTCGTTCAATGATTCTGCCTTTATCCAGCACCATAATAACATCGGAGTTCTGAACGGTTGAGAGCCTGTGTGCGATTACAAATACTGTCCTGCCCTTCATCAGTGCGTCCATACCCCTCTGCACCAGTGCCTCGGTACGGGTGTCGATGGAGGAGGTAGCCTCGTCCAGAATCATTACAGGCGGGTCGGCAATAGCCGCCCTTGCAATTGATATAAGCTGACGCTGACCCTGAGACAGGTTTGCGCCGTTGTTCTCAAGCACTGTGTCGTAGCCCTGTGGCAGACGGCTGATAAAGCCGTGAGCATTGGCAAGCTTTGCGGCGGCGATAACCTCCTCGTCAGTAGCGGAGAGCTTGCCGTAGCGGATGTTATCCATAACTGTGCCTGTGAACAGGTTGGTCTCCTGCAGAACAATGCCCAGAGAGCGTCGCAGGTCGGCCTTTTTAATCTTGTTGATGTTGATTCCGTCGTAGCGGATTTTGCCGTCCTCTATGTCATAGAAGCGGTTGATAAGGTTGGTGATAGTGGTCTTGCCTGCACCTGTAGCTCCTACAAATGCAACCTTCTGACCGGGCTCGGCGTACAGTGTTATGTTGTGGAGAACTGTCTTGCCCTCTACATAGCCGAAGTCTACATCGTAGAATCTGACCTCACCTGAAAGCTTCGTGTAGGTGGTGGTGCCGTCCTCGTGGGGATGCTTCCACGCCCAGAGTCCTGTGTGCTCCTGTGTTTCAACGAGCACACCGTTTACCATCTTTGCATTTACAAGGGTAACATAGCCCTCGTCCTCCTCCTCAGCTTCGTCTAAAAGGTCGAAGATTCGCTGTGCACCTGCAAGCGCCATAACCACGGCACTTGCCTGCTGAGCAACCTGATTGATAGGCATGGTGAAGCTCTTGGAGTACAGCAGGAAGCTGACTATAACGCCCAGTGTCAGATTGGGGTCAAAGCCCGAGATTGCAAGTATACCGCCTACTACAGCAATGAGCACATACTGCAGATGTCCCATATTGCCTGTGATAGGGCCTAAGATGTTGACGAATTTGTTTGCCTTGTAGGAGGTGTCGCAGAGGCTGTCATTGAGCTTGTCGAACTCCTCTTGAGCCTTTTTCTCGTGATTGAATACCTTGATGACCTTCTGACCGTTTATCATTTCCTGAATGAAGCCGTTTTCCTTACCAAGAGCTTGCTGCTGAGTGATAAAGTACTTGCCGCTTTTGCCTGCAACACCGCCTGATACCACAAGGGTCAGTGCTACAAAGGCGAGTACAAACAGTGTCAGCCATATGTTGGTTTTTATCATAAAGATAAGGTAAACCACAATGGTGATTACAGAGGACATAAGCTGAGGAATACTCTGGGATATCATCTGTCTGAGGGTATCTGTGTCGTTGGTGTAGTAGCTCATTACATCGCCGTGGGTGTGGGTGTCAAAGTACCTGACGGGCAGGCTCTGCATATGAGTGAACATATCGTCACGGATATTCTTCATAATGCCCTGAGTAATGAACAGCATCAGAAGCTGTTGGAGCAGTGTGGCACCGATTCCGCACAGGAATATACCCGCCATACGGATAATAGCACCAAGGAGTGCCGAGTAGTCAGCGCTTGAGCTTACAAGCAGCTCTGAGATGTAATCGTCAAACACAGTGCCGATGAAGCTTCCGCTGGCGGCACTGACGATAGAGGTGACTACAATGCACAGGAATACAAGGATAAATCTGAACTTGTAGCCCTTCCAGATATAGCTCATAAGCCGTTTGAGGGTTTTGGTCTGAGATTTGCTCATAGTGGGCTTCTTGCCTACGAGAGCAGGGTCGTTCTTCATTGGACCTGCCATTATGAGAGACCTCCCTTCATCTGAGAGGAGTAGACCTCTTTGTAAATTTCACTTGACTCAAGGAGTTCCTTATGAGTACCCACAGCAGAGATTTTGCCCTCGTCCATAACAATAATCTTGTCAGCGTGCTCGATAGAGGAGATACGCTGTGCAATGATAATTTTTGTGGTCTCGGGGATAAACTCCTTCATAGCATTCTGAATCAGTGCGTCGGTGTGGGTGTCAACTGCACTGGTGGAGTCGTCAAGAATAAGTATCTTGGGGGATTTGAGCAGTGCTCGGGCAATACAGAGCCTCTGCTTCTGTCCGCCTGACACATTGGTGCCGCCTTCCTCGATATAGGTGTCATAACCATCGGGGAAGGTGCTGATGAATTCGTCAGCACAGGCAAGCTTGCAGGCGTTTACGATTTCCTCGTCGGTTGCCGCCTCGTTACCCCAACGCAGGTTTTCCTTGATAGTGCCGGAGAACAACACATTCTTCTGCAGTACCATTGCAACTGCATCGCGAAGTGTCTGCAGGTCATATTCACGGACATCTTTGCCGCCTACGAGCACCTTGCCTGCAGTGGCATCGTAGAGCCTTGGGATAAGCTGAACAAGAGTTGATTTGGATGAACCTGTAGAGCCGATAATGCCTACCGTCTCGCCTGAGTTAATCTTGAGATATACATCAGAAAGACACAGCTTGTGCATATCGCCTGAGTAGCTGAAGTCAACATCACGCAACTCAATGGAGCCGTCCTTGACTTCATATACAGGGGACTCGGGATTGTGGATATCGGGAGTCTCACACAGTACCTCGGTGATACGCTCGGCAGATGCTCTGGACATGGTAATCATAATGAAAATCATAGACAGCATCATAAAGTTCATCAGTATCTGCATGGTGTAGGTGAACATACTTGTCAGCTCACCCTCAGAAAGCTCAGTGCCCCCTGAGTTTACAACCAGATGTGCACCAATCCATGACACAAGGAGCATACACACATACACGCAGGTTAGCATCAGCGGAGAGTTGAAAGCAACGATAGTCTCTGCCTTGGTGGCGATAGAGTAGATAGTGTCGGATACATCGCGAAACTTCTTTTTCTCGAAATCCTCGCGGACGAAGGATTTGACAACCCTCACGCACCGTAAGTTCTCCTGTGTAACCCTGTTTAAGTTATCGTAAATCTTAAACATCTTCATAAACATGGGGTATGCAAACTTCATAATAAGTGCAAGTCCCAGGATAAGCACAGGCACTACACACAGGAAGATAGTGCCGAGCTTTGGATGAATGTAGAACGCCATAATGAAAGAGAAGATTATCATAAGCGGTGAGCGTACTGCAATTCGTATGAGCATCTGGTAGGAGTTCTGCACATTGGTTACATCTGTGGTAAGTCGGGTGATAAGGGATGAGGAGGAGAATTTGTCAATATTGCGGAAGGAGTAGTTCTGGATTGAGTAGAACATATCCTTTCTCAGATTCCGTGCAAAGCCTGTGGAGGCTTTGGCGGCAAAATCTCCTGCTAATGTGCCGAATATCATGGATATAAGACAGCAGACAACCAGTATCAGACCAATCTTAATCAGACTGTCGGCGTTGCCTACCATCTCGCCTGCGGCATTCTTGTAGTTGATGCCTTGGTTTATCAGCTCGGCAACGATTAAGGGAATGATAACCTCCATCGCAACCTCACCTGCTATGAACAGGGGAGCCAGCACAGAGGGAAGCTTATATTCCCGAACGCTTTTTGCAAGCTTTTTAAGCATTCACATATACCTCCTTAATAATAGTAATTTTTATTATATGTTTATTATTAGACTGTAGTTTATATATAATCCTGTATTTGGAGGATTAGGATTTTCGTGGCTCCCCTTGTCAGGGGAGCTGGCGGCGAAGCCGACTGAGGGGTAGTCATATGCAACTTTTTATCTTCCTTAATCTTTTGATTGAGGGAAAGATTTATTAACAATATAATCTATATATTCGCAAACTTCACGGAAGTTTCTGTTAATTTCTAAGTTTGTGACTCTTAAAACTGACAAATTCATTGATTCAAGTTCTTTTGTTCGCAAATTGTCTTTTTCTATTTGTTTTTCATAGTAATGGTTATTTCCGTCGAGCTCAATTATAAGCCTTGCTTTTGCACAGTAAAAATCAACTATATAATTGCCGATTGCTTTCTGTCGCTGAAACCTTACAGGATATGTACGCAAGAATTTATACCATAACTTTCTTTCCCAAGGAGTCATATTCTTTCTTAAAGTTCTGGCAAGAGGAATGTTGGATTTATTATATTCTTTCATTTCTCTCCCTCCGTCTTTTGCCTACAGCAAAATCCACCTCCCTCATCAGAGGGAGGCAAGAACTTTTGTTTCCGTTACTGATTATATTATAGGATTGAGGATTTTTAATGTCAATAAAAAGGCATCAACTTGACAGAAAGTTAATATTTGTTTCCATATTTATCCTGAAAACAGGAATATATGTCTGTTTATTGCAGAAAAATCACCGACTGCATATCCTATACAATCGGTGATAATTTTATGTTACTTTATTTCCCTGATATCGTAGGGTGTGGTCTGATATACAAAGTAGTTCAGCCAGTTGGAGTAAAGCAGGTTTGCATGGCTTCGCCAAGTAACTACAGGGGGCTTTGTGCAGTCATCATCGGGGAAGTAGTTCTTGGGAATCTCAATGGGCTTGCCTGCGTTTTTATCCCTGATATATTCATTGTTCAGGGTCTCTGCGTCGTATTCTGAGTGACCTGTAATGAATATCTGCCTGCCAAGCTTTGTGCCTATGGCGTAGATGCCTGCCTCCTCAGAGGATGCAAGAATCCGAAGCTCGGGTACAGCCTCAACATCCTCACGCAGTATGGTGGTGTGCCGTGAATGGGGCACCATAAATACATCGTCAAAACCGCGGAACAGGATTGACTGCTTGTAGTCAGCAGTGTGGGGATAAATGCCGAAGAGCTTTTTTGAGAGGGGCTGTTTGTTGATACCGTAGTGGTAGTAAAGAGCCGCCTGTGCACCCCAGCAGATATGGAAGGTAGAGGTCACATGGGTCTTGGTCCACTCCATAATAGAGCACAGCTCATCCCAGTACTCAACCTCCTCAAAAGGCAGATGCTCCACAGGTGCACCTGTGATAATCATACCGTCAAACTTTCTGTCCTTTATCTCGTCAAAGGTCTTGTAGAATCTGAGCAGATGGTCGCTTGATACATTCTTTGACTCGTGGGTTGCAGTGTGGATAAGCTCAATCTCAACCTGCAGGGGAGAGTTGCCAAGCAGACGGATAAGCTGAGTCTCTGTGGCGATTTTTGTAGGCATCAGATTGAGTATAGCAATCTGCAGAGGACGGATGTCCTGAGTCATAGCCCTTGTTTCTGTAATGACAAAGATATTCTCATCGTTCAGCGTCTGTGTAGCAGGAAGCTGATTCGGAATTTTAATCGGCATAGGGAGTTCCTCCTTTATGTCGGTGTAATTTGTAGTGTTATGGGGCATTGTAGGGGGCGGCGCCTCGACGCCCCGTAACCTCGCCTCAAGGGAAAGCTTTTATCAGATTGCTTCCAAAGCGTTATCAATATCTGTAATCAGGTCCTCTGCGGACTCGATACCGCAGGAGAAGCGGACTAAATCGGGAGAGATGCCCGCGGCAACAAGCTCATCGTCGTTCATCTGGCGGTGAGTAGCACTTGCAGGATGCAGACAGCAGGTGCGTGCATCGGCAACATGGGTCTCAATAGCGGCAATCTTCAGGTTTTTCATAAAGGTCTCTGCCGCAACTCTGCCGCCCTTAACGCCGAAGGATACAACGCCGCAGCCGCCGTACTTCAGGTACTTCTTGCCAAGCTCGTAACACTCGTCGCCTTCAAGTCCTGAGTAGCGTACCCAAGCTACCTTGGGGTGACTCTGAAGATGCTTTGCAACTGCAAGACCGTTCTCGCAGTGACGCTGAATTCTCAGGTGCAGGCTCTCAAGTCCAAGGTTAAGATAGAATGCGTGCTGAGGTGACTGGATACAGCCAAAATCTCTCATAAGCTGAGCGGTAGCCTTGGTGATGTATGCGCCTGCAAGACCGAACCTCTCGGTATATGTTACTCCGTGGTAGCTCTCGTCAGGAGTGCAAAGTCCGGGGTATTTGTCGGGGTACTTTGTCCAGTCGAACTTACCTGAGTCTACAATGCAACCGCCTACAGATGCACCGTGGCCGTCGATATATTTGGTGGTGGAGTGGATAACAATATCAGCACCCCACTCAAAGGGACGGCAGGTCACAGGAGTAGCAAAGGTGTTGTCTATGATAAGGGGCACACCGTTTTTGTGTGCAATATTTGCAAATCGTTCAATATCAAGAACAACCAGTGCAGGGTTAGCGATAGTCTCGCCAAAGAGTGCCTTGGTGTTGGGACGGAATGCCGCCTCAATCTCCTCATCGGATGCATTGGGGGACACAAAGGTAAAGTCAATGCCCATACGCTTCATGGTAACTGCAAACAGGTTGTATGTGCCGCCGTAGATTGCACTGGAAGCAACAACATGGTCGCCTGCACCTGCAATGTTAAAAATGCTGAAGAAGCTTGCCGCCTGACCTGAGGAGGTCAGCATAGCCGCAGTACCGCCCTCAAGCTCGCAGATTTTCTTTGCAACATAGTCGTTGGTGGGGTTCTGGAGTCTTGTGTAGAAGTAGCCCTCTGCCTCAAGGTCAAAGAGCTTGCCCATATCCTCAGATGTGGCATACTTGAAGGTTGTGCTCTGTACAATGGGAATCTGTCTGGGCTCTCCGTTGCCGGGTGTGTAGCCGCCCTGAACACAGGTGGTGTCGATGTTCTTGTAGTTCATAATTTTACCTCCCTTGGGAATTGTAAAAAGGGCAGTTACCCAATAGGGTATCTGCCCTCAAAATTCATCGTTTTCCGAAATGTATTCGGAGTCAATGACTTCTGAAGGCTGAGCCGCACATCATCATATGTGTTTTTTCATAATTAATATACATAGTGTAGCTCCTCCTGCTCAGATTATTAAAATTAATTATACAGCACAGCGTCAAAGCTTGTCAACAGTTTTCAGCGAATTAGCACATCTTGTCTATGATGCAGAGGAGGAATTCTTCCTGTATGTACTTAGGTACTGCAATTCATAAAGTAAAACACTTCCCTTTAAAACACGAGGAAGTTCCGAGCACAGTTTATAGAGATTTATTGACAAATTCTGTGAATTCACTATAATGATTAGCACAGAGATCGCGCCGAGCAGGTAAACTTGCATCTTCATAGCTTGACGAGGCGATAAAATTAGGTGGTCATGAAACATCTGATGCCATGAGGCTTAGATGGTTTCTTTTCTCCTTTACATCTTTGTCCTCCTTGGTATCGAAAAGGAGGATGATATTTATGACTGTTTATGAATCTTAATGTTAATGATTGCTTTTGCAGCGTTTGTTATATCTTTTATAAACATCAAGAAGAAAAGCCACCTATTCGCAGTAGGTGGCTTTTCTTCTTGATGTGTTTACATCATTAAGTTTTTAAAATAAGTTACTTATAGTGATCGCCTAACGATCTCTATGCTTATTATAAGTCAATTTACATTTGTTGTCAACCGGCAATTGCTTTTCCTTTAAAACCCGATGTAGGATTACAATAGATGTGTTACAAACAGAATAAAAAAGATGACGACTGAAAGAACCTGTGTTATAGTTAAGTTGCTCAAACAAAACAAACAGGAGGTTCAATCAATCGTCATGAATAAGATAACACAAGATATGCA
>JAFUJH010000020.1 GCA_017473775.1 Ruminococcus sp.
TACAAAATTTTATAAAATAAGGTTGACAAACCGAAATGCAAATGTTATAATACTTGAGCACTTGAAAAAACGCGAGTGTGCTGGAATAGGCAGACAGGCACGTTTGAGGGGCGTGTGTGGCAACGCGTACGGGTTCAAGTCCCGTCACTCGCACCAAAAGACATCATCGTTCGATGATGTCTTTTTTATTTACTAATCATTTTTGGCATTATTTACATTTGCAAAAAGGTTACAAATTTGTTACAATTACTATTGTCATCGCGAGACAAATACTTTTTCAGGAGGTTCGTTAATATGTGTAACTACATCTGGCAGATTCTCTGTAACCTTTTCGGTTACGGTTGCTAATAGCCCATAAACATTCAGGCGGTTCTGTATATTTACAGAACCGCTTTGTTTTTATATGAAGGTACATATATTTTTTGTTTCACATTGAATTATCATCTATATTGTGGTATTCTAAAAGAAATAATCCATTAATGTTGTGATAGTATGAAAAAATTAAAACACAATATAATATTTATCGCTTTTCTTATCGCTTTACTGCTTACATTCACCTTTTCCCTATCAGGATGTACACCTGAATCTGAGAAGGCTTCAGCACAGATATTTGCACTTGATACGGTGATTGATATTACTGCTTACGGAGAGAACGCAGAGGATGCCGTATCTGCCGCTAAGGATGAAGTTTACAGGCTTGAGAAGCTTTTATCTGTAACTGATGCAGGCAGCGACATATACAGGATAAACACATCACAGGGTGAGGCTGTGAAAATAAACAACGAAACCCTTGAGCTTATTGAAAAATCCCTGCTGATGAGCGATGCAACAGAGGGCAACTTTGATATAACTATGTACAATGTAATAAAGCTCTGGGGCTTTACCACGGGAGAATACAAGGTACCTGATGAAAGCGAAATAGCTGATGCACTTGCAAATATAGGCAATGATAAAATTACATTACAGGACGGAAACTGCATTACTGTATCACAGGGTACTGAGCTTGATTTAGGCGGTATCGCCAAGGGCTACATTGCAGACAAGGCGGCTGAAGTTATGATATCCGCAGAAGCTGACTATGGACTTATATCACTGGGAGGTAACATCCGCACTGTGGGCGAAAAGCCTACAGGAGAATTGTGGAAGGTAGGCATACGCCACCCTGAGGACTCGGGCTACTTTATTACTCTCAGCACAGAGGAGGGCTCTGTGATAACCTCCGGTGCATATCAGCGAAACTTCACACAGGATGGGGTTACCTATCACCATATAATTGACCCTGACAGCGGCAAGCCCTCGGCGTCTGATGCTGTATCTGTGACAATAATCGGCAGTGACGGTGCAATGTGCGATGCACTGTCCACGGCGGTTTTCGTAGGCGGTACAGAATATGCAGACAGGCTGTATCAGCAAAACGGAAATTTTGAATATGTAATACTATCTGATGACAACTGCGTCTACGCCTCCAAGGGGCTTGAGGGTAGGCTTGAGCTTGCAGATGATTACAAGGACTTACAAATTATATACAGATAAAATGAAACCGCAGTGTAAATAACCTGCGGTTTTTTCTTGTTTGCATGCAATTTTAGGATGCAATCAGTTTTCTGCAAAATAATCTACTTTGCCGTTTTTTGTAACAGGCAATCTGTCAACAAATGCAACCTCCTCAGGACGCATAAATTCCGGTAAATTCTGAGTAATGAATTTTTCACAAATCAACTTTGCACTTTGGACATCCTGAGTATTTTTTAACACTATTACTGCTTTGGCACATTTTCCGTGGGTATGCTTTGTGTCCTTCACAGCAAGCACCAGACACCGTGAAACCACAGGGCATTGCTTTATCACCTGTTCTATAGAATAAGGAGAAACCTTGGTGCCGTCAAATCTTACATACATTCTCTTGATTCTCTCACAAAAGAACACATATCCCTCTGCATCCATATATCCTATATCTCCGCTATGGAGCCAGACCTTTCCGTCTTTATGCTTCCTGAGCAAAGTATCGGTTGCTTCTTTATCATTCAGGTAACCCTTACACACACTTGGACCAGAAATACAGATTTCTCCTTTTTCCATACAGGCAGACTCCTCCCCTGTTTCGGTAGAAAAAATCCTTACATCTGTAAGAGACATAGCCTTGCCTACACTACCCATAGGAGTTTCCACAGGAGGAGTTACGGCTGTAGATGCTGTTTCGGTGAGGCCGTAGCCTATCAAAACACGCCCCTCACTGCCGCATTTCTTCATAATACTCTTTATCTTATTTTCGTACTCAGGCTCCACTCTGTCACCGCCAACAATGGCAGCTTTGAAATATGACAGGTCACAATCTGCAAAACTATCCTTGATAAAATACTCCCAATGCGCAGGAACGGTAATAATAAAACTGCTTCCGGACTCGGTAATCAATTTCTTCATATTCTTTGGATTAAACAAAGGAACAAGGTTAACCTTCAAACCTAAACACAAAGGCAGATGTGTTCCGATAGTTATACCATAGCAGGTGAACAGCGGCATAATATTGCTGAAGGTGTTTCCTCTCTTAATATCCACCTGTGCTTTGGAATGCTGTAGAACTGCAGAATTGATATTCTTATTTGTAAGTACAACGCACTTTCTGCCATATGTTGTTCCGCTTGTATAAAAATAAGCACAAATGTCATCACCGCTTACCGACTCTGTCAGCGAGGAGACTTTGCCGCTATACTGAGAAATGAACTCTTTGTAGGTGTATACATTATCCATTCTGAGCTTCTGAATCATACGCCCTGTAAAGAAGTCTGCAAAAACGCCTCCTACTCTGGTGAATCCGCCTATGGTCTCGGTACTGCGGATATAAACCAAGGGAACGCTGTTGCAATTTCTGAACTCTTTGAAATGAAAATCTGCTATAAAACAAAGCTTTGGATGAACAGTATTAACAGTAACCTCTATCTCCTCTGCAGAGCTTCGGCAATCCATTCCGCAAAATACTGCACCGATTTTATTTATTGCATAAAACAGGTAAACAGCTTCAGGAATTGCAGGCAGTGATACAACCACTACATCACCCTTTTTAACTCCTGCTGATTTCAGAATATTTGCCATAGTGTCAATTATCGAAAGCATCCGAGAGTATGAGATAGTCTTACCGTAATATACCAAGGAAGGGAAGTCTCCGAATCCTTGATTTTTTCTGCATAAATAATCATAAACACTGCAATCATAATCTGCAGATATATCGTTATTTGCAGATTGTAAATTATCCGTTTTCATAAACCGCAACTCCCTTATATTGTCAATATGTTACATAATTATAAGAATCAACAAATTTAGTTATTTATTAACTATTTTACACCATTATAGTTTGTTTGTAACTATTTGTCAAGAATTTAAGTTAATAATGCTATATTCATATATGGAGGCTGATACCTATGAATTTCGGAGAAAAAATAAAAAATGCCCGCGAGGACTTGGACATATCCCAGACCGAAATCGCAAAACTCATTCCTATGAATCAATCGAATTATTCTAAAATAGAAAGAGGAGTTCAGGAGCCTAATTTACTTCAGTTAAAAAGGATTTGTGAGATACTGAAGCTTGACCCTGCTTATCTTCTGGATTTAAAACATTCACAGTCTATTGGAATCAAAGACGCAGAGCTTCTGGCAGACATCAAGGCTCTCATCAGCAAGCATAAATAAGATAACAAAACCGCAGTGTAAAAAACCTGCGGTTTTTTCTTATACATATAAACTTCTATCACACAAGGAAGCACTCTGAAATAAAATGTAATGTCACGGTATAAAGACTTTTTATACTGGCAAAAATACTAACAAATGAACTTCGGAGTGTGAAGTATGAACATAAAACGCGGAGATATATATTATGCAGACCTGAGCCCTGTGGTGGGCTCTGAGCAAGGAGGCGTTCGTCCTGTGCTCATTGTACAGAATGATGTAGGCAACAAGTACAGTCCTACTGTGATTGCCGCCGCCATAACAAGTCAGCAATCCAAAGCAAACATCCCCACCCATATCAACATTGGCTGCGAGTCAAGCGGACTTGCAAAGAACAGCGTGGTACTGCTTGAGCAGGTACGGACTATTGACAAGAAAAGACTCAAAGAAAAAATGGGCTCTATAAGCCAGAGCGCAATGAGTCAGATTGACCACGCAATATCCATATCTTTAGGGCTTGGAGCTTACTGAAAGGAATACCCCGAATATGCAGAAACGGCTGAGGAATAAACCTCAGCCGTTAAGTTTTGTTTATACTGTTAAATTATGCAAGTTCTGCAACTGCTGCTTTAAGTGCATCTACGCGGTCTGTAACTTCCCATTTAACAGGTAAGTCCTCGCGTCCCATATGACCGTATGCGGCAAGGGGTCTGTACTTTGTATTCAGCAGGTCAAGGTCACGGATAATGCTGGAGGGACGGGCATCGAACACCTTATCCACTGCCTTTGAGATAACCTCGTCGCTGTACTGAGATGTACCAAAGGTGTCAACAAACACGGACACAGGCTTTGCAACGCCGATTGCGTATGCAAGCTGAACCTCGCACTTGTGAGCAAGTCCTGCCTTGACGATATTCTTTGCAATGTAGCGGCAGTAGTAAGCGGCACTGCGGTCAACCTTTGTGGGGTCTTTGCCTGAGAACGCACCGCCGCCGTGACGGGAATATCCGCCGTAGGTATCAACGATGATCTTTCTGCCTGTAAGACCTGCATCGCCGCAGGGACCGCCGATAACGAATCTGCCTGTGGGGTTGATGAAGTACTTTGTGTTCTCGTCCAGAAGCTCTGCAGGAACAATGGGCTTAACCACATGCTCAAGCAAATCTGCACGAATCATATCGAGAGTTGCACTCTCTGCGTGCTGAGTAGAGATAACGATTGTATCAATACGAACAACCTTGTCCCCGTCATACTCAACTGTAACCTGAGTCTTACCGTCAGGATAAAGGTACGGTACTGTGCCGTTCTTTCTGACTTCGGTCAGACGCATAGAAAGCTTCTGTGCCAGAGAAATAGGCATAGGCATAAGCTCCGGTGTCTCGTCACAGGCAAAGCCGAACATCATGCCCTGGTCGCCTGCACCAAGCTGATTCATAGTATCAGCCTCGCCGTCCTTGAGCTCAAGAGAATTGTCAACGCCCATTGCAATATCTGCAGACTGCTTGTCCATAAGCACGCTGACCTTGCAGGTTTTGCCATCAAAACCGCAAGAGCAGTTATCGTAGCCAATATCGCAGGTAACCTGACGGGCAATAGCCTCGATGTCAATGTCTGCGTTAGTTGTAATCTCACCCAGTACACCGATATAGCCTGTGGTAGTTGAGGTCTCGCAGGCTACATGAGAAGTCTTGTCCTGTTCTAAAATTGCATCCAATACTGCATCAGAAATCTGGTCGCACATTTTGTCGGGATGACCCTCTGTAACTGACTCTGATGTGAAAAGATATCTTGCCATAATAAAAAACTCCTTCCGTTTATCTGATAACTATCGGCAGAATCCGACAGTAAAAAACCGCCGTCGGAGTCCGACAGCGGTTGAAAACTCATCTTTCGGAATTCCGCAGGATTTGGCACCTTACAAATGCAGGTTGCCGGACTTCACAGGGCCTGTTCCCTCAGTCACTCTTGATAAGCGGTTATTAAATTTACAATTGATATTATAACACTCGAACTAGAAATGTCAAGTGTTTTATCTTTCCTCTCGGAAATACGG
This sequence comes from Ruminococcus sp., assembly GCA_017473775.1. Taxonomy (GTDB): domain Bacteria; phylum Bacillota; class Clostridia; order Oscillospirales; family Acutalibacteraceae; genus Ruminococcoides. The sequence goes on from JAFUJH010000020.1 coordinate 5,716, forward strand.
CAGACCTAAATGTGCAGGAGGCTGATGCTCACGCTTTTTACGCATACTTGTGAACACAAGCACGATGATTGTAACCACATAAGGAAGCATCTTGAACAGCTCCTGAGTCTCAACACCAAGACCCACTGCGTAGGTGTTTGCATTGAAAAGTGCACCGAAGAGGAATGCACCGAGGATAGCCATATGAGGCTTCCACAATGCAAAGATTACCAGTGCAATTGCCATCCAGCCTCTATCGCCGAAAGCATCGTTTGACCAGCTGCCGTTGGCATATGCCATAACATACTGGATACCGCCAAGTCCTGCAATACCTGAGCCGATACAGGTTGCAATGTACTTGTATCTTGTAACATTGATGCCTGCGGCATCTGCAGTTGCAGGGCTCTCGCCTACTGCTCGAAGATTCAGACCTACTCTGGTCTTTGTAAGCACTATGGAAGCAATGATTGCAATGATGATCGAAAGATATGTGAGGAAGTCAAAGGAAAGGAACAGCTCGCCAAACCAGCCTAAATCATCTGCAAAGGGAAGCTTTGTGCAGAAAAAGAGGCTTGTCTTGGTAAGTGCAACAGAGGGCATATCGCTGTCAACGAGCTTGATGAGAGATGCACCGAAGAAGTTGCCCAGACCGATACCGAAGGTGGTAATGGCAAGACCTGTAACATTCTGGTTAGCTCTGAGTGTTACAGTAAAGAAGCTGTAAATAAGTCCCATAAGCATAGAGCCGATGATGCAGCAGATAAGAGGAATAAACACAGCCAGAAAAGCGTTCATATTGGCTATGTCGTTACCGCAGGCGTTCTCATAGAGGAAGGAGCCTGTTACGCCGCTGATTGCACCAACATACATAATACCGGGAATACCGAGGTTCAGGTGACCTGACTTTTCTGTGATAATCTCGCCTGTAGCACCGTACAGCATGGGAACGCCGATGAGGATTGCTCTGACAATATAAGAGATCATGCCTTAACCTCCTTTTTTGAATGACGGAATTTGATTGAGTAGCGGATGAAGAACTCACAGCCTACTACAAAGAGGATAACGATACCAACTGTGATATCAGCAAAGGAGGAGTTAAGTCCGCAGGTATCAGCAACCTTGGCAGAACCAAGATTCAGGAAGATAACAAGGGCAGACATAATCACCATAATAAAAGGATTGAACTGACCAAGCCAAGATACCATAATTGCTGTGAAGCCCTGTCCGCCTACAGTGTTGGAGTCGATAGAGTGATTAGTACCTGATACAAGAAGCATACCCACAATACCGCACAGAGCACCGGACACAACCATAGTACGGATAACAACCTTCTTTACATTGATACCGATATAGCGGGCTGTGTTCTGGCTTTCACCTACTACGGAAATCTCGTATCCGTGCTTTGAGTAATTGAGGTAAATATATACCAGCACTGTGATAACAAGGACAATGATTACATTGAGTGCGTACTTGTTATCGCCTATTGTGGGAAGGTTGCCATAAGCAACAGGGTTAATTTTATTAGAGCCGCCACCCTCGACATAAAGGTAATACTTGATAATCTGTGTGGCAACATAGTTCATCATAAGTGTGAACAGAGTTTCGTTAGTATTATACTGAGCCTTGAATATTGCAGGGATAACACCCCACAGAGCACCTGCAAGCACACTTGTAACAAGAATCACAAGGAGAAGCACAGGATAAGGAAGCTTATCGCCCAGCTCAATCATACAAATCATAGAGGCAAGTCCGCCCACAAGAGCCTGTCCCTCAGCTCCGCAGTTCCAAAACTTCATCTTGAACGCAGGAGTAACTGCCAGAGAGAGTCCTAAAAGAATGGCTGTCTTCTGTAAAAACTTCCACAGCATAACCGTGGAGCCTGACTCAAGCTTACCAAATGTACCGCGGTACATTGTCTCGTAAATTGAGAAGAAGTTTTCTTTTGTAAGGAGCATTGAGATAACGCCTACCAGCAGGAGAGCTATCACAATGGCGGCAATACGAACAAGCCATGCCTGCCACCACTTCATATCGTCACGCTTTACAAGGTGAAACAGCGGCTCGTGACTGTGCTTTGTCTTTTTAATATCACTCATTACTGCTTCCCTCGCTTTCATCTACTGTTTTTGTCATAAGTATACCAAGTTCTTCCTTGGTGGCAGTTCTGCCGTCAACGATACCTGTAATTCTGCCTGAGCCGATAACCATAATTCTGTCACAAAGCTCAGTGAGTACATCCAGGTCCTCGCCAACAAAGATAACTGCTACACCCTTTGCCTTCTGCTGATTGAGCAGGTTGTATATGGTGTAGGAGGAGTTGATGTCAAGACCGCGAACAGGGTATGCAACCATGAGCACCTTGGGAGAAGCCGCAATCTCACGGCCTACAAGTACCTTCTGGATATTACCGCCTGAGAGCTGTCTGACGGGAGTTGACACACTGGGAGTTACAACCTCCAAATCGTGGACAATCTTCTCTGCCAGTGTCTTGGGAGCTTTACGCTCAAGGAAGAAGGACTTGCCCTTACGGTAAGACCTCAGCATCATATTATCGGTGATGTCCATATTTGCAACCAGACCCATACCAAGTCTGTCCTCGGGAACGAAGGAAAGACGAACACCTAAGTCACGAATCTGCTTGGGAGTTTTATCACGGAGATTTTCTACATTGTCTGTCTTGGGGTTGATGTAGGTTATCTCGCCTGAGGATACCTTCTGCAGACCTGCAATGGACTCAAGAAGTTCACGCTGACCGCTACCTGCAATACCTGCAACACCTAAGATTTCTCCTCCGCGAAGAGTAAAGGAAACCTTGCTGAGGAGTTTAACTCCTGTTCTGTCCACACACTCAAGGTCTTTTACAATGAGTCGGTCAACAGGGTCTTTAGGCTCTGTACGCTCGATATTGAGAGAAATCTTCTTACCTACCATCATCTCGGTAAGCTCCTGCTCTGAGGTCTCGCAGGTATTAACTGAACCGATATACTCGCCCTTACGAAGAACTGCTACTCTGTCGGAAAGTGCCATAACCTCGTTGAGTTTATGAGTGATGATGATAATAGCCTTGCCTGCCTCACGCATACGGCGGAGAACATCAAAGAGCTTCTGAATCTCCTGAGGAGTAAGCACCGCTGTAGGCTCGTCAAGAATCAGTATATCTGCACCACGGTAGAGAACTTTTACAATCTCAACAGTCTGCTTCTCTGAAACAGACATGGTGTAAATCTTCTTTTCAGGGTCAAGGTCAAAGCCGAACTTGTCGCAGATTTCACGAATTTTCTCTGTGGATTTCTTCAGGTTATACTTGCCGTCCTCAATGCCCAGAACGATATTCTCTGCTGCAGTGAAAACATCTACAAGCTTGAAGTGCTGATGAATCATACCGATTTTGTAGGTGAACGCATCCTTGGGAGAAGCAATAACTGCCTCCTTGCCGTCCACAAGAATCTGACCCTCATCGGGGAAATAGATACCCGAAATCATATTCATCAGTGTTGTTTTACCAGAGCCGTTTTCACCAAGGATAGAAAGAATCTCTCCTCTGTATGCAGTAAGGCTTACATCTTTGTTAGCAACTACCTTACCAAAGGTCTTGGTAATATTTTTAAGTTCAATTGCCACTTGTTTAGCCACCGGACAACCTCCTTACGATAATTCTGAATAAAACCTTATGTGTGCATAAAGCTTTAGTCAGAGTTATCCCCATAAAGGGTGAAGCGGGGCAAGAAGCCCCGCCTCTGATAAAAGAAAATATTAGCCGTAGTTCTCATCAAGAAGTGTGATACCGTCGATACGCATATCGAAGTAAGGAGCACTTCTGAGTGTTGACTCTGTGAACACGCCATCCTTGATAGCCTCTGTATCAGGTGTGAATGCATCGTCTGTGTCAACATCTGCAAGGTAAGTTGTAACTGCCTCGCCGCCAACTGTGAAGTTAGCTGTATCGAATACATTGAGAGTACCGTCAAGAAGCTGACCCTTAACTTCCTCAATCTTCTCTGCTGTGCCTGCTGCTGCAGCTGCTGTGTTTACATCTGTAAGAACAACAGAACCTGTCTCGATTGTACCTGTCCAGTCAGTAGCAATAGCCTCGCCGTTCTGAACGCACTCGATCATGTACTTGAAGTAAGGAGTCCAGTCAATTCTGGAAGAAACGATGAATGTGTTGGGGCAAGCTGCAATTGTAGAGCCGTTGTAGGAAACATTGGGAACGCCTGCGTTCTCACAAGCTGTAGGAGCACCCATGGAGTCTGCGTGCTGAGAAATAAGTACGCAACCACCGTTGATAAGAGCAAGAGCTGCTTCCTTCTCAAGAGTCTCGTCGTACCAGGAGCCTGTGAACTTAACATCCATTGTTACTGTGGGGCAAACGCTCTTTGCACCGAGGTAGAAGGATGTGTAACCGGACATAACCTCTGCGAATGTGAATGCGCCAACATAGCCCATCTTAGCCTCTTCAGCCTTGATTGTGCCTGCATCGATCATCTCGTTGAGCTTCATGCCTGCAGCAACACCTGCAAGGTATCTGCCCTCGTAGATAGAAGCAAATGCATTGTGGAAGTTAGAAAGACCTGCTGTGTGAGCCTGTGTACCTGTAGCGTGGCAGAACTGTACATCTGTGTACTCCTCAGCTGCCTGCATAAGGAAGGACTCGTGACCGAAGCTGTCTGCAAAGATTACATTACAGCCGTCAACCTCGATGAGCTCAACTGCTGCATCGTAGCAATCTGTGGACTCGGGAATCTGAGTCTTCTGTGCATACTCAACGCCCATAGCCTCGCAAGCTGCAACTGCTGCGTCCATGAAGTTCTTGTCGTAGGTGGAGTTCTCATCGTGAAGGAAGATGAAACCAACCTTAACTTCTGTCTTGTCTGTGCTTGCTGCACCTGTTGTGGTGTCTGCGTCTCCGCCTGTAGTACATGCTGCAAAAGCAAACAGCATCATAACTGCAAGGAGAGCACAAAGGATTCTTTTCATTGTAATTTCCTCCTAAAGAAATTTATTATAATAATAGGGCTGCCCTTATGAGCTTGTCCTAAAATTATCGTATTCTGTCAGGGATTATCTGAAAATAATCTCCCCTGTTTTGGGATTCATGGATTCTACAATTGCAAGTGACTCTACGCGGATACCCTTTTCTCTCAGCTCGTCGCCGCCGTGCTGGAAGCCCTTTTCGATAACAATGCCACAACCTACAAGCTCAGCACCTGCACCTGTGATAATATCAACAAGACCCCTGAGCGCACAACCGTGAGCAAGGAAATCGTCAATAACAAGGACCTTGTCACCCGAGCCTATAAAGTCCTTAGAAACAATAACATGATTAATGTTGCCGTGAGTGTAGCTCTTTACATCACTCTGATAGAAATCATTGCTGATGTTGATGGACTTTGACTTTTTGGCAAAGACCACAGGACAGGAGAAAAACTGAGCCGCAATGCAAGCAATACCGATACCCGATGCCTCGATGGTGAGTATCTTGTTAATCTCGCAATCAGAGTAAATACGGCGGAATTCCTTGCCTATTTCGCACAGAAGGTCTACATCCACCTGATGATTGAGGAAGCTGTCTACCTTGAGGATATTGCCGGGGAACAACTGGCCGTCCCTGAGGATTCTGTCTTTAAGAAGCTGCACAATCTCACCTCTACCAAGAAATATATACCTAATTATAGACCAAATCCGACAAATTTTCAATATATTCTAAGCACCATATCAGCACAAATTAAATGTGTCCTTTTTGTGAATAATGACAAAAACGCACTGTTTCCTCAGATAAGAAAGCAGTGCGCTGTAGTATGTTAAAATCAAAAGCTCTGTTTAATACGCCGAAAGCACCTCGTCAGGGGTAGCGGCATACAGCTCATCAAGTGTGGAGGTTACTTTCATTTTTTCACAGATAATATCGAACTGCGCAAGCAGGTCAACAATCTGATTGTAAACCTGATAATTTGCAGGCTTGTGGGTATCGTTGATGAGAGCTACAGTGTACAGCTCCCCTTTGCTCTCTGCATCAAGAAGATACTCCTTGAGCTCATCAAGCGTCACGGTGGTATCGTCATTCAGGATAATATCGCTCCCCGACACAGTGACTGCTATAATCTCTGGTGTTGTGCCACTGCTATCATCACTAAATAACAAATCAGACAGAACTACACCGCCAAAAATAACCACGCAAAAAACCACAACCAGTATCAGGGCTCTGAGCATTATCCTGCCCGTCTTTTTCGCCTTAGCGGTTACAGAATTCGACTTGCCGTTTTTATTTTCTTTGTTAGAATTATTAACACTCATACATATCACCAATCAAACTGATTTTCTACATTTTATCATCAATTCACAGGTTTTGCAAATTACCGATATTATCCCCCATCAAGGGAAGCTTTTTCAGCGACGGCATCACAAGGTAATACACAAGCCCTGTCACCGAGCCTGTAATCACCGCACTTACAATCAATATGGGAAAATACCCATACACCGCATCAGACACAAGCACAAGCGCCACCGCAAGCTGTCCGCAATTATGCAAAAAGGCACCAAACACCCCGATACCAAAGCAACCAAAGTGAAGCCTCTTAGCTCTTACAAGCAAAAACATTCCAATAGTTGCTAGCAATCCGCCTATAAGGCTCATTACAAAGGCAGTGACACCCCGGCTGAGCAGAGCAAACAAAGCTTTGATAACCGCAACGCAAAGTGCACAGGGCAAAGGGCACAGCTCAAGAGACAGCATCACGGCTAAATTGGAAAGCCCCAGCTTCATACCCGGAAGCACAAACGGCAAATCAGGAAGCATTCCCTCGAATATGGACAGCACTAATGCAACTGCTGACAGTACTCCTGTACGGCACAGCATAAGCACACCGTCTTTAATCATAACCTTATTACTCATACTGTCACCCCGCTACCGCATCAGGCGCATCGGATGGTGCACCTGTTTCTGACACAAGCTTCACCGACACACGGGCAGGCAGACATACCGCCGACTGTCCCGAGCGAGTCAGGAGACCTGTATTGACACACAGCTTATCGGGACAATCAGAGCTTACAAACTCGACTCCGTCTGATGAAATATGCAGAACAACCGACTCGTCCCCTTCAACAGTAAGGTCGTAGGGCTCTGCAACCTGTGCAAGCGAAATCTCTGAGTAAACCTCTCCCCTGACAGAAACAACTGCCACAAGGTTATCGTCACCTCTGCCTGAGAACAGCATAATCAACCCCAGCACAAAAGCCGACAGCACAAGCAACACCACCGGCAAATCCCCAAGGGCAAAATATTTTCTTTTGAAATTACCAACTGCCCTTGTCATAACAGCACTCCGTCCAATAATGCATATCTGACTACAATCGTGGGACAGATATACACATTCTTTCTTATCTGATTATACCCTAGTGTATCCCTCTTTGCAAGAATAACCAAAGAATACCACCTGATATTAATGGCAAGCAAGCCAAAAGAGCACAGAACAAATAGCACTTGATTTTTTTATCTGCAGGATATATAATAATAAACAATCTAATAAATACATGCGGGTGTGGCGGAATTGGCAGACGCGCCAGATTTAGGTTCTGGTGGCACCCCCGTGCAGGTTCAAGTCCTGTCACCCGCACCATAACTGAACCGACAGTTGATACAATTATCAGCTGTCGGTTCGTTACTTTTTAGCCCCAAAACCTCTGTGGTTATGGGGATTTTTCATTTGCTGTTGAACCCCCTTATGAAAATGATCCTAAAATAACAAAAAGCCGCATAATCGTTGGATTGTTAGTCCTCGGTTATACGGCTTTTCCGTTATATAAAACCCCTATCGTTATTCTTATGTTCATTGGGTTCAACTGTTAAATAAGCTGTTCGGTCACTTCCATACCGCCTTTGAAGGTGAAAACTACCGACTCATCAGCGTTGACGGTAACGTGGTCAACGATTGCCACCCATAGGTCATCATCAAACTCGATCGGTGTGGCACCCTGCTTTTCAAGGGTTGCAATGAATGAGCCGATAAGGTCGAACTTCTCTTTGCGACGCTGCCGTTCTGTTTCGATGCTCTCAAGCTGTCTTTTCAGCTTTTCATATCGTGCGGTGTGGCGCTCATAGCGTTCAAAGTATTCTGCCTGGTTCTGCACCTTGAATGTGTTTTCATCCACGCATCTGCGGATGAGTTCTGCCGTTATTTCTATATCTTCCGTGATGGCCTTTGCCTGTGAATCCAACTCCGTTTGATCTCCGAGGGTGCTTTGTACAAGGCGGCAATCATCTACAATGGCTTCACGGACATCCATCAGCTTGCAGAAGGCTTTGAGGAATAACTCCTTAATCTCACTTTCATATAAATGCGGTGTTGTGCAGCGGTGATCGCCTTTGAACTTGTGGTTACATTGCCATACTGTTCTGCGGTATTTATCAGTGGAGTGCCATACCTTTGCACCGTATGTACTACCGCATTCACCACAGATGATAGTTGATGCGAACACGCTGGTAGAACTGTACCGCTGACCAAGTTCCTTGCGCCTTGCCATTTCAGCCTGCACCAAGTCCCACTCTTCGGGAGGTATGATTGCCGGATGGCTGTTCTCAACATAGTACTGCGGAACCTCACCCTCGTTCACTTTCATCTTCTTTTGCAGAAAATCTACAGTAAAGGATTTTTGGAGAATGGCATCACCCTTGTATTTCTCGTTCCGAAGGATGCTTTCCACCGTGGAACTCTGCCACTTAACCTTGCCGCCCGGTGTGGGTATACCTTCTGCGGTGAGTAGTTTTGCGATTCCGCTGGGTGTCTTGCCCTGCATAAAGAGTCGGTATATCCGCTTTACGATTTCAGCTTGCTCCGGCACGATCTCCGGCAGACCGTTTGCTCCCTTGCGGTAACCGAGGAAACTCTTGTAAGGAAGGCTTACCTTTCCGTCTGCAAATCTTTTCCTTTGTCCCCATGTGACATTTTCGGAAATGCTGCGACTCTCTTCCTGGGCAAGGGATGACATAATGGTGATGAGCAGTTCACCCTTGCTGTCGAGCGTATATATGTTTTCCTTTTGAAAGTACACCGCAACGCCCTTTTCTTTCAGTTTGCGGACGGTGGTAAGGCTGTCCACGGTATTACGCGCAAAGCGACTTACGCTCTTGGTCACGATTAAATCAATCTTCCCGGCAAGAGCATCCGTTATCATAGCATTAAAGCCGTCACGCTTTTTGGTGTTGGTTGCGGAAATTCCTTCATCGGTATAGACCTTCACAAATTGCCATTCCGGGTTTGCGGATATGAACTGCGTGTAATAATCCACCTGCGCCTCATAGCTTGTAAGCTGTTCTTCGCTGTCGGTGGATACACGGGCGTATCCGGCAACGCGCCGTTTTTCAGTGGATGTGTGTTCAACTCCCGTGTGTATATTCCTTGTGGCGGGAATGACGGTGATGTTTTTAGCCATTGTTCTTATTCCTTTCCAGTGTTCTTTGTCTTGCGGTTTCCCGCATTTCATCTGTCCAACTTTCACGGCGGGAGCGGTCTGTCCATCGTTTAACGGAACTTTCTCCGTTTGTGAAGCAGAATACCAAGGTATTATCTTTCTCCGCTCTGATAGCCGATATTTTATCATTAAGGGCATTTATGCTGCCCAAGGTTTCTTCTGTAACGGAAATGAGGGTGCTTTCCGGGATTTGCTTTGAAGCACAGTACTCTTTTCCGATGGTGTTAAATGTGGAGCAGATCCAAACCGCACCTGTCTTGGTTATCTTTCTGCGATAATGCTTACCGCAATTACCGCACACGATAAGTCCCGTAAACGGGTATGTAATCTTCGGTGCAACGTGGGCGTGCTTGTCTGCTCTGCGTTTTATCTCCTCTTGCACAGCGTTAAACTGTCGCAGAGGAACGATTGCTTCGTGGCTATTCTCTATGTGGTATTTCGGTAACTCTCCGTTATTTTGTAATGTGCGTTTTGTAAGGTGGTTCTCCCGGTAGGTTTTCTGTAGCAGAAGGTTTCCGGTGTATGCGTAGTTCCGCAACACTTTCACTACGCTGTTTTTGCACCAGGCATTGCCGTTTCGGGTGGGAATACCTTTTTCGTTAAGAGTTTTCATAATAGCGGTAAATCCCATCCCCGAAAGGTAGCTGTCAAATATGAAGCGGACAACATATGCCTCTTCGGGTACAATGATGTATTTGCCGTTATCGTAGCGGTAACCGAGCATTGTACCCGTCCAGGGCATTCCGTTCTCAAAATTACGTCGTATACGCCATTTTTGATTCTCACTTGCCGAAAGGCTTTCTTCCTGGGCATATGATGCCAGTATGGTCAGCATCAATTCTCCGTCTGCGGATGCGGAGTGAATATTCTGTTCTTCAAAATACACATCCACCCCGATATCTTTCAGCATCCGCACGGTCTCCAAAAGGGTAAGCGTATTTCGGGCAAAGCGCGATATGGACTTGGTCACGATCATATCCACCTTGCCCGCCTTGCAATCTTCAAGCAGACGGGTGAAGTTTTTTCTGTCTGCTTTGGTCCCCGTCAAGGCTTCATCTGCGTATACACCGCAGAACACCCAACCGGGATGTTTTTGTATGAGGTCATTGTAGTAACTGACCTGTGCCGACAAGGAGTGCAGCATAGCATCTTTCCCGGAGGAAACTCTCGCATATGCCGCAA
>JAFUJH010000021.1 GCA_017473775.1 Ruminococcus sp.
AAAATTCGTTTTTTTCAGTTATGTGGAATTCTATTCCCTCTACTTCTCCGAAATCGTGATAACCTATGGGCATTAAATCGTCAGGTATATCCAACCTTTCATCATTCATAAGCTGAATACACACATAATGAATTAAGCTGTTGCTTTCATCCACAAGAGCATAAACACTTGTGTCCATATAGCCCACAACCAAAGCATAGGCAGGATAACGGAAGTGCTCAGTATCATACAATATACAACCATGGTATAGATTTTTGATTCGGTCAATCTCTGCGTTAAATTCCTCGTCTGAATACTGTATGCTCAGATAAAGTTCATAATCTGCACTGCCAGCAAGACCTAATTCCCACTCGCTGTAAAAATCCTGCACATCAAGGTCTGAGATATCCTCTGGAAAAAGTTCCTGAAGTCTTATTTTTTCTCTAAGCTCTGTAAGTTCAAAAATCTTGTAATAGTCTGCTACATCAGTATAGGTTTCGTGTCCGAATGAATCAGGAGCACAACCTGCAAAAACACCTAACAAAACTGCAACTATGGATAATACTGCAATAAGTTTTTTCATAATATCACTCCTTGTCATTATCAGATAAAGAGAATTATTACTGCTATGCAGGCGACAAGAACTAAGACGGAACCTATGAGCATTGCAATATACGAGCGGTGGTATTTTTTATCTTTGATAACACAGAGCATTACTATGGAGAATGCTGTGAGAAGCACAGGAAGTACACCAAAGAGAAATACACAGAAAAACTTCAGAAAAGTCACATCAGATTTCTCAAGCTCAAGCCACTCCAAATCATCCTCAGGCTCTGAGTAGTAGAACTCTATCAGCTCCTGACGGAGCTGTTCATCCTCCAGTCTGTAAACTGTTATCGGTTTATTCTTTGTAGCTTTGATATTTCCATATTCATCAATAAACTCTGACGCATTATTTCCGCTGAAAAGAAATATTTCTTCATTTTCTTCATCAACAAAGACTGCTCCGCTTATAACAGACACCAGACCTGTTTTATCATAAGCATAAATAACCTGGCAATCAAACTCGGTCAACATAAAGGACATCATAGTAACAGGTTCATCTGATACCCAGCTATTATAGTCCTCTGCACTCAAATCAAAATAATAATCATCATAGTAATAATCAAGGAAATTATCTATTGAATATGAAGCTCCGATACCTTTTGTGAGATTCTCATATTCCTCAAGGTAAGACTCCTCAATGTATGGCACAGAAAATGAATTATTATCGGTACATAAATCCAACTCAATGCAAGGACTATCTACACCTTTTGAAATTAAAGCATACGAGTTCGGCCAGAAAACCGCCTTTGTTGCATCATCACTATAAGTAAGACGAACTCTGGCATAATTAGAGTCTGTTTCTCCTGGAGAAACCTTATAATAATTAAAGGAAAACACATTGGAATTATCTATGGGGTAATAGGTTTTGCCGTCGTGAGTAAGGTACTCTGCGTTAGGTCCAAGCTGATAATCTGAATACTTATCAGCTGATACCGCAGGCACAGCAAAAAGAAGGGATACGCATATTACTATCATTAATATTACTGATACTGTCTTTTTCATAATCTGTGCCTCCTTACTCAAGATTGAGCTTCTTATCCAGAAGGTAGGTCAGAAGCAAATACAGTGCACCAATCACAACCAAAAGCACACCTAATACGCCAACAAACAGCAAAAGTGTAAACCATAAGGATTCGTTTTTGCTCAGGCTTTCGGTGATATCCGTTGTATCATAAGTAGAGAAAAGTCCCCAATACATAAATATCATAAACAGAAAGAATACAAAACTGCTTGCTCCGTAGTAGAGCCCTACTGCTGTGAGCACCTTATGCTTTTTGACAATTGAAGATGCAAGAGTTATGCAGGCATAGATAAAGAGAGCCTGTACAACAACCCATGCTACTGCAATTAAAACTAAAAGTATAATATAAGGAACTGCAAATGAGTATGATGAATTCAGAAATTCTGCAAAGGAATCTACGCCAAAGAGTGCCATTGAGAAAAGCCAACCAAAATAGCTGAATTCATAAGCCATATCCTCTGTACCTATAATCTCAGGATTGCCAATGAGAATAATAAGAAACATATTCAGGCAACTGAGAGCTGATGACATAACAGAAAATACAAATGATGTTGCAATTTTTGAATTAAGCAATGTGGTCTTTCTTACCGGCAGAGTAAATGTGAGATAACCCTCGTCGGTGAAAAAATGCTTATAATAACGGACAACTATCAGAATAGTTGTAAACAGAGGGAACAAGTATAGTCCGATACGGGTAACTACAACACCTACCATACCTAATGTTGGCAGGACTTCGTACTTGGTGTAGTCTACATTTGCTATCTTCATACAGAAACCGCCGAAGATTGCTACGAGTACGGATATGGCGGCGCCGAGCCACCAGTATTTGAACACGGCCTTTGTGTCGTGCTTCAGAAGTTTTGTGAACATCTGAACACCTCCCTGAAAAGTTCATCAAGAGAACAGTTATTTTCTATTCTTGCTTCTTCGGCAGAGCCTGATTTGAGAATCTGTCCGCCGTAAGTTACAAACATAAAATCATCCAGCACCTGCTCTACATCTGCAATCAGGTGGGTTGTGATGATGATTGTAGCATCTTCGTCGTAGTTGCCTACAATTGTGCTGAGAATGTATTCTCTGGCGGCAGGGTCTACGCCTGCAATGGGCTCGTCAAGAAGATAAAGCTTTGCTCGTCTTGACATTACAAGGATGAGCTGAACTTTCTCCTTTGTACCTTTGGAGAGAGTCTTGAGTTTTGCCTTTGGGTCTATGTCAAGGTCACTGAGAAGCCTGTAGGCTTTCTCACTGTCAAAGTCCTTATAAAACTCTGCAAAGTAGCTGACAAGCTCCTCTACCTTCATCCAGTTGTTGAAGTATGTACGCTCGGGCAGATAGGACACAAGGGCTTTTGTTTCCTCCCCTACCTTTTTGCCGTCAATTAAAATCTCGCCTGAATTGGGCTGAAGAAGTCCTGATATCAGCTTGATAAGTGTAGACTTGCCGCAACCGTTAGGACCTAAAAGTCCCACAATCTTGCCTGCCGGAATAGTGATATTCATATTATCAAGGACATTCCTGCCTCGTTTGTATGCCTTTGTAAGATTCTTACATTCAAGTATACTCATCCGTTCTCCTCCTCTAACATTTTTATAAGTTGCTCCTTTGTTATGGACAGTTCCTGTGCTCTCCTGAGGAACTCCTCTACAAGCTCCCGTGCTGCTTGCTGCTTTGCAGATTCTATGAGTTCTGTGTTGCCTGTTACAAATCTGCCTGCGGTGCTCTCTGAATAGATAAGTCCCTCTGCCTCCAGAGCAGTGAGTGCGTGCTGGACTGTGTTGGGATTGACCGCCGCAGTAAGAGCAAGCTGACGCACAGACGGAATCTGAGAATCAGGCGGATAAACCCCACGGATAATATCGTTGCGGATTCTGCCTGCAATCTGCAAATAAACGGGAGTGTGTTTATCAAAGCTCCACGCCATAACGAGCCTCCTTTCCGAATTATTGTATTACTGTACTAGCACAATAATACAATATAATTATAAGTTTGTCAAGGGATTTTTACTCCTCCCGTCAGTGCTTACGCACAGCTACCCTCCTCAACGAGGAAGGCTTTTAAGGCTTCCCCTCGGAGGGGAAGGCTCTTTGGACCGTCGAGGACGCCGATCCCTACAATAAGAGGAAAAGGAATAACCTCAAAGGGAAGGGTTTTCGGGTCGTCGTGGCGCCGACCCCTACGAACTCCCTTCGTCATTGGCTTTCAACCAATGCCACTTCCCTCAAAGAGGGAAGCTTATATAAGCTTCCCCTCGTGGGGAAGGCAGAAAAAACGGCTTCGCTGAAATTAGCGAAGCCGTTTGAATTTGCATTGAGTTTTATCAGAACATCAGGATGATGAACTGAGAAATCAGCACTACTGCAATGAGTGCAATAGGATATGTAGCGGCATATGCTGCTGCAACATCCTCTGTGCCTGCTGTGGAGATAAGAGTACCCAGAGCAGGGGTACTTGTCATACCGCCTGTGATAGAGCCGAGGTTGTTGAGGAGGCTGAGTTTGAGCACATACTTTGCAAACAGGTAGCCGATAATCATGGGAATGATTGTCATAATGATACCGTATACAAAGTACATACCATTGAAGTATGCTACGAAGTCTGCACCGCCGGGGATACCAGCACCTACAAGGAACAGTACCAGACCAAGCTCACGGAAAAGCTTGAGTGTGGACTCTGCAGGCATAAGGTTCAGCTTGCCAACTCTGCCGAAGTGACTGAGGACAAGAGACACAAGCAGACAACCGCCGGTTGTTGTGAGAGAGAAGCAAGTGCCGTCAAGTCCCTGTGAGCTCATAGGAATCTTAATCTTGCCTACCACTGTACCGAGAATTGCGGCAAGGGAGAATACACAGATGCCCATATGGTCAAGGTGGAGAAGCTTAACAATTTTCTTTGCTTTTGACTCGTCCTGCTTAACAGAAATCTTTGCACGCTCTGCTGCCATATCTGCCTTTGTAAGCTTAGGAATAAGCTGAACAAAGAGAACAACGCCTACAACGCCGAAGATGTATGCAATACCGTGACCAACGGACACAAGGCTCTGATACTCGGGAGCAACTGTTGCCTTTGCCGCAGAGAATGCGGGAGTAGATGTAAGTGAGCCTGAAAGCAGACCTACAATCATTGCTACAAAGCCGTCGATATCGGTAACAGACTCTGCACCGTAGCCGAGAACATGCTCACCCAGCATAATGCATCCAAGTGCAGACAGACCGCCTGCAATGATGATAACAAGACCAAGGAGCACATAGGACTTGAAGTTCTTCTTCATATTTGCGAAGAACTTGGGACCTGCGATAAAGCCAACGCTTGTAACAAACAGGATAAGTCCGAAACTCTCAACAATAGAAAGCCAATCGTGGTTAAACTCGATAGGCTGTGCACCGAAGGTGTTTGTCATAAAATCTGAACAGAACAGAGCACCGAAAAGCAGTGCTACAATGAACACACCTGCATCGCCTAAAGATACACCTTTAATTGTGATTCGTCCCAGTGCGTAGCCTACAAAGAGAATAGCGAACACACAGAACAGAAAGAATGATACTCCCGTAATGGGAATAACTCCGCCGAAAAGTTCCATTTTTAATACCCTTCCTTTTTAATTTATATCATTATTTTCTTGCATAGCTGGGGAGAAGCTTGGGAGATACTGTATCAGTTACGATACCTGCGTCCTCAATCTCCTGCTCGAACTTTGCAATATGTGAAAGTGTGAGAGTGCCAACCTCTGTGTTCTGTGCCTTAGCGGCGGCATTCTTACCTGCACTTCTGCCGAATACGATGATATCAAGGAGGGAATTACCCATAAGACGATTTCTGCCGTGGATACCGCCTACTGCCTCACCTGCTACAAACAGATTCTCAACATTGGTAGTCATACCATCCTCGGTAATATCAAGACCGCCGTTCTGGTAGTGAAGTGTGGGATATACGAGGATAGGCTCCTTACGGATATCGATACCGTACTTATCGAACATTCTCCACATAGCGGGGATTCGCTTCATAATTGTACCCTCGCCGCCGATTTTCTCAATCATAGGAGTATCAAGCCATACGCCAAGACCTGAGCCTGTTTCAACGCCGTTGCCGCGTGCGTTACACTCGCGGATAATGGAAGCGGCGGCAACATCACGGGTCTCCAGAGGATGCATAAACACCTCACCGTTTACATTTACAAGCTTTGCACCAAGTGAGCGAACCTTCTCGGTAACAAGAGCACCGAAAATCTGCTCGGGGAATGCGGCACCTGTGGGATGATACTGGAGAGTCTCTGCATAGAGAAGCTTTGCACCGACTCTGTAGCCAAGTACCAGACCATCGGCAGTTGCACCGTAGTGGTTGGATGTGGGGAATCCCTGATAGTGCATTCTGCCTGCACCGCCTGTTGCAATGATGACAGTCTTAGCACGAGCTACAAGGAGTTCCTTGGTTTCCATATTCATAAGCACTGCGCCTGCGGCCTTGCCGTTCTCGTCGAGAATAAGCTCTACAGCGGCAGTGAAGTCAACAACGGGAATCTGACGATTTAATACCTCGTCACGAAGTGTACGCATAATCTCGGCACCGGAGTAGTCCTTTGCTGCGTGCATACGCTTACGGGATGTACCGCCGCCGTGAGTGGTAATCATATTACCCTCTGCGTCCTTATCAAACTCTACGCCCAGCTCGTTGAGCCACTGGATTGCCTCAGGAGCATCGCAAACGAGTTTTCTGAGGAGCTCACGCTTTGCGGCAAAGTGACCGCCGCCGAAAGCGTCAACAAAGTGGATTGCAGGAGAGTCGTTTGCCTTATCAGCAGCCTGAATACCGCCTTCTGCCATCATTGTGTTTGCGTCGCCGATACGAAGCTTTGTGACAATCATAACATTGGCGCCTGCCTCGTGTGCCTCGATTGCGGCAGATGCACCTGCACCGCCGCCGCCGATAATAAGTACATCAACATCGTAAGCAGGGGAAGTCAGGTCTACATCCTCTGCCTTGATTCTTGCGTGTGCCTGCAGTGTTTCTGCAAGCTCGTGAGGAACTTTATCGCCCTTGTTGGGGCCCATCTTGAGTTCTGTAAACTCGGCTTTTCTGTAGTCGGGATGGAACTCTGCAAGCAGGTCCTCCTTCTGCTGTGCTGTCATACGCTGAGGCTCAAGGGCGATGTTATTTGCTCTTGCTTCTTCTACAGCTTTTAATGATTTCTGAAACTGTTCTGCATACATAAACTTTGCCCTCCTTATTTCTCAATCTCACGAGTATTGTAAAGCTCTTTCATTTCGTCAATAGGCTTCTGCATCAGAGCCTCGATAAGCTCTGTAAATGAACCGTCCTTGATCTCCTGTACTCTATCCTCAAGGTGACCGCACTTGGGAGCCAAGTACTTGCCGTTGATACGACGAGCAAGCATTGCAACCTGAGGATGAGAGATACCTGCAGGACAACGGGATGAGCACACACCGCACATTACGCAATCAAAGGACTCCTCGGCACAAGCCTCAAAGTCACCGCGCTGTGCGTATGCAATGTACTGCATAACATTGAGTCCCTGAGTACAAGCATTTGTACAGGCGTTACAGCCTACGCAAGCGTAAATCTCAGGATAAAGCTGCATCATAACCTGTTCTGTGGTGTTGACTGTTTCGATATCATAGACCTGCTTTACAAGGGGGAAGAAAGGCAGGGTTGCAACATACATATTGTCCTCTACCTTTGTCTGGCAAGCAAGACAAGCCTTCAGGTCTCTGTCACCTGCAATTCTGTAGATAGTAGCACAGGCACCGCAGAAGCCGTTACGACAGCCGCAACCTCGTACCAGCTCGTAGCCTGCGTACTCCATAGCACGCATAATGGTCAGGTTATCGGGAACCTGATATTTCTTACCAAAAAGAAAAACATTTACCATATTCTCCATGTTATTACCTCCTATCAATACTCGTCGGGCAGCTCGTCCAGCTCGTCACAGCGGAACACAGGGCCGTCCTTGCACACATACTTGGAGCCGATGTTACATCTGCCGCACTTACCTACACCGCACTTCATACGAAGCTCCATTGTAGTGTAAACCTGCTCCTTATTGAATCCAAGCTCTACCATAGCCTGAAGTGTGAACTTAATCATAATGGGAGGTCCGCAGATGATAGCTGTCTTGTTGGTATCAAAGCCCAGCTCCTTGACGAAATTAGGAACAAAGCCAACATGGCCGTCCCAGCCCTCCTGCTCACGGTCGATAGTCAGGTGAACATCTACATTTGTATCCTTTGTCCACTCGTCTACTATCTCCTTGTAATCAACAAGGTCATCCATACTGCGTGAGCCGTATACAATATCAATCTTACCATAATCATCACGATAATGACGGCAATAGTTGATAACGGAACGCAGAGGTGCAAGTCCGATACCGCCTGCGATAAAGAGCAAATCCTTGCCTTTGAACTCCTCTTCAACAGGAAAGGGTCTGCCATAGGGTCCGCGGATTGTAATCTGCTGACCTACCTCAGCCTGATGGAGCCAATCGGTAACGCAACCGCACTTCTTAATGGAAAACTCCATAAATTCTGTGTTTGTGGGAGATGAGGTAATTGAAAACATAGCCTCACCTACACCGGGAATTGAGAGCATTGCACACTGACCGGGCATATGGTCGAATGCCTTTTTGCCCTCAGGTGTAACAACGCGGAAAGTCTTTACATCGGGAGTATCAATGCGAACATCGGTGATAACTCCAACAACAGGTATTAAAGTTTCTGTACGATTGTTCATTACTTCTCCCCTCCTAAAGCCTTCATTACTTTTACTATATTCATAGATATGGGACACTTACTAAGGCATCGTCCGCAACCTACACAGCTGAAGATTCCCTCGTTATTCTCAGGGTAATAGACAAGCTTGTGCATAAATCTCTGACGGAAACGCTCAAGCTGAGAAAGACGAGAGTTGCCGTGTGCCATCTTTGTAAACTCACTGAACATACAGGAGTCCCAACAACGGTAGCGGATTACGCCATTGCCTGTGTTGAAATCCTTGATATCGTAGCACTGGCAGGTGGGACAAACAAAAGTACAGGTACCGCAACCGAGGCAAGATTCGGAAAGTTCTGCCCACTTTTCGCTGTTGAAAAGGTCAAGAGTCTTACCGCCGCCGAAGCTATCGGTTGTAAGGTCTTTGAGAGGAAGTTTATCCATAATCTTGCGGATTTTCTCCTGCTGTGTTTCTACTGCCTCAGTGTCGCACTCTTCTGTGAGAACATCTAACTTTGCGAGAAGTGCCTCACCTTTTGCTGTGTTCGCCTCCAGATAGATGCTATCCTCTGTCTTCCAAGCGCTGATATCGCCTGCAGGAGTTGCAGGGTCAATATCAAAGGTGCCGCAGAAGCAGGTCTCAGCAGGACGGGTACAAGCAAGAGAAATGATTACACCGTGCTCACGGCGTGAAGCATAGTAAGTGTCCACAGGGTCAACGAGGAACACTCTGTCTAAAATATCGAAGCTCTTTACATCACAGGCACGGACACCGAAAACAACGAAGTCCTCGGATTCTTCTCTGATATCGAAAAGTTCGATATTCTTGCCTGTAACTTTGAATTCCATCAGATCTTCTGTGTGAGGAAAGAAGAAATCCTTGGGGCTTTTTACTGTGTTGAGAGTCTCAAGATACTCTACACCCTCAGCCCACTTTGTAAACTTTGCACCACCTGCGTTATCAGTTGCAGGAATGTAAAGTGTTGCGTTTTTTGCAATTTCAGCAAAAACTTCGGAAAGTACACTCAAAGAAAATTTACGCATTATTCAGTGTCCCTCCTATCAAAAACATCAGAAGCCTCTAAATCGTCAAGGTTGTAATCAACCAGAGGAGCACGGGAGCCTACCTCAGCACCTGCCTGATACTCACCGTAGAAGTTATCAATATCACGGATAAACTTACGGTTGAGAAGATGGAGAGGAATGTTCTGAGGACATACTCTGGAGCACTCACCGCAGTCAGTACATCTGCCTGCTACATGGAATGCACGGATAATGTGGAACATCTGCTCCTCAAAGGAGGTTGCAGGAGCCTTGTTCTCTGCACCTGAGTTGGGGTTATCGAAAACACACTTTTCACAGGTACAAGCGGGACATACATCACGGCAAGCGTTGCAACGGATACAGCGTGAAAGCTCACCCTGCCAGAATGCAAAACGCTCATCGGCTGTCATCGCCTCGATTTTCTCTACCTCGTCAAAACGGGCAGACTCGAGCACCTCGCCGCTCTCGCCTAAAAGCTCATCATATGCTACATGCTTCTTGCTCTTGCAGTTTACGCAACGCTCTGCCAGAGCATCCGCATAAGTTATTGTCTTGGGCTCGTCATCATAGAGAGTTGTAACCACAAGTCCTGCATCGGTAAAGTCGATTGCAGAGATACCATCACCAGCTAAAGCCTTTACCTTTGCGATATCAGCCATACCCTCACAGGGAACACCTACTGCGTAGACCTTCTCACGGTCAAAGCGGTGCTCGGTGAGAAGCTGATTGAAGCTGTAGGTATCACAGGGCTTGAGGAACACAAGGATTTTGCCCTGGATTTTTCTTGTTTTTGAAACTAAGTATTTGGAGAAGTTAGCACCGCAGAAATCGTTCCAGACAAAGTTTTCGCGAAGCTCATCGGCGGACTCAAAAACAGTGGGAGTTACATCGTAAGAGAACTCACCCTTGCCCCAGCCGAGGACAGCTTTTACCTCTCCTGCTTCAAGCAGAGAAACTGCTTTATTAACAAGCACATCGCGTGTTATCTTTTGCATCGCAGATCCTCCAATCTCTTGTTCTCGCCGAGGGCTGTTACCTTCTCGACGAAGTCGTTCATAGTAGCGGCAAACTTTGCACCTTCTGCTGCAGATACCCACTCAAGACGGGTACGCTCACGCTCGATACCAAGGTAGTCAAGCATTGAGAACAGCAGAGCCATACGGCGTCTGGTGTAGTAGTTGCCTGATGTATAGTGGCAGTCACCGGGGTGGCAACCGCAGATGATTACACCGTCTGCTCCGCGCTGGAATGCACGGAGAATAAACATAGGATTAACACGGCAGGAGCAAGGAACACGGATGATTTTTACATCAGCAGGATAAGCAAGTCTGTTGTTACCTGCAAGGTCTGCACCTGCGTAAGAGCACCAGTTGCAACAGAATGCAACAATCAAGGGTTTATATTCGTTTACTTGCATATTGCATCCACCTCCGCAATGATCTGTGAACCCATAAATCCACGCAAGTCCATAGCACCTGACATACAAGCCACAGTACAAGCACCGCAACCCTGACATACTGCAGGATTAACCTGTGCCACACGGCGGATTGCCTTGGACCTGTCGGGCATCATAAACTCTTTATCTTCATAAGTAATAGCACCGTAGGGACATACACGCTCACAAGTGGAGCAACCGTTACACATAAGCTCGTTGGGGCTTGCTACACAGGGGTTGCCTGTGAGTTTATCCTTAACAAGCAGGCCGATAACCTTAGAAGCGGCGGCACTTGCCTGTGAAACAGTCTCGGGGATGTCCTTGGGGCCCTGACAAGCACCTGACAGGAACACACCTGCTGTGGGGCTTTCTACGGGACGGAGCTTGGGATGAGCCTCGGTGAAGAAGTCGTTGGTGTCCATACTTGCTGTAAGCATTGTAGCAAGAGGACGGGCTGACTTATCAGGCTCGATAGCGGCGGCAAGAACAACTAAATCAGCGTCAATGTGAAGCTGTTTGTTTGCGATAAGGTCAGATGCCTGAACCTTCAGCTTGTCACCCTCGGGAGTGACCTTGCCTACCATACCCTTTACATACTTAACGCCGTACTCCTCTACTGCACGACGGTAGAACTCGTCAAAGTTCTTACCGGGAGTACGAACATCAATATAGAATACATAAACCTCTGTATCAGGGTATTTGTCACGGACGAGCATTGCGTGCTTTGCTGTGTACATACAGCAAATCTTGGAGCAATACTCCTTGCCTTTTTCTGCACAAGCGGCACAACGAGAGCCTACGCACTGTACAAATACGATAGTGTGGGGATGCTTTAAGTCAGAAGGACGGAGGAGTTTACCTGCTGTGGGACCTGCGGCATTTGTGAGACGCTCAAACTCAAGAGATGTGATAACATCCTTGGACTGGCTGTAAGCATACTCGTCGAACTTCTCCATACTGATAGGATTGAAGCCTGTAGCAACAACGATTGCGCCGTACTTCTCAGAGATGAACTCATCCTTCTGTGTATAGTCGATAGCACCTGCACTGCAAACCTTGGAGCAGATACCGCACTTGCCCTTCTTGAGCATATTACAAGCATTAGGGTCAATAGTTGCAACCTTGGGTACTGCCTGTGCAAAGGGAATGTAAATTGCGTGACGGTTATCCATACCAAGGTTAAACTCGTTAGGAATCTTCTTCATAGGACATTTCTCAACACAAGCACCGCAACCTGTGCAGATTTCTTCCTTGACGAAGCGGGCTCTCTTTTTGATAGTAACATCGAAGTTACCAACGAAGCCCTTAATCTCCTGCACCTCACTGTAGGAGAAGATGCGGATATTCTCGTTCTGAGCAACATCTACCATCTTAGGTGTGAGAATACAAGCGGCACAGTCAAGTGTGGGGAAAGTCTTATCAAGCTGTGCCATTTTGCCGCCGATGGTGGGCTTTGTCTCAACAATATCAACAGGGAAACCTGCGTCGGCTATATCAAGTGCTGTCTGGATACCTGCGATACCGCCGCCGATAACCAGTGCACGCTTTGTAACGGGAGACTCACCGGGGGTGAGAGGTGTGTTCAGGTTTACCTTTGCAACTGCGGCTTTACCAAGGATGATTGCCTTCTCGGTGCCTGTCTGCATATCCTTGTGTACCCAGGAGCACTGCTCACGGATGTTTGCAATCTCAACCATATAGGGGTTGATGCCTGCTGCAGCGGCAGTCTTACGGAAGGTAGCCTCGTGCATACGGGGTGAGCAGGAGCAGACAACGATACCTGTCAGGTTATGCTCTTTGATAGCATTCTTGATGATGTCCTGTCCTGCCTGAGAGCACATATACTGATAATCGGTGGAAAAAACAACACCGGGCTCAGACTTCAGAGCTTCTGCCACAGTGTGCACATCAACTGTGCCTGCAATGTTGCTTCCGCACCAGCATACGAATACGCCAATTCTCTGCATTATGTTTCTTCCTCCTTACTTTCTGTATTTTCTGAACGCACTGACAATTGCCTGCTGAGGAATATCCTCATTAAGTTTTGCAGGTACATCGTCAGGTGTCATATGGTCAGCACCCTGCTGGCGGATTACAGCAAAACGAACTGCTTCCACAAGCTTTGCAGGCTCAACGCCTCTGGGGCAACGGTCGATGCAAGCAAAACAGCTCAGGCATTTATAAAGGGACTTTGAATTCATAAGAGGCTCTAAATCCCCTGACTCTACCATATATACAAACTGATGGGGATGATACTCCATCTCGTCATATGCAGGGCAGGTAGCTGAGCACTTACCGCATTTCATACATTTTGAGGGATTGACACCGCTTGCACGGATAATCTCCTGTGTGAGTCTTGTGTTATCATTATGCATTCTGAGTATCCTCCTTTACGCCCAGAGCCTCTGCAAGAAGCTCTGTGAAGTATACAACAGGAACAGAGTTGCCGTTTTTCTCAAGATTATATTTGCAAAGAGGACAGGCTGTTACAATCATATCAGCACCGAATGATGCCGCATTGTCTGTGATAGCCTTGCTCTTTTTAGCCGCAAACTCGGGGCTTTCCATTGTAACATAGCCGCCGCAACACTCGTTACGCATAGCATAGATTACAGGCTCTGCACCTAAAGCTCGGATTAAATCCTCGAAAATCTGAGGATTCTCAGGGTCATCCATCTGCATTACACCGCTGGGTCGCAGAAGCAAACAGCCATAGTATGCAGCGATTTTCTTGCCCTTTAAGGGATTTACAACCTTTTCCTTGATAGCGTCAAAGCCTACAAGGTCACGGAGCATCTCAAGGTAGTGATACACCTGTGTGCTTCCGTCATAGGGGGATTCATTACCCATATACAGATTAACCTTATCAGCAAAAGCCTTATCGGTCTGTACTGCGTGGTTGGTCTGTTTGAGTACATTGTGGCAAGCGGAGCAAACAGAAACAAGAGGCTGAGTCTTACTGCGTGCAAAATCAAGTGCACGCACTGAAGACAGCTTTGTAACTGCATCGTTATTCACAGTTGTGAATACGCCTCCACAGCACTGCCAATTATCTATTTCTTCCAGAGTTACACCTAAGACTTCTGCACATTTGCGTGCATACATATCAAGGTCCTGAGCCTTGGTCTTGAGTGTACAACCGGGAAAATAACTTACTATCATTCTACACACTCCTTAAAGACTATACTCGTCTTATACCATTTCTTCGGGATGGAATACCTCGTCGAATCTCTCTGCAGTGAGGAAGCCAAGCTCTACGCAAGCCTCCTTCAGTGAAATGTTATCCTTGTATGCCTTCTTTGCTGTTTTAGCCGCATTCTCGTAGCCGATATAGGGGTTGAGTGCAGTAACAAGCATCAGAGAATTGTGCAGGTTGTGGTGTATCTTCTCGCGGTTTGCGGTGATACCTACTGCACAGTTGTTGTTAAAGGAGAGAATTGCCTCAGAAAGAAGCCTGCCTGACTGAAGGAAATTATAAATACAAACAGGCATAAATACATTAAGCTCAAAGTTACCCTGAGAAGCCGCCATACCTACTGCTACATCGTTACCCATAACCTGAACTGCAACCATTGTTACAGCCTCACACTGAGTGGGGTTAACCTTACCGGGCATAATTGAAGAACCGGGCTCGTTCTCGGGAATGAAAATCTCGCCTAAACCATCACGGGGACCGCTTGCAAGCCAGCGGACATCGTTGGCAATCTTCATCATATCACAAGCAAGAGCCTTGATAGCACCGTGTGCAAACACCAGTTCGTCCTTGGATGTAAGTGCGTGGAACTTATTAACCGCTGTTACAAAGGGCTTACCTGTCAGGTCAGCAACAGTCTGTGCTACAAGCTCTGCAAAGCCCTTGGGGGTATTGAGTCCTGTGCCTACTGCTGTGCCGCCGAGAGCAAGTTCATAAAGGGGCTTCACTGCAAGACGGAGTATCTCAACATCACGCTCAAGGCTTGAACGCCAACCGCTTATCTCCTGGCTGAACTTGATGGGAGTTGCATCCTGAAGATGTGTACGGCCGCTCTTGACGATGCCTTCGTTCTCCTCCTCAAGGCGAATGAAGGTCTTGATAAGAGTCTCTGCTGCAGGAATGAGTCTGTCCTCAATCATAAACACAGCGGCAATGTGCATTGCTGTGGGGAATGTATCGTTAGAGGACTGGCTCATATTGATATCATCGTTGGGATGAAGGAGCTTTTTATCTGCAATCTGGTTGCCGCGGTTTGCAACAACCTCGTTAACATTCATATTGGACTGGGTGCCTGAGCCTGTCTGCCATACAACCAGAGGGAAGTTGTCGTTGAGCTTACCTGCGATAACCTCGTCACAAGCCTGTGTGATAGCAGAGAGCTTCTCCTCAGTCATCTTCTCGGGCTTTAATTGTGCATTTGCAATAGCCGCTGCCTTTTTAAGTATACCGAAAGCATGAGTAATCTCTCTGGGCATTGTCTCTATACCCACACCTATAGGGAAGTTCTGGCTTGAACGCTGAGTCTGTGCAGCCCAGAGCTTATCTGCGGGGACCTTAACCTCGCCCATTGAATCGTGTTCTATGCGATATTCCATTTGAATCTGTCCTTTCAGTAAAATCTTACGCTTTTATGTTAATAATTAATGACTATATCAGATGTTAACGCTTCTGATAACTTCCTTGAGAGTATCAGCACTTGTACGGAGCTTTGCTACCTCTTCATCTGTCATGGGCAGAAGCACCTTGCTGTGTGCGCCGTTGTTGCCTACAACATTGAGCAGGCTCAGACATACATCGTCAATGCCGTACTCGCCGTTGAGCATTGTGGAAACCGTCAGGGTTGTGTCAACACCGCTCAGGATACATCTGCACAGGTGGCATACGGAAACAGATACAGCATAGAAGGTAGCACCCTTACGGCTGATAACCTCGCCGCCTGACTTCTTGACATACTCTTCCACCTCGTCGTAGTTGAGCTCGGGATAAACAACATCTGTACGCTGTACACTTCTGCGATATTCCTCAATGGGAACATTTGAGATATTACACAGAGACCAGGGAACAAAGCTGGAGTTACCGTGCTCGCCCAGTACATATGCGTGAACATTGCGCTGATTGAGGAAGTAATACTCGGAGAGTCTTGATCTGAGTCTGGAGGTATCAAGGATTGTACCTGAACCGATCACTCTCTCCTGAGGAAGTCCTGAAACCTTGCAGAATGCATAAGTAAGAACATCAACAGGATTGCTTACGATAACATAGATTGCATCAGGTGCATAACGGGTAATCTGAGGAATAATGCTTTTTGTGATCTCGATGTTTGTCTGAGCGAGGTCAAGTCTGGACTGACCGGGCTTTCTACCTACACCTGAGGTTAAAACAACGATATCAGAACCTGCTGCGTCCTGATAGCTGCCTGCGTATACAACGCAGGAATGGCAGAAGGGTGTACCCTGACGGATGTCAAGCGCCTCGCCCATTGCACGCTCATTGTTCACATCAATAAGCACGATTTCAGAGCAAAGACCTGCTACAGTAAAGGTGTATGCCAGAGTAGCACCTACATTACCTGCTCCGATAACTGTAATCTTGTTCATAACTGTTCTCCTTTGGCTTAAATATTCTTCAATAATTAACAGAATTAATCGTAAGCTCCGTGCCACATAATCCGCAGGAACTGTAAATATCCGAACGCAAATATGCACAACTTACGCAATTGTAGATATTATATCATAATAAAGCAGTTTGTGCAATAGAAACAGTTGGATTTTGTCAAATTTTTAACAACTTGAGAACAACCACTAAATATCCGGCCATTCGTTGATTTATTTTATATAATACTGTATAATATCTCGTAATGACAGATAGCAGGTTTTTTACTTTTAGGAAACAAATTCCTTTTATTTTACCAATTAATTCTGTGCTGTTCATCAATTCTCACAAAAAGAAAGGTATCCTCTTATGACATATAACAAAGTGGTCGAGGCAGTATTCATAGCAAGACCCAACAGATTCATCGCACAGGTGAAATATAGTGGCAAAACAGAGACCGTTCATGTAAAAAACACAGGCAGATGCAAAGAGCTTCTTGCCCCCGGTTGCACTGTGTATCTTTCCGAATCCGACAACCCATCCCGCAAGACTAAATACGACCTTATCGCCGCAGTGAAGGAGCGGGATAATTTGCCGCCGTTGCTAATAAATCTTGACTCACAGATACCTAACGATGCGGCAGAAGAATGGCTGAAAAAAAGCATCCTGTTCTCTGAAAAAGCCATAATCCGCAGAGAGGTTAAACACGGAAACTCGAGGTTTGATTTTTACATAGAGGACAAGGATGAAAAAATATTTCTTGAGGTCAAGGGTGTAACACAGGAGCACTCAGGCACTGCCCTTTTCCCCGATGCTCCTACTGAGAGAGGAGTCAAGCATATAGAGGAGCTTATAGCCTGCACAAAGGAGGGGTACAAAGCATACATACTCTTTGTGATTCAGATGAAGGGTGTGCACAGACTCTGTCCCAATGACGAGACACACAGAGCCTTCGGCGATGCACTGAGAAAGGCACACAAAGCAGGTGTAAAAATCATTGCAACGGACTGCCTTGTAACTCCTGATTCTATGGTTATTGACAAGGAAGTTCCCGTAGTTTTATAAGTGCATAATACACAAAAGGTGACCTGTTGTTTTATACACTCTGCACACAAAGCGGAGCTATATAAAACAACAGGTCTTTTGTATATAATCAACATATTTTTTGTCAGTTGCTGTATCACTATCTATATAGAATACAAGTTTGTGAAAAGTAGATTTTAAGCCTTGACTTTAGCGTGATATAGTGGTAAAATATCAAGCATATTATTAGATAGTATATATCCATATGTTATATACTGCTCTGAAACTTCAGCAGAAAGGATGCTAAACCTATGAGCAAATTCCGCAATGCAGAAATTGACGCCCTCTTTGACGCAATACTGTCACTCAAGGATATTGACGAGTGCTATATGTTCTTTGAGGACGCCTGCACAATAAAAGAAATCAAGGAGATTGCACAGAGATTTCAGGTTGCAAGACTCTTGCACTCAGGTCAGAATTATCAGGAGGTAAACGCAAAGACAAGCGTCAGCACCGCCACCATATGCAGAGTCAACAAGTGTCTGAACTACGGCACAGGCGGCTACCGCACAGCTATCGAAAGACTTGAGGCGAAAGGAAACACCACCGATGATAAATGATGAGAAAATCATAAAGAATGACGAGCGCGCCATATTTGCACTGAGGAGTCTTTACAGCAAATACGGCTACTCTCAGTTCAAAATGAGCAGGTTTGAGGAATACGACCTGTATGTAAAGAACAAGGACTTCCTTGTATCCGACGAGGTTATCACCTTTACTGACAGAAGCGGCCGTCTTATGGCGCTGAAGCCTGATGTTACCCTATCTATTATCAAGAACTCTGCTGACAAGGCAGGCTGCGTGCAGAAGGTTTATTACAACGAGAATGTATACAGAGTTTCAAAGGGCACACACAGCTTCAAGGAGATTATGCAGGCAGGACTTGAATGTATAGGTGACCTGCACAGCTATGATATCGCAGAGGTTGTTCTGCTGGCTGTTAAGAGTCTCTCACTTATCAATGACAAGTATGTACTGGATATTTCACACATGGGTCTGGTTGCGGCTATTTTTGAGAGCAGCGGACTTTCTCACGATGGCAAGGCAAAGGCTCACGCCTGTCTGCATCAGAAAAACTGCCATGAACTGAGGGCTATCTGCGCAGATGAGGGAATCACCGAGGACAACACAAACAAGCTCTGCGCTCTTATAGACAATGCAGGTGATGCCTCTACAGTGCTCTCAGCGCTCTCCCCTATGCTCACCACAGAAAAAGAAAAAGAAGCTTTTGAAGAATTCCGTATTCTTTGCGATGTAATCGAAAACAGCGGTTACGCTTCCTGCATTAACCTTGATTTTTCTGTTGGCAACGATATGAAATACTACTCAGGAGTTGTGTTCAAGGGATACATTGAGGGAATTCCCACAAGCATCCTCTCAGGCGGTCAGTATGACAAGCTGATGAAAAAGATGGGCAGGACAAGCGGTGCTATCGGATTTGCACTTTACCTTGACCTTCTGGAGCAGATGGATTCTCCGGAAGAAGGCTATGACATCGACACAGTTCTTCTTTATACCGAGGATATCGATCCTCTGACTCTCACAAAAGCAGTCGAGGATATTTCAGGTGCAGTTTCTGTACTTGCATGCTTACAGAAGCCCAAGGGCATCAACTGCCGCAGAATACTTTCAATTACAACAGACGGGAGGATTGAGACACTTGAAGACAATGATTAATGTTGCACTGCCCAAGGGCAGACTTGGCGAAAAGGTATACAGCTACTTCAAGGCTGCAGGCTTTGAGTGTCCCTCCATTGAGGAAACAAACCGCAAGCTTATATTTGAGAATCCCGAGAAGGGTGTGCGCTACTTCTGGGTAAAGCCCTCTGATGTTGCAATCTATGTAGAGCGCGGTGCAGCAGATATCGGCGTTGCAGGCAAGGATATCCTCCTTGAGTATCAACCTGATGTATACGAGCTTCTGGATATGGATATGGGCAAATGCCGTATGGCTGTAGCCGCAAAAAAAGACTTCCGCGACCCTAAGGGCAGGACTCTGAGGGTTGCAACAAAGTTCCCCAATATTGCAGAGACCTTCTACAATGAGAAGTGCCGTGATATTGATATTATCAAGCTCAACGGCTCTATCGAAATAGCTCCTATCTTAGGACTTTCCGATGTAATAGTTGATATTGTAGAGACAGGTACAACCCTCAAGGAAAATGACCTGGAGGTTGTGGACACTATTGTACCCATCAGTGCAAGACTCATTGCAAACAAATCGGGCTACAAATTCAAGAATTCAGAGATTCTGGCTATCCGTCAGGCTCTTGAAGAACAGGTGAGGAATCGCAAATGATTAAGATAATGAAATATGGCGAGATATCCAAGGATGAGATTTTTGCCAGACAGGAACAAAAGATTGATGTTACAGCCATTGTTACCGACATTATTGCAAATGTCCGTGCAAGAGGTGACGAGGCAGTATTTGAATATGACCTGAAGTTTGACGGCGCAGACCTTGACACCCTGGAGGTTACAGAGGCTGAGATTCAAGAGGCTTTTGAGGCAGTAGAGCCCAAGTTCCTTGATATACTCAGAAACGCCGCAGAGAACATCAGAAACTTCCATAGTAAGCAGGTACGAACAAGCTTTATCATCAACGATAAAGAGGGCGTTGTGACAGGTCAGAAGATTACACCAATTGAAAAGGTGGGTCTTTATGTACCCGGAGGCACTGCCGCTTATCCTTCCACTGTGCTTATGGACAGCATCCCTGCAAAGATTGCAGGCTGTAAGGAGATAGTAATGGTTACACCTCCTTCAAAGAACGGCAAGGTTAACCCAGTTATTCTGGCGGCGGCAAAAATTGCAGGCATTGACAGAATCTTCAAGGTTGGCGGTGCTCAGGCTGTAGCCGCTCTTGCATACGGTACACAGAGCATTCCCAAGGTTGACAAGATTGTAGGTCCCGGTAACGCCTTTGTTGCAGAGGCTAAGAGACAGGTATTCGGACTTGTATCCATTGATATGATTGCAGGTCCCAGTGAGATTCTTGTAATTGCAGACGGAAAGTCCAATCCTGCTCACGCGGCGGCTGACCTGCTGTCTCAGGCAGAGCACGACAAGATGGCATCTGCGGTACTTGTTACAGACAGCGAGGAGCTGGCTATTGCTGTATCAGAGGAGCTTGAGCGTCAGATTCCTCTGCTCTCACGCGCTGAGATTGCAAGAGAGAGTATCGACAACAACGGCAAGATTATTATTGCAGACAACCTGAGAGATGTTATTGCTATTTCCAACGAGATTGCACCCGAGCACCTTGAGCTTATGGTTGACAACCCCTTCGATTATCTTGATGCTATTGACAATGCAGGCTCAATCTTTATGGGCAGAAACTGCCCCGAAGCACTGGGTGACTACTACGCAGGACCTAACCACACACTACCCACAAGCGGTACTGCCAGATTTTCAAGTCCTTTGTCTGTAGATGACTTTGTGAAGAAAACCCAGTACACCTACTACACAAAAGAAGCACTTGATAAAGTTGCAGAAGAAGTTGCTTTCTTTGCAGAAAAAGAAGGTCTCACTGCACACGCAAAGAGTGTCACTATCAGAACTGAGGATTAAAATATGAGCAGATACTTAAAAGAAAGTTTCAGGGCTCTTTGTGAATACACACCGGGCGAACAGCCAAAAGATGGAGAGTACATAAAGCTCAACACAAACGAGTCCCCCTTTCCCCCTGCTCCCTCTGTTTTAGAGACTTTAAGCAGGAAGGATATTGAAAATCTGAGGCTGTACTCCGACCCTACAATGTCGGTACTCAAGAGTAAGCTTGCAAAGCTTTACTCCGTTGAAAGTGAGAACATCTATCTTTCCAACGGCTCTGATGATATATTAAACTTTGCTTTTATGGCGTTCGGACACAAGGGTGCCATATTCCCTGAGATTACCTACGGCTTCTACAGTGTATTTGCAGAGCTTCACGGTATTGAATATGAAGCTGTTCCTTTAAGAGAGGACTTCACTGTTGATTACAAGGATTATCTTAACAAAGATAAATTGATTGTAATTGCAAACCCTAATGCACCTACTGGTAACCTGAGACCCCTATGGGAGATTGAGGAGATTATAAAGTCCAACCCCGACTCAGTGGTTGTAATTGACGAGGCATATGTAGACTTCGGCGGTGAGAGTGCTTATCCTCTTACCCATAAATACGACAACCTGCTGGTTGTACGCACATTCTCAAAATCCCGCTGTATGGCTGGGGCAAGGCTTGGATATGCCATTGCATCAAAGGGTATTATCTCTGATTTAGAGAAGATTAAATACTCCACCAATCCCTACAACATCAATCGCCTGACCGCTACATTGGGTGAGGCAACTGTGGATGCTGAGGAGTATTACATGGAGAAGTGCAAAGAAATCATAAGAGTCCGTGAGTACACAACAGAGAAGCTTGAGGCTATGGGCTTTGAGGTACTTCCCTCCTGTGCTAACTTCGTCTTTGCAAGGCACAGCGGATATGACGGAGAGAAGCTGTACCTTGAGCTTAAAGCAAGGCATATTTTAGTAAGGCATTTCTCTAATCCTAAAATCAATCAATTCAACAGAATTACCATAGGCACACAGGAGCATATGGACAAGATGCTCGGTGCTCTGGATGATATCCTGAAAGGAGATACATTATGAGAACAAGTGTGATAAACCGCGCTACTGCGGAGACAGATATACACTTAGCTTTGAACCTTGACGGCGAAGGTAAGTCAGACATCAACACAGGTGTAGGCTTTCTTGACCATATGCTGACACTGTTTGCCTCCCACGGCAGATTTGACCTGACTCTCAACTGCAAGGGTGATATTGAGGTTGACGACCACCACTCTGCAGAGGATATCGGCATCTGCCTTGGCAAGGCTTTTGAGGAAGCTCTGGGAGAAAAGAAAGGTATCACAAGATACGGCAGTATGATGCTCCCTATGGATGAGGCTCTCATACTCACTGCCGCTGATATTTCAGGCAGAACCTGCCTGTGCTTCACAGTGGACTTCCCTACTGAGAAGATTGGAACCTTTGACACAGAGCTTGTAGAGGAATTCCTCTTAGCTTTTGTCAGAAACTGCCCGATGAGTCTGCATATTAAAAAGCTTGCAGGCTCTAACTCTCACCACATTGCAGAGGGTGTGTTCAAATCTTTGGCAAGGACACTTAAAGCCGCTGTTGCCATTGACCCTGCACTGGGTGATATGATTCCGTCTACAAAGGGTGTGCTCTGATGATAGGTATTATTGACTATGGCGTGGGAAACCTTTTCTCTCTGAAATCCTCCTTTGAGGCTATCGGCGAAGAGGTTTTCGTATCAGGTGACAAGGAAGAACTCAGAAAGGCTACTGGACTTATCCTGCCCGGTGTGGGTGCTTTTGCGGATGCAGCACAAAAGCTTCATGACAGCGGTCTTGATGAATTTGTAAGAGAAGAAGCAAAAAGCGGTAAGCCCCTGATGGGTATATGCCTTGGTATGCAGCTTCTCTTTGAAAAAAGCTTTGAATACGGCGAGCATAACGGTCTGGGAATTCTGGGCGGTCAAGTAGTGCCTATGCAGGGCAAGCTCCCTGAGTCACTTAAAATCCCACACAT
Source organism: Ruminococcus sp. (assembly GCA_017473775.1). Classification (GTDB taxonomy): domain Bacteria; phylum Bacillota; class Clostridia; order Oscillospirales; family Acutalibacteraceae; genus Ruminococcoides. The sequence goes on from JAFUJH010000021.1 coordinate 23,037, forward strand.
CGGATGGAATGCACTGCATATTACAAACACAGACTGTCCCCTGTTCAAAGATATTGCAGAGGGTGACTGTGTATACTTTGTTCACTCCTTCTATGCAGAGAATTGCGATGACTCACTTACAGCCACTACAGAGTATGGACGGGAACTTACAGCGGCGGTGGCAAAAGGAAATGTGTACGGCTGTCAGTTCCATCCTGAAAAAAGCGGTGCAGTGGGAATGAAGATTCTTCGTTCATTCAGCAGTCTCTGCAAACAGGCTTAATAACAAACACGAAACAGCGAGGGTATTATGAAAATTTTTCCTGCTATTGATTTATATGACGGCAAGGCTGTTCGTCTTTACAAAGGCGATTACAACCAGATGACTGTATACAGCAACGAACCTTTGGAGGTTGCAAAGAAGTTTGAGTCACTTGGTGCTACACATCTGCACCTTGTAGACCTTGAGGGAGCAAAGAACGGCTACCCCGGAAACCTTGATACAATCAGAAAGATTGTGGAAGAAACCAACCTTTTTACAGAAGTTGGCGGCGGTATCCGCACAATAGAAACTGCAAAGGCTTACATTGAAAGCGGTGTTGACAGGATTATCCTTGGCACTGCCGCAGTTGAAAACGAGGATTTTCTGAAAGAGGCACTCTCACTTTTCGGCGACAAAGTTGCAGTAGGTGTTGACCTGAAGGACGGCTTTGTTGCCATTAAAGGCTGGACAGAGAAATCTGCTCTTTCCGCTCAGGACTTCCTCAGCAAGATGGAGGCTTTAGGTGTACGCACTGTTATCTGCACCGATATCTCCCGTGACGGAGCTATGCAGGGCAGTAACAATGAGTTGTATAAAGAACTGTCTGCTCAGTACAATATTGACCTTGTAGCATCAGGCGGTGTTTCTGATATAAAAGACATCAGAACACTTAACGATATGGGGCTTTACGGTGCAATAATCGGCAAGGCATACTACATAGGTGCTATTGACCTGAAAGAAGCAATTGAGGTGGCACAGTGATTACAAAAAGAATTATCCCCTGTCTGGATGTAAGGGACGGCCGTGTGGTAAAGGGTGTAAACTTTGAGGGACTTTCTGATGTTTCCTCACCTGTAGAGCTTGGCAAGTACTACAGTGACAACGGCGCTGACGAGCTGGTGTTCTATGATATCACAGCATCTGCTGAGGGCAGAGCGTTATTTACAGATATTCTCAGGGAGGTTGCAAGCACTATCTTCATCCCCCTGACAGTTGGCGGCGGCATCAACACACTTGATGACTTTGACAGAGTGCTCAAGTGCGGTGCTGACAAGGTAAGCGTAAACTCGGGTGCTATCCGCAACCCTGAGCTTATTACTCAGGCGGCTCAGAAATACGGCGACCAGTGCGTGGTTATTTCTGCTGATGTAAAGCGTGTGGACGGCGTGTTCAGAGTATTCGCAAAAGGCGGCAGAGAGAACACAGGTATGGAGGCAATAAGCTGGATTAAATCCTGTGTTGACCGCGGTGCAGGCGAGGTTGTGCTTAACTCTATTGACACTGACGGAGTTAAGGGCGGCTTTGACCTTGAGATGCTGGAGGCGGTGTCCTCAGTTGTAAATGTGCCTGTTATTGCCTCAGGCGGTGCAGGCTGTATTGATGACTTTGTAAAGCTGTTCCATACCCTACCCAAGGTTGACGCAGGTCTTGCGGCTTCTATCTTCCACTTTGGCGAGGTAGAAATTCCACAGCTAAAGAAAGTTCTCAGAGAGAATAATATTAATGTGAGGTTAT
>JAFUJH010000022.1 GCA_017473775.1 Ruminococcus sp.
AGGAAGAAAGCTACTCCGAAGTGCCGTGTGTATTTGTGGAGCATCTGACAGAGACGCAGAAGAAGGCATACATCCTCGCAGACAACCGTATGGCACTTGACGCAGGATGGGACGAGGAAATGCTCGCCGTAGAGATGGAAGAACTCCAGAACCTCGGCTTTGACCTCGGGCTGACAGGCTTTGATGAAAAGGAGCTTGCAGACCTGTTCGCCACGGATGAAGATGCACAGCAGGATGATTTCGATGTTGATGCTGAATTAGAAAAGCCCTGCTTTTCTAAGCCGGGCGATATCTGGCATCTCGGCAGACATACCGTTATCTGCGACGATTCCACTCTGCCGGAAACCTATGCCGCACTGCTCGGTGATACAAAAGTGAACCTGGTGTGTACCGATCCTCCGTACCTTGTTAATCTTGAAAGCACATCGGGAAAAATCAAGAACGATGACCTCGACGATGAAAAGGGATATGCATTCCTGAAATCTGCATTTGAGCGTTTCCATGACGCTATGGCAAAGGATGCAAGCATTTATGTTTTCTACGCAACAAGCAAGGCTCGTGTATTCCATGATGCTTATGAAGACGCAGGGTTCAAGGTTGGTGCTGGTCTTGTCTGGAAAAAGGACAGACTTGTCCTCACCAGAACCGATTGGAAATACATTCACGAACCCATCATCTGGGGCTGGCGTAAGGATGGCAAGCACATCTGGTATGGCGACCAGAAACAGAAAACGGTATTTGAATTCGACCGTATCAAAAACAGCAAAGAAGATGGCTGTGGTCATCCTTCTTCTAAACCCGTTCCCCTCATCGCATATCTCATTACACAGTGTACCCAGACAAACGGTCTTGTGCTTGATGGTTTCCTTGGCAGTGCCTCTACGCTGATTGCCTGTGAACAGCTGAATCGTACTTGCTACGGCGTGGAGCTTGAACCGAAGTTTGTGGATGTAGCTGTGGAGCGTTTCCGCAAGTATATTGCTGATAATAACAGCAGTGCAGATGTGTATGTGATCCGTGATGGTGAGAAGATTCCGTACTCCGAAATCGTGAAGGAGGCTTTGCCTGATGAATAAACCCTTAACACTTGGCAGCCTGTTCTCCGGTTCAGGCACATTTGAGATGGCAGGTATCCTGTCCGGCATCACACCAGTATGGGCATCAGAAATTGAGCCGTTCCCGATAGCTGTCACCCAAAAACGACTGCCGTTTATGAAGCATTACGGCGATATATCAAAGCTGAACGGTGCGGAACTGCCGCCCGTGGATATTATCACATTCGGAAGTCCCTGCACTGACCTGTCTGTTGCAGGCAAGCGTGCAGGCATTCAGGCAGAGCGTTCGGGACTATTTTTTGAAGCAATCAGAATCATCAAGGAAATGAGGTGTAAGACCAATGGCGAATACCCGAAATACATCGTGTGGGAAAATGTCCCAGGGGCATTCTCCTCCGGAGGCGGCGAGGACTTCCGCTGCGTCCTCGAAGAAATCTGCAAAATTGCGGATGAGTCCGCTGTTATTCCTAAACCTGCAAAGTGGCACAATGCCGGAGAAATCCTGGCAGGTCATTATTCTGTCGCCTACCGATTGTTTGACGCGCAATACTGGGGAGTTCCCCAGCGAAGAAAACGAATCTACCTTGTCGCAGATTTTACAGGTGAATGTGCCGGAAAAATACTCTTTGAGTCCGAGGGCGTGTCAAGGTATTCTGCGGAGAGCTTTCGTGCGTGGCAAAGAACTGCCGGAGGTGCTGCGGATTGCATTAGAAAAGCAAGCGGCGAAATCTGTCTGAATGACCAAGGCGGCAACCGTATGGATGTGACCGAGGATATGACCTGTACTCTCCGTGCAGAAGCACATCATCCGCCCTGTGTGTTGTCCGCAGGATTTTGCACGGAGCATTCTGCAAAGGCTCGTGGCATCGGCTATGAGGAAGAAAAATCACCGACTCTCCGTGCAGGGATTGTGCCTGCGGCACTCTCGTGTTACGAGAATCACAGTCAGGACACGAGATACAGAGGTCCCCTTGAAGTTGCTCCGACAGTTTCTGCGACTTATGGTTCGGGCGGCAATAATCAGCCGTTTGTGGTGAACGCACCTGTTACGCTAAAAATTAGAAGTGGTTGTGAAGGCGGCGGTAAGGGTGCGATATGGCAGGAGGATAAATCCGCTACGCTTTCCTGCAATAACGACCAGACGCTGTTCGCCCCGAAAGCCTATGGCATCAGTGCATTTGAATCCAATGCGATGAAATCTGAC
>JAFUJH010000023.1 GCA_017473775.1 Ruminococcus sp.
AACAGCATAGAGATGTGCCGCCTTGATTATGAGCAGAAGAAGCAAGCCTACGAGAGAGCCTACGGCAAGCCCCTTGTCTATACCTTTGAGGATGAGGATATTGCAGGCTGGATGGGTAGCTCTGACCGCAGACACACAGCATAATGAGAAAAGAAAGAGTAAGATACTATAAAGATTTCACTGATGACTTTGAGGTAGCAAGAGAGCAGGATTTAAAACTCCCTGAGGATTACCTTTACATCAGAAACAGGTTTTTGTCCGAATTTATTTATGCTCTGGCTATAATTTTCGGATATCCCTTCTGTAAGCTTTTCTTGCATACAAGGTACAAAAACCGAAAAGCCTTCAAAGCAATAAAGGATGAGGGTGGCTTCATTTACGGAAATCACACTCAGCCTGTGGGGGATGTGTTCCTGCCTGCACTTGCGTGCTTTCCACGGAGAATTTACACAGTAGTCAGCCCTGCTAATTTATCTCTTCCTGTGATTGGAAAGATACTTCCTTTTCTGGGAGCATTGCCCCTGCCTGATACCCTCAAAGGTATGAAAAGCTTCACTCAGGCACTGGAGCAGAGGATAAGTGAAAATAAGATAGTCACCATATATCCCGAGGCTCATGTGTGGGAGTACTGTACTCAGGTACGGCCTTTCTCTGATGCATCCTTCAAATATCCTGTGAAGCTTAATAAACCTGTTTATGCAATGACGGTTACTTATCAGAAAAGACGATTTGGCAAGAAGCCCCGTACTACTGTGTACATTGACGGCCCGTTCTATGCAGACAAGACGCTGAGTCCTCGTCAGCAGGCGGCGGACTTGCATCAACGAGTGTATAATCGGATGCTCAGCAGAAGCCGCCACAGCAGCTACGATTATATTAAGTACGAGCCAATGTCAGATTAATCAATCCCTTGTGTCCTTGCACACGAGGGATTTTCATTTTGTAAAGTATTGCTCCTTGGGGTGAATTGTGGTATATTAAGTATGTATTTGTGAGTTAAGGAGAGAACGAATGGTAATCCGAAAGGCTGAGCACAGGGATATTGAAGCCCTGCTTGATATATATAATTATGAAGTAGAAAACACAACTGCTACCTTTGATTTGAACAAAAAGACCACAGCACAGTGGACTCGGTGGTTTGAATGTCACAATACAGATAATCATCCTCTTATAGTTGCTGAGATTGAAGGTCTGGTTGCAGGCTACGCTTCACTTTCAACATACAGAGAGAAAGAAGCCTACAAATCCACTGTGGAGCTGTCTGTGTATGTCAAGGTGCCTTTTCGCAGACAGGGTGTAGCCACAGCCCTTATGGAGGAGATACTCCGATTAGCAAAAGAGGATAGCATAACCCATACCGTTGTATCCGTTATCACAAGCGAAAATACAGAGAGCATCAGTCTTCACGAAAAATTCGGCTTTAAGTACAGCGGTACTATCCATGAGGTTGGAGTGAAGTTTGGCAGATATCTGAGCATCAGTAATTTTGAGCTTCAGGTATAAATATACAGTTACTCTGAACAATAAAATAAAGGAGTTTTTATTGTGAGAAATATACTTGTTGTAGTTGATATGCAAAAGGACTTTGTTGACGGTGCGCTGGGTACAGCCGAGGCACAGGCAATAGTCCCAAATGTTGTAAAGAAGATTGAGAATTTTCAGGGTACAATCTTTGTAACCTACGATACTCATTTTGAGGACTACCTTGCTACAGCAGAGGGCAAGAAGCTCCCTGTGGAGCATTGCGTCAAAGGCACAGCAGGCTGGGAGCTTGACGCAAATGTTGCAGAAGCTCTGAGTACTAAGGAGTACACAGCGGTGGAGAAGCTCACCTTCGGCTCTGTTGACCTTCCCTTTCTTATTGAGAACGCAGTAGGGGATGAGGATTTTTCTGTTGAGCTTGTGGGACTTTGCACCGATATCTGCGTGGTATCCAACGCACTTGTGCTCAAGGCAAGCTTCCCCGAGAAGAAAATTTCAGTTGACGCATCCTGCTGTGCAGGTGTTACACCCGATACTCATAACCACGCACTCAGCGTTATGCAGATGTGCCAGATTGATGTTACAGGGGTATAATAATTCTATATTAGAAATAAGGTGAAAGATATGTTTGATGTAAAAAAGGTTACTGAGCAGTGTGTTCAGTGGATAAAAGATTTCTTTGAGGCAAACGGCAGGGATTGCAATGCTGTGGTAGGTATCTCAGGCGGTAAGGACAGCTCTGTTGCCGCGGCTCTGTGTGTGCAGGCTCTCGGCAAGGATAGAGTAATCGGTGTGCTTATGCCCTGCGGCGAGCAGCACGATATTGACTCTGCCTACAGCCTTGTAAATCACCTTGGTATTAAGTACTATGTGGTGAACATCAAGGATGCTGTAGAGGGCGTAAAGAGTGCAATGCCTTCTGAGCTCACGCTTACCTCCCAGAGTCTTACAAATCTGCCTGCACGAATTCGTATGACCACACTGTATGCCGTGTCCCAGAGTGTGAACGGCAGAGTTGTGAACACCTGCAATCTCAGCGAGGATTGGGTAGGCTATTCCACACGATACGGCGACGCCGCAGGTGACTTCAGTCCTATGTGCCACCTGACCGTTACCGAGGTCAAGGAAATTGGCAGATACTTAGGACTTCCTGCGTCTCTGGTTGACAAAACTCCCATTGACGGACTCAGTGGCAAAACCGACGAGGATAACTTAGGCTTTACCTATGCTACCCTTGACCGCTATATCCGCACAGGTCAGATAGACGACGAAGCTACAAAGGAGCTTATCGACAGACGCCACAAGGCAAACCTGTTCAAGCTGGAGCTTATGCCTCAGTTCAAGCCTGAGTTCTGATAAATATTTTCAAGAACAAAACCACCCGAAGCTGTGAAACTTCGGGTGGTTATTTTATAAGTGTATGATATTCTTATTTAGAATTATCTCTTTCTCCAGATAAGGGGATTGAGTCCCAGTATCAGGGGGAATATCTCAAGTCTGCCCAGAAGCATGGCAAGGGATAACAGCAGAGTTGAGAAGTCAGAGTAGCAGGAAAAATTTGAGGCGGCACTGCCAAAGGCAGGTCCTACATTGTTGAAGCAGGATAGTGTTGCGCTCAGGTTTGTCTCTACACTGAAAGGTTCAAGGCTCAGTAGTATGAAGATAACAATCATACACATCATATAGATTGCAAAGTAGGTGTTTACACTGCCTACAACCTGCTCGTCCACTGTCTTGCCATCCATCTTCACAACCTTGACGCAGCGGGGATGGAGGAGCTTTTTCAGTTCGCGGAATACAGACTTCACAAGCATTACTGCTCTGGAAATCTTCAGTCCGCCTGCAGTGGAGCCTGCACATCCGCCAAATACCATCAACAGCATAATGATAGCCTTGGACAGGCTGGGCCAATCGTTGAGGTTTGCAGTTGCAAAGCCCGAGGTTGAAATAATGGATGCAACCTGGAAGGTAGAAGCTCTGAATGTCTCAGCAAAGTTATTGTACATTGAGTAAATGTTTGTGCAGATTATAGCGACACATACAACTACGATGCCGATAAAGCTCCACAGCTCTGTGCTCTTGAGTACAGTTTTGAACTTGCGAATCAATATCAGATAGTACAGGTTAAAGTTTACTGTGAATATAAGCATAAAGATTGCAATTACCCACTGCAGATAGGGGCTGTAGCCTGCAATACTGTCGTTTTTAATGCCGAAACCGCCGGTGCCTGCAGTGCCAAAGGCGTGGAGTATGCTCTCAAAGAGAGGCATACCGCCTGCAAGCAGAAGCACAATCATTACAGCAGTAAGAACGATGTAGATAAGATAAAGTATCTTTGCTGTGTCTCTTGCTTTTGGCAGAAGCTTGCCAACCTCAGGGCCGGGCATCTCTGCACGCATAATGTGGATAGAGCGGTCAGAGATATTGGGAATAAGTGCCATGACAAACACCAGCACACCCATACCGCCAATCCAGTGAGTGAAGCTTCGCCAGAATAATAGTCCGTGGCTCATAGCCTCAACATCAGTGAGGATAGATGCACCTGTGGTGGTAAATCCGCTGACAGTTTCAAAGAAAGCGTCAATATAAGAGGGAATTTCTCCGCTTATTACAAAGGGCAGTGCACCAAAGCCTGCCATCATAAGCCACGCATAGGTAACAATAGCAAAGCTCTCTTTTGCATAAATAACCTTTGTACCGGGTCGGGATGTAAATTTAAGCAGAAATCCAACCCCAAGACATATGCCGATAGTTATGAGGAATGCCCACGCACAGGCTTCTTTATAAATGAAAGACACAATCATGGGCAGGGAGAGGAGCGCCGCTTCTGCAATAGCAATATGTCCCAGAGTGTTCAGTACCATTCGTCTGTTCATATTACTACCTCATTATGCGATTATATCCGCAAGGTCGTAGAGTATGTGACCTGTGCCGATAACGATAACCTTATCGCCCGGCAGGATAACATCATCACCTGTGGGGACAATGGCTTTACGGTTTCTGAGTATTCCTGCAATGAGGATGTTCTTTTTGAATTTTATATCCTTCAGGGGAATGTTGATGTATTTAAACTCAGTATGAACATTGAACTTGAGGGCTTCTGCGTTGCCGTCCATAATCTTGTACAGCTTCTCAACATTACTGCCCACAGTATTCTGCAGAGCTCTGGCGTATCTTACAATAACATCAGAGATAGTCCGTCTGGGAGATACAATAGTGTCAAGTCCCAGCTTGTTTGCAATGGTAACAAACTCCTGTCTGTTTACCTTGGTGATAACCTTAGGCACATTCTTTGAAGATGCATAGTAGGAGAGGAGTATATTCTCCTCGTCAATATTTGTAAGTGCTACGAATGCGTCCATATTGCCCACACCTTCTTCGTTGAGAAGCTCCTGCTGAGCACCGTCGCCAAGAATGATGTTTGCACCGGGGAGGGCATCCTCCAGCTCATGACATCTGACAGGGTCTTTGTCGATAATAGTTACCGAGCTTCCTGATGCAAGGAGCATTTTTGACAGGTAGTACGCAGTGCGGCTGCCGCCCAGAATCATAACATTCTTTGCTTGTTTACGGGTGATTTTGAGGCTTCTCAGAAGCTTCAGTATCTCTGTAGGAGCGGCGGTGAGTGCAATCTTGTCTCCGCCTTTAAGCTCAAAGTTACCGTCAGGGATAAATACCTCCTCACCACGCTGAACAGCACAGATAAGGAACTTGGCACTCTGGTGCTTTCTCAAATCCATAATCTTCATACCTGACAGAGGAGAATCCTCCTTGAGCACCAGCTCGATAATTTCAAAGTTACGGGTTGAGAAGGTCTCAATGTGTACCGCTGAGGGGAGCTTAAGCACATTGTATATATCGAAGGCAGAGAATCTCTCCGGGTTAATTGACATAGACAGCCCAAGCTCGTGCTGGAGGAATCCTAAGTTGTTCTCGTTGTAAGCGCGGTCGCGGATTCGGGCAATTGTGTTCTCAGCTCCAAGGGTCTTTGCAATGTAGCATGAGAGCATATTCATCTCGTCAGAGCCTGTTACCGCCACGAACATATCAGCCTTGTCCACACCTGCAGAGCTGAGTACCTCGCAGTCAGTGCCAATACCGTGAACACCCATAACATCGTAAATATTGTTTATTTCGGAAATTTTTTCTTCACTCTTATCAACGGCAACAACCTCGTGTCCTTCTTTAACAAGACTTGAGATAAGTGCTTCTCCGACCTTGCCACAGCCGACAATGATGATTTTCATAGCAATCTCCTTTATCTATAAAGAATTTGATACTATTAATAAACTGTGTCTATATTACAACTTTTCTATGGAAAATACAATTAATATTTTCATAATTTCAGCCATTTTACAAACATTTAACACTAATTTGCCCACAGTGCTCAATATTAAATAATGACTCAGCGGCATATATTTCCGTTAATATGCTTCCTTTGTCAGCAGATAATATTATTACCAAATAAAACAGCAAAAAGGTGATAATATGAAAGACGATAAAAGAAGCCCCTCCCGCTTTCCCGAGGAGATTCCAACAGGGGATAATAAGAAGCTCGACCACGGCGTAATAGTGGATGTTGTGCAGAATGAGCTGTGTCCTCCCGGTGCCACAAATCCTGCAAAGCCTGCAGACACAGATTCACTGAACACAGAATTTGCGAAGCAAGCAATGAAGAATAATAATCAGTAAAAAGTAAGGAAAAGAGCCGATACCTGAGTGGTATCGGCTCTGTGCTTTATTTAAGTATTGCCTTGTTCAGAATTTCAGTAATTAATACTTCTTTCTCTCAACATAGGTTGTGTGCAGGAGGTCGTGTGCCTTGTGGCCGCCGGGTTCGCCCAGATAATCCTCGTAGAGCTTCTGAACAATGGGGCTCTTGTGGGACTTTCTCAGGGGCAGACCTGCGTCCTCGGCATAGAGAACCTTTGCACGCTCTGCACGGATGTCTGTGTAGTTTCTTACCTCTGCAGGCTGGATGGGCTGACCGCCGCCGTTTACGCAACCGCCGGGACAGCACATAATCTCAACAAACTGATAGTCTGCCTTGCCTGCACGGATATCGTCAAGAAGCTTTGCTGCGTTAGAAAGACCTGATGTAACAGCAACCTTAACCTCCATACCTGCAACATTGTAGGTAGCATACTTGATAGGCTCTGTGCCTCTGACCTCTGTGTAGTCAATCTGCTCAAGCTCCTCGCCTGTGAGGATATCAGCAACTGAACGAAGTGCAGCTTCCATAACGCCGCCTGTTGCACCGAAGATAACAGCAGCGCCTGTGAACAGTCCCAGAGCAGGATCGTACTCCTCATCGGGGAGAGCTGTAAACTGGAGACCTGCACGCTTAATCATATCAGCAAGCTCTCTTGTTGTGATTACGATATCTACATCTGCAATACCGTCTCTGCCTTCGTCGTCACGCTTGTGCTCGAACTTCTTAGCAGTACAGGGCATTACGGATACACTTACGATGTTCTTGGGGTCGATGCCTTCCTTCTCAGCATAGTAGCTCTTGATGATAGCACCTGTCATCTGCTGGGGAGACTTACAGGTAGAGAGGTTGGGCAGAAGGTCGGGATAGTAGTGCTCGCAGAACTTAACCCAACCCGGTGAGCAGGAGGTAATCATGGGGAGAACGCCGCCGTTTTTAACACGGTCGATGAACTCTGTGCCCTCCTCAACGATTGTAAGGTCAGCACCGAAGTTGGTGTCGAATACCTTATCAAAGCCGAGGCGTCTGAGAGCGGCAACCATCTTGCCCTCTGCGTTTGTGCCGATAGGCATACCGAACTCCTCGCCGATAGCAGCTCTTACTGCAGGAGCAGTCTGAACGATAACTACCTTATCGGGGTCTGCAATAGCCTCGAATACCTTTGTGGTCTCGTCCTTAACAACCAGAGCACCTGTGGGACAAACTACAGTACACTGACCGCAGGATACACAAGCAACATCGCCCAGATTCTGGTCGAATGCACAGCCGATAACGGAGTCGAAGCCTCTGTGGTTTGCACCGATAACGCCAACATGCTGCTCCTTACAAGCTGCTACGCAACGGCGGCAGAGGATACACTTGTTGTTGTTACGGATAAGGTGTGCTGTGGAGGTGTCGATAGGCTGAACGGGATTCTCGCCTGCAAAGCGGTTCTCGTTCTCAATGCCGTACTCCTTGCACAGTGACTGAAGCTCACAGCTGTTGCTTCTGGGGCAGGAGAGACACTTTTTATCATGATTGGACAGGATAAGCTCCAGAGTAGTCTTTCTTGCTTCCTGTACCTTGGGAGTGTTAGTGAAAATTTCTGTACCTTCTCTGTCAATGGGGAATACACAAGCAGCAACAAGGCTTCTTGCACCCTTAACCTCAACAACGCACATACGGCAAGCGCCGATTTCGTTGATGTCGCGGAGATAACAGAGAGTGGGGATTCTGATGCCGAACTGACGGCATGCATCAAGAATGGTTGTATTCTTCTCAACAGAGAAAGGCATACCATTGATTTTAATGTTGATCATTTCCATAGTAGTTTCTCCTTTCTCTTATTCCTTAACAATTGCGCCGAACTTGCACTTCTCCATACAAGCACCGCACTTGATACACTTGGACTGGTCAATTACATGAGGCTCCTTAACCTTGCCTGAGATTGCACCAACAGGACAAACTCTTGCACAGGCTGTACAGCCCTTACACTTGTCAGCAACAACATTGTAAGATGTGAGAGATTTACATACGCCTGCAGGACACTTCTTATCAACAACATGAGCAATGTACTCATCACGGAAGAAGTTAAGAGTAGAGAGAACAGGGTTGGGAGCTGTCTGACCCAGACCGCACAGTGCGTTGTCCTTGATGTAGTAGCAGAGCTTCTCCATCTCGTCGATAAGCTCCAGAGTACCGTTTCCTGTTACAATCTGATTGAGCATCTCAAGAAGTCTCTTTGTGCCGATACGGCAGGGTGTACACTTACCGCAGGACTCGTCAACTGTGAACTCAAGGAAGAACTTAGCCATATCAACCATACAGGTGTCCTCGTCCATAACGATAAGACCGCCGGAGCCCATCATACAGCCGATAGCTGTCAGGTTGTCGTAGTCAACGGGAGTGTCAATAAGACGAGCAGGAATACATCCGCCGGAGGGGCCGCCTGTCTGAGCTGCCTTGAACTGCTTGCCGCCGGGGATACCGCCGCCGATTTCGTATACGATATCGCGAACAGTAGTACCCATAGGAATCTCAACAAGACCTGTGTGCTCAATCTTACCGCCAAGAGCAAATACCTTAGTACCCTTGGACTTCTCAGTACCCATAGACGCAAACCAATCTGCACCCTTAAGGATAATCTGAGGAATATTTGCAAATGTCTCTACATTGTTCTCAACTGTGGGACAACCGTAAAGACCCTTAACAGCAGGATAGGGAGGACGGGGACGGGGCTCACCGCGGTTACCCTCGATAGAAGTCATCAGAGCTGTTTCCTCACCGCAAACGAAAGCACCTGCGCCAAGACGGATGTCAAGGTCAAAGTCAAAGCCTGAACCGAAGATATCCTTGCCCAGCAGACCCATTTCTCTTGCTTGGTCAATAGCAATCTGGAGACGCTTAACAGCGATGGGATACTCAGCACGAACATATACATAACCCTGTGTTGCACCGATAGCGTAACCTGCAATAGCCATAGCCTCGATGATACAGTGGGGGTCACCCTCAAGAACAGAACGGTCCATAAATGCACCGGGGTCACCCTCGTCAGCATTACAAACAACATACTTCTGGGGAGCCTTGTTGGGAGCAGTCAGTGCCCACTTTCTGCCTGTGGGGAAGCCGCCGCCGCCACGGCCGCGGAGACCTGAATCAAGTACAACCTGGATAACCTCATCAGGAGTCATCTCGGTAAGCACCTTACCAAGTGCCTGATAGCCGTCCATAGCAATGTACTCGTTAATGTCTTCGGGGTCGATAACACCGCAGTTACGGAGAACTACACGATGCTGAGTCTTGTAGAATGCTGTGTCTGAAAGAGATACATTTGAAAGGGACTCAACTTCTTCGCCTGTGTCAGCGTATACAAGACGCTCAACAATACGGCCCTTGAGAAGATGCTCAGAAACGATTTCTGTTACATCCTCGGGTGTAACACGGCTGTAGAATGTGCCCTCGGGATGAATGATAACAACGGGACCAAGTGCGCAAAGACCGAAGCAACCTGTCATTACAATCTTAACCTCATCGGTGAGACCGTTTGCCTCGAGAGCTTTTACGAATTCATCCTGAATTTTGTGGCTACCTGAGGAAGTACAGCCTGTACCTCCGCAGATAAGAACATGTGAACGAATCATAAATCAAACCTCCGATTATGCGTTTTCGTTGGCGAGGGTGTATTCAGTTACAACCTTGCCGCCTTTGATATGTTCCTCGACTACCCTCTTTGCTTTTTCGGGAGTCATTTTTACATAAGTAACCTTCTCTTTGTCTGCCTCATAAACCTCAACAACGGGCTCGAACTGGCAGATACCGATGCATCCTGTCTGAGAAACTGTAACCTTACTTGTCAGGTCAGCTGCTGCTACCTCCTCAACAAAGGCTGAGAGCACAGGGCGAGCACCTGCTGCGATACCGCAGGTAGCCATACCTACAACAACTCTCATATCTCCTGAACCTTCACGCAGAGCAACTTTGTTCTGCATTCTTTCTTTGATTGCCTGGAGTTCTGCTAATGACTTCATATTTATTTTCCTTTCTGATATAGAATAAAAATTAATTATATAATTCAATTAATTAATTCCTGTGTATAAAGCATAGGGGACACCGACGCTTACTGAGCATTTACCTCATTATACTGCTCGTTAAGGTTGTCGGTAATCCACATTATCACCTCAAAGGTATCAAGGGGAACCTCACCCAGAACTTCCCTGAGTTCTCTTGTGTCAAGACTTACAGTGCCTTGGGGTTTGTTGTGTGTGAACAGGAAGTCAACCTGCGGGTCACCTTGTATAAGGGTAACAATTGAGCTTGTCACATCGCCCAGCGGTGTGAAGTCAATGTGTTTTTTATTGAATACGGCAGTTACCACAGTGCCGTGCTCAGTGGGAAATTCATCCTGCGGCTTTGATTTAATCTCAAAGCTTCCGCCTGTCTGCTCGGCAGAGAGCTTGAGCAGTGGGATGCCCATACCTACCTTTCTGGTGGTTCTTGTGGTGTAGAAGGGATTGCTGACATTTTTCACAGTTTCCTCATCCATACCACAGCCGTTATCACCGATAATGAGTGTGAGGGTGTCCTCGGTTTCATTGATAGTGATAGTGGTAAGTGTAGCCTTAGCCTTGGTGGAGTTCTTGGCTATATCCAGAATGTTCAGAGATATTTCCTTCATAGCTTCACCTTAGTTGTTCAAAAATCTTTCTCCTTACAAGCTCAGAGCTGTAAGGCTCGTCATCAATAAGAAAGTATCTGTTCTCATCCCGCATATCCCACAGGTAGTGGGCGTCAGAGCACACAAGGAGCTTCTTTTCTCCTATGAGGGGATATTGCTTGATATATTCCTCTATCTTATCTCTATCGTGAAATTCACAGCAGTTGAATCCCTTGATATCGGGGAATATACCCAGAGTAGCAATGATTCCGTTTGCCTGCCTGTCTACATGGGCAGGGTAGCAAATGCCACCGAATTTTTCTGCTAATGCAGGACATTCCTCAACAGTGACTGTTGTTGCATTGGACAGCAGATATTTTTCTGTGTTGATGACCTCGTCTTCAGAGTTCATTATATACTGTTCACCGTAAACATCCACTCTGTTTTCAAAGAGGATTCGCCTTGTGGCTATCTCTGCGTCAAACCTCATTGCATCCTCTAATTTTTCAAACAGAAAGACGATGTGGATATCTTCGGCGGTGGTCAGCTCCATACCTGCAATAGGGATGATACCGTGTCTCTTGGCTGCTGTGAAAAAGCCCGGGCAGTTACGGCAGGTGTTATGGTCTGTCAGCGCCACCACATTCAGCCCGTTGAGTGTTGCCATACCTGCAATGGAGTTAGGCGTGCTGTCGTCGTCACCGCAGGGGCTCAGACAGGAGTGAATGTGAAAATCATAGTAATACTTGTTCATATCAAAGGGCTTTGCTTAAAGCAGCAGCTATATGGTAAGCAGACATATCCGAGGAGATGACATTGATGCCCTTTTGCTGTGCGGCAGTCTTTACTTCCTCCTCAAGCTGTACACCCTCTGCAAGGATAATACAGGCAACATCGGAAAGCGTTGCCACAGCAAGAATGTTGATGTTGGACATAATGGTTATCCATGCATCGCCTGCATTTGCTCTGCCCATAACCCAACTCAGCAGGTCGCCTATGTAGACTCCCTCAATCTGAGCCTCTCCGTCTGCTATAGCTACGGGGGAGAAGCCGTCCATACTCAGCAGTGTGTTAACTGTCACTTTCATCACCCTTTGAGTCAAGGTACTGAAGCAGCTCGCTTCTGTACATAATAGTGCAGTCCTTAATATTGGCTGTGCCCTTGACCACATCCTCGGCAAATGCTCTGCAGGTGGGAGCACCGCAGGCACCGCAGTCGATGCCGGGCAGCTCGCCTCTCAGCTTCTGAATCTCTGACATCATACGCATTGACTCAGACATACTGGAGCTAAGCCTTGAGATGGGGTAATAGGTAGGAAGCTCGCTGAAGAAGTAGCAGTCGGGAACATCCTGACTCTCACCCTTGGGAAGTTTTGTCTGGGAAACAGGCAGGTATCTTCTCAAGGTCTGGAGCTTTGCCTTTGCAATAAAGGGATTCTGCATGGTAAGCACTCCTCCCACACAGCCGCCTGTACAGGCGTTGAGCTCAATGAACTCAAGGGGTGGGATAGTGTCGTTTTCTATTTCGTCGAGAATATGGTTTACATTCTCGATTCCGTCTGCGGCAAGGTAGGCATCGTTCATAAGTGCTGTAGCCTCACCGCCTGAGGATGCCCAGCCGATACCGATTCGTCCTGAATTGGAAATAGGCATAACATTCTCAGAATGCTTCATAGCGTTTATAAGCTGGAAGTAGATGTCGCTGATTGAAATAACAGCGTCAACCTGACTCTTATACTCGCCGAAGCCGTTTTTGACATAGCTTGCCTTGGCAGGACAAGGAGAGATAAAGCATACTCCGATATCTTCGTCTGATAATTCGGGATGCTCACCCTTGGCTTTGTCCCTTGCAAGCCGCGCTGCAATCTCCATAGGAGGCAGCATTGGCATAATATTTTCTTTAAGAGAGGGGAACCGCAGACAAATAAGTCTGAGCACCACAGGACAGGCAGAGCTGATAACAGGCTTTTTGATGTCCTCACGCTTTAAGTAAAGCCGTGTGTATGCAGAGACAAGCTCTGCGGCAGTTGCAACCTCAAACACATCGTCAAAACCTATATTTATGAGTCCCTCAAGAATAAAGTTTACATCCTCAAGGTTATCAAACTGGCCGTAGAGTGTAGGGGCAGGCAGTGCAATTTTATACTTGAAGCCATCAAGGTCCTTCAGTGTGTTGCATACAGCCTTTTTTGCCTTTTTGGGACAAATCTTAATGCATTCACCGCAGTCAATGCACCTTGCCTGATTGATAACAGCGTGACCGTTCCTGATGCGTATTGCCTGAGTAGGGCAGTGACGCAGACAGGTAGTACAGCCGATGCATTTGTTTACATCAAGAAAAACTGAATGCTCGTAGTTGTTCATCTGTCTTCACCTGCCTTTCTCAAAAATAAGCCTTACGAGGGGAGGTTGACCCTCATTGTGATTGTAGTACCTACATCCACCTGTGACTGAATGTCCATATAGTCGGTGTATCGCTTCATATTGGGCAGACCCATACCTGCACCGAATCCCAGTGAACGGACATCGTCAGGAGCCGTGGAGAATCCCTCCTGCATTGCCTGAGTAATATCCTTGATACCTGGGCCTTGGTCGCTGAGCACTATCTCAATGTACTCCTCGGTTACAGCCACATTGGCGGTGCCGCCGCCTGCGTGGATAACCATATTAATCTCGCCCTCATACATAGCGATGGAAACTCTTTTGATAATATCGGGAGCTATTCCCAGCTGCCTTAGATTTCTCTTTACCTGAGAGGATGCCTGACCCGCAGAGGTAAAGTCGTCTCCGTCAACATCAAAAGTAAATATTACTTGCTCGCTCATTCCTTGACCTTGTTACCTACAAGACCGTTGCTGTACAGAATACCGCAGGCATCGTACATACGGGTCTTGGTTGTAAGGATAACGATGCCACTTTCCTGTGCAAGTTCAATCATTTCCGGTGTGGGCAGCTTGGAACGAACCAGAACGATACAAACCATATCCATCATCTCGGCTGTGCGGATGACCTGAGAATTAACAAGACCTGTGAGCAGAACAGCCTGGTCCTTTACAAATGCCAGAACATCGCTCATCATATCACTGCCGCAGGCGGAGTATACATGTCTGTCAAGGTTTTCTTCACAGCAGGCAACCTCAGCATCCAGCAGTTCTTTCATGGTACTGATTTTCATAGTTGTACTTCCTTTTTATAGCTTACCGATGTAGTTAAACTATCGGATTAAGGAATCAGTTCATATACTTTGCAAGAATATCTTCAACATCGTCAACTGTCAGTCTGCCGTAAACTTCCTCATTGATTGTAAGTACGGGAGCCAGACCGCAGGCACCGATGCAACGGCATGCTGTCAGAGAGAACTTACCGTCAGCTGTGCACTCCTCAGAGCCAATTCCGAGACGCTCAGACAGTTTGTCAAAAATGTCGCCTGAACCCTTAACATAGCAGGCAGTACCAAGACAAACTGAAATTGTGTAGTCGCCCTTGGGAGTAAGAGAGAACTGAGAGTAGAAGGTAGATACACCGTATACCTCCTCCAAGGGAACATTCAGTCCTTCTGCAATCATAGCCTGAACCTCTAAGGGCAGATATCCGTAGATATCCTGAGCTTTCTGGAGTACGGGCATAACTGCACCGGGGTCGTCCTTGTGATCAAGGATTACTTCCTTGAGCTTTGCCTCCTGCTCCGCAGTACCGGAGAAGGGCAGTGTGCTTAATTTCTTTTGCATTATTATATCCTCCCTGTAGAATGGAATATAGTGTTGTGAAATGAAGCAGCTATACATTTATATATATGTATACCACTTTACATACAACATAATAATAGCATAAATTACTGTGATTGTCTACAATAAATTATAGAAATCTTAAAGAAATAATCGGATATTTTACATAAATTCAGTAGAAATTCCTAATTTTATGTTAAACAAATAACATTGTTGTTTTTAAAAGTAAAAAAGTGTATGCTGAATGAGTAGAGTCAGCATACACTATGTGATTAATATTCTGTATTAGAATTATAAAACGAGGTCAGTTAATTTCACTGATATCTGTGACTACGAGAGTGTTGTCCTTTACTGTGAATTTTATTTCATACCCTGCAAAGCCAAACCCGTACACACGGTGTGGGTCATCGATGTACCGGGGTCTGGGGTCCTGAGACAGTATCTGCATAAGAGACTTGTGTTTATCCTCGGGCAGAATACTGAGAAAATCCTTTGAACATTCTACTTCAAGGCTGTAGTTCTTGCGCTCCTGTGCAAAGCTGCCTTTGGCATCTGTGTGGCAATCAGCATAGGGGATGTAGGGCTTTATGTCATAGATAGGGGTGTTGTCCATCATATCAGCACCTGTCACTTTCAGCACAAGTCCGTCCTTTGTTTTCTCAACTCCTGCCAGCTTCACACAGGAAAGCCCCACGGGATTTGGTCTGAAGGGTGAGCGGGTGGCAAATACTCCAACCCTTTTGTTGCCTCCCAATCGCGGCGGCCGTACTGTTGGTGACCAGTCCTTGTCCTTAACAGCCGAAAACTCCCATATAAGCCACAGGTGGCTGTATTCTTCAATTCCTCTGAGACACTCCTCCTGCCTGTACTCAGGCTCAAAAACAATAACAGCCTCACTGTCTGTCAGACCGCTTTGCCTAGGTATGCCGAATTTTGTAGGGAAGTCTGTGCGGATTCTTGCAATTACTTTCATATATTCCTCCGAAAAACTTATAGATATATTATAGTAAGTTCCTATAAATTTTTCAACTGTTCAATATTGTTATTAAGGTGTCCTTGTGTTATGATAGAGATAAGGTTTTTATGAAATGAGGTTATATTATGTCAGATAATTATAATAATGAATCAGATAGCATCATAATCCTTAATGATGAGGACGGTAATGAGGTTGAAATGGAATACATTGACCTTGTTGAGTATGAGGGCAAGGAGTATATTGTGCTTCTGCCTGTAGAGGAGGATGCCGATGAGGTGGTTATTCTTTTGATAGAATCCTACGACGAGGAGACAGACACAGAGGTTTATGCTCCTGTGGAAGATGACGAGACTCTGGGTGCTGTTTATCAGATTTTCAAAGAGAAGTACAAGGATATTATCAATTTTGCAGATTAAGGATTTGTTTCTATGATTTACATAACAGGTGATACTCACGGAGAGGCAGAACGCTTTACAACTGAATATATTCCCTTTGAGAAGGAGCTCACTGCTGATGATGTTGTTATCGTCTGCGGTGACTTCGGATTTATTTTCACTTGTGATAAATATGAGGCAAAGGCTCTCGATAAGCTCAGCAAAAAGCCCTACACCATCTGCTTTATAGATGGCAATCACGAGAATTTCCCCGCTATATTCCAGTATCCCGAGGAGCGTTGGTGCGGCGGCAGAATCCATAGAATAAGAGATAATATCCTGCATCTTATGAGAGGGCAGATTTTTGAGATTCAGGGTAAGTCGGTTTTCACCTTTGGCGGAGCCTACAGTATGGACAGATGTCTTCGTACTCTCAACGAAACCTACTGGCTGGAGGAGCTTCCCGATAACTCTCAGTTCAAGGAGGCGTCTGACTCACTCAAAAGGTACAACCACAAGGTTGATATAATTCTCACTCATACTGCACCTATCATTACAATACATTCAATGAAGGCGTACCCCGATGCTCACGATTTAGAGCTGACAGGCTTCCTTGATTGGATATATAATGAGGTGGAGTTTTCTCATTGGTACTTCGGACACTGGCACGAGGACCTGCAGTTTAATGATAAAATCAGAGCTGTGTATTATGACATTGTAAAGGTTGAGTAAAGGTACATTATGAACTATCGTCTTGATAAATACGGAAACAAGCTGTCTGTTCTGGGCTTTGGCTGTATGCGGTTCCAGACCAGAATGGGAAAGATAGATTTTGACGAAGCAGAGCGTGAGATAATGGCGGCTATCGAGGGCGGCGTCAACTACTTTGACACTGCCTACATATACCCCGGCAGCGAGGCTCTTATCGGAGAAATTTTTGAGCGGAATAATGTCCGCAAAAAAATCAACATTGCCACAAAGATGCCCCACTATCTTGTCAAGAGCAGAGAAACTCTGGACAAGATTTTCGACGAGGAGCTCAGGCGTCTGCGTACAGATTATGTGGACTACTACTTTATGCATATGCTCACGGATATTTCTGCCTGGAGGCGTATGTGCGACCTGGGTGTCCTTGAGTGGCTTGAGGAGAAGAAGGCAAGCGGTGCAATCCGTCAGGTTGGCTTCTCGTACCACGGAAATACAGAGATGTTCTGTACCCTTGTTGATGCCTATGACTGGGACTTCTGTATGATTCAGTATAATTATATGGACGAGCACTCACAGGCAGGCAGAAGGGGTCTGCAGTATGCTCACCAAAAGGGTCTGCCCGTTATGATAATGGAACCTCTGCGAGGAGGTAAGCTTGTCAGCCGTCTGCCTTCTGAGGCAAAGAAACTTTTCTCTGATTATAAAAAGCAGTATACCCCCGCTCAATGGGCTTTCCGCTGGCTTTATAATCAACCCGAGGTAACAGTAGTGCTCTCGGGTATGAACACTATGGAGATGGTGCTGGATAATATTAATACTGCTTCTACGGCACAGGTGGGGGATTTGACTCCCGAGGACGAAGAAATGCTTCAGTGTGTGGTGCGTGCCATCAACTCCAAAATGAAGGTGGGATGTACAGGCTGCGGCTATTGTGTGCCTTGTCCTAAGAAGGTGGATATCCCCGGTACCTTTGCGGCATATAACAGAAAGTACGCAGAGGGATGGTTCCCTGCGATGAAGGAGTATGTTATGTGCACAGCTCTCAGAGGTGACTCTACCGCCGCCTCAAACTGCATCGGTTGCGGAAAATGTGAGCAGCACTGTCCCCAGAATATTCCCATAAGAGAAAAACTCAGAGAAGCACAAAAAGAGCTTGAAACTCCCATCTACAAAATCGCAAGAAAAATCGCACCCCTTGTAACAAAGTTTTAAAGTATAGAAAGAGATGTTTTCTATGGTTGAAATCGGCAAAAAAATAAAGGAACTCAGGATTGAAAAAGGCTATACTCAGGAACAATTGGGCAAGCTTTTAAATGTGTCAACCCAAGCTGTCTCCAAATGGGAACGAGGCGGAACACCCGATATTGAGCTTCTGCCAAGTATAGCAGATGTTTTTGATGTCAATATCGATATTCTCTTTGGCAGAGAGCCAAAAAGCGTGGAAATGGCAATTGCACAGACCCTGCGTCAGACAACCCCCGAGGAAGGCTACAAGCGTGCATTTAAGATGTGTTGGGCGATTAATGCTGGACTTGCTCACGAAGAAACATTGATTTACGATTCTCTTGAAAATATCAAATATAGAGATACTGACCATAAGTATTTTTCCAAATCCGTTGTGGATTCAGGTATTCTCAATATGAGACTTGCAGAAGATTTCAGAACATTCTTTCTTATGCCCGAACCTGATGGGGGAATCCTGAACAAAATTGAAAGCATTGAAGATTTGCAGAGGCTGTTCAGTGTGTTTGCGGATATGAATAATCTGAAAATTATTTTCTATATGTATACACGGCTCAACACTCCCGTTGATGCCACTCTTATCAGCAAAAACACTGATATTGATAAAGAGCAGGTTGAGGAATGTATGAAAATTCTTGAGGAGAATAATCTGGTAGATATCACCTATATCGAGACCGCACAGGGTGATGTTGCTGTGTACACCTTCCGTCAGGAGTGCTCTGTTATTCCGTTTTTGTGCTTTGCTGATGAAATCCACAAAAAACAAATGATAGACTATTGGGTACAGTTTGAAAGGACCAAGCCCTTGTTCTATTGATATGTATCATTAAACTGCTGGTTGATTTTTTCTATTTCTTGTCGATTGTAAAACTCTATACTTCGTGTTAAAATCAGCATTGAAAGGAGTTGTGACTATGAAATTCAAAAAGACAATCAGCGTTTTACTTTTGGTAGTTTTACTCATTGGTATGATGGTTGCACCTTGCTCTGTCAGTGCAGATACACAGACATATGTACAGAGCTACCTTGATGAGCAAATGGAAAAACACAACATGAGCGGAGTTGCCTATGTTACCAAGAACGGAAAGGTTCTCTGTCAGAGTGCCCGTGGTATGGCAAATACCGCTGAGTCAAAGGAAATGACAATTGACACTCTGTTTCCTATCGGTTCAAACTCCAAGCAGTTTTGTGCTGTTGCAATATTTATGCTAAAGGAGCAGGGAAAGTTGAGTTTAGATGACACTCTTTCAGAGTATTTCCCTGAGTATACCAAAGCCGCAAATGTTACCATCCGACATCTGTTGACTATGCGTTCCGGAATACGCGACCATCTGGTTGAGGGCTTGTCTACAGGAGCATATTTACCAGATGAAAATGGTACTCAAGAGGAAAATCAGCAGTTAGTTTTTGATTGGCTTTATAGTAAAAATCTTATTTTCAAGCCCGGTGGCGGTTATCGGTATTCAAACACAAATTCAATGCTTCTTTCTTTAATTATCGAGAAGGTGTCAGGACAGGAATACAAGGAATTTATCAAAGAGAATATCCTTGTGCCTTTGGGTATGAATAACACTGGATTTTATGAAGATCTTGAAGATCATCCCGATTTGTGTGAAAACAAAGTTCCCGGTATTGTTATCATACTCGATGGTCTTTTGCAGGGCTGTGGAGATGTGGTATCAAATGCCAAGGATATGGATAAATGGATGACCTCGCTCAGAGAATATACACTTATCACTAAGGAAAGTATAGATGAGATGACTACTGTCTGTACAACAAATGTAGAAAGTGCAAACGGTATCAGTTTAGGGTATGCACACAGCGTTAAGGTTGCAGGTGATGGCGGAGTTTGTCACGATGGATTAGTTGTTACTTATGAAAGCGGAACTCTCACTTATTTTGAAGATGAATTCAATGTGTTTGTGGTTACAAACGATTCTGAAAATCAACAGATTTATATGTTGGATTTAGCTATGGAGATAGCCGCAGAACTTAAAAATCAGAAACTTTGCGGAGATGTGGACGCAGATTTAGAAGTAAACATCAAAGATGCAACAATGATACAAAAGGCTGTTGCAAAAATCCTTGAACTTAACGAGGGCGAAAAGCTTTGTTCAGATGTAAACTCGGATTCTGATGTAAACATTAAAGATGCAACTGCAATCCAGAAACACATCGCAGGAATCAATACGGATTTGCCCATCGAAACCCCTATAGTTTAATAAAGCAATCACAGCAGGCTCTGCAATTTGCAGGGCTTGCATTTTTTCACTCCTTAATGAGTATCCGTAGCAGAGATTATATTGTGCTATGTTGACAATGAAATGTATTTTTTGATATAATTATATAAATTGTTATATGCCTTTAAGGAGGTATTACATATGAAAAATATGCCTGTACCCTATAGCGGTAAGGAAAAATATATTTTCGTCAGCTATTCCCATAAAGATTCTGACAAGGTGCTCCCTGTTATTGTCCGTATGAAAGCACAGGGCTACAGAGTCTGGTTTGACCAGGGGATAGACCCGGGCAGTGAATGGGACGAGAACATAGCACAGCACATTAACAACTGCGGATATTTTGCCGCATTTATGTCTGACAATTACCTTGCATCAGGCAATTGCTGTGACGAGCTCAGTTATGCCCGCGACCTTGATAAAGACCGATTGGTTGTGTATCTGGAGTATGTGGACCTTCCCTCGGGAATTGCAATGCGTATAAATAGGATTCAGTCTATCTATATGTACAAATACACAGATTCCGAGATGTTTTTTGAGAAGTTGTTTTCTACACAGAATCTTGATTCCTGTGCAGATTTACAGCCAACTGTAGTTGTAGATCAGCCTGTATCACATACAGCATACGCACAGAACACAAATAGCGTAGAGCCTGCACATACTACACAGACAAGCTCTGAAGTAGAAAGTGCAAAGAAGCAGGAGGCGATAAGCAACCGCAAGCCTCAGCCTGTGACTGCTCCCAAGGGTAAAAAAACCTCAGGTATGGTAACCTTCATTATTGCCGTTGTATTGTTTACTCTTTCTTTGATTTTTATAGATGTACCTGCAGTGGGCTTTGTATTTTCACTATTTTCAACGGTGGCGTCCTTACTGACCTTCACAGGTGTTCTGGATAAAAAGCCTCTCAGGATAATTAACCATGTAGTCTTTGCTGTCAACCTGTTTTTGGGTATTACCTTTGCAGGCATGGGACTTGGAAATATAGCAGCGGTTTATTATGCTATCCTCGGTATTATTGTGCTGACTCCCTTGTGGATAATGTTTAGTATAAAGAAGTATAAAAAATAATTTATAAAGAGCGGCTATGTGTTATAGCCGTTTTCTTTATGCTTTATGTCATCTTTTTCTGACGCAAAAAAATCCGCTAATGGCGGAGCAGGGGATATGTGAATCTTTAAAGAACCGGAAAATATAACCGAAGCAGAGATTGTACAAAAAAGAAATAACCCTTGACCGTGTTTCTTTACACATCAGTCAAGGGTTACTTCTGTTCACTCTTATTATCTAACATCTTTGGTTACCTCTCATTTCTACGGAATGTGGATTCGACTTTGTCCTTTTCTCTCTGATTTCCATTTCACTTCATTTTCTTTTCTTTCTCGTAAGTGAGATTTACTTGAGCGTGGTTTCTTTGATAGGGGACATTGTCTTAACCTTTGGCAAAGCTTTTGTTTTTCAGGAGGATTTGACTCCTTTAAGTTTTATTCTTTTCAGACTTTTTTGTTTGTTAACCTTGAAAAATTAGATTTGTAAATTTCTTTTTGGTTCTTATCTGTTATACTTCGCAGATGTTTTTGTACTATTTTATTATTTGTACTATGATTTTTGAAAGTCTTTAAAGAATTTTACTTATAAACTTTTGAACTTTTACCTTAGGTGCTTACCTCTTCATTGGTATCATCCTTTCTGTCTATAATATACCATAGGAAACAGGGTTGTGCAAGATGGAAAATTATACAAAGTTGATAGTAGTTTTTAATATAAAAGGTAGAAATTGTATTATTTGCACTACAGATTTGCACAAAACCATTGACAACAACCTCATTGTTTTGATAGAATAAAAATGTTGAGCGGTTTGATACAGACTTGAGGCGGAGCTTTATGGCTTCGCTTTTTTATTTGTATTAATATATTTACTTGCGTTTTTTGTTTTATCCTGTTATAATGTCGAAGCAACATAATATTAATAACTGAAGTCTTGCAGGAGTCATCTTTGCTGATGCGATGATAACTGCAGGTATTAGTAACTTTGGAGAAGCTCATATCATATGAGTGCCGAAGGTGCAAGCACTGCTTTTTACGGTGTGAAACTCTCAGGCAAAAGGACAAAGGGATGGTTATTGTATATACTGTGATGTATACTGCCGCTATCCTGTATAGCGGTTTTTTTGTTGCAATGTTTTTTGGAGGTAAATATGGAACAGTTGTTGAGTATTGTACAGACAATCAACTCCTATCTGTCAGATTACATCCTGATGATTCTGCTTATAGGAACAGGCATCTTCTTTACTATCCGTACCAGATTTGTACAGGTACGGTGCTTCTCTGAAGGTATGAAGAAGGTCTTTGGTAATTTATCCTTAAAAGGGGAGAAGCAGCAAAGCGGTCTGAGCTCCTTTCAGGCACTTACTGCGGCAGTAGCCGCACAGGTTGGAACAGGTAACCTTGTGGGTGCTTGCGGTGCAATTCTTGTGGGCGGTCCCGGCGCTATATTCTGGATGTGGTTTATTGCCTTCTTCGGTATGGCGACCATTTATGCAGAGGCTGTCCTTGCACAGAAGACTCGTGTGATTAATAACGATGACACAGTGTCCGGCGGCCCTGTGTATTATATCAAGACAGCTTTCAAAGGGAAATTAGGCAAATTCCTCGCAGGATTCTTTGCGGTTGCCTGCATACTTGCTCTGGGCTTTATGGGCAGTATGGTGCAGTCTAATTCCATTTCCTCTGCCTGTAGCAGTGCCTTTGGTATTCCTTCTTGGGTTGTAGGACTTATAGTTGCGGCTTTGGCGGCGTTTATCTTTATTGGCGGAGTACAACGCCTAGGAGCAGTTACTGAGAAGATGGTGCCTGTAATGGCTGTGCTGTACATAGTTGGCGGACTTGCTGTTATAATTGTTCGCATCAAGTATATACCTGAGACTTTTGCGATGATATTCAAGTACGCTTTTATGCCTGATGCTATCATCGGCGGAAGTATCGGCTACGCTCTGAAGCAGGCAATCAGTCAGGGTGCAAAGCGTGGACTTTTCTCCAATGAAGCAGGTATGGGCTCAACTCCTCATGCTCACGCAATGGCTAATGTTGAGAAGCCTCACGACCAAGGCGTGGTTGCTATGATAGGTGTATTCATTGATACCTTTATAGTACTGACATTAACTGCATTGGTGGTTATCTCCACCTTGTATGCAGGCGGCGGTATTCTTGCTGATGGTGTGCAGGAGGGTGTCGATAAAAGTAATATGGTACAGTTTGCTTTTTCATCTGTATTCGGAGATGCCTTAGGCAATTGGTTTGTTGCCATATGTCTGCTGTTCTTTGCTTTCTCTACAATCATCAGCTGGAACCTTTTCGGACGAATTAATATGAACTATCTTTTTGGCAAGCGTTCAAATCTGATTTACTCTATACTGGCTGTTGTGTTTGTGTTCCTTGGCTCTGTGCTTTCCAACGACCTTGTGTGGGAGCTTACAGATACCTTCAACCAGCTTATGGTTATCCCCAATGTCATAGCAATTGTAGCTCTGTCAGGCTTGGTTGTCAGAGAAGCCGCCGATGCACGCAAAAGCAGACGGTTAAAATAAAAGTGTATTTTCAGGAGATGCTGTGTGTTACGGCATCTCCTTTTTATATTGTTTTGGAAGATTTAAAAAAATAGTTGACTATGTGTCGAAAATAAATATAATCTGTATATAGACAAAAATAGAGGCGCGGTGCTTATCAGTAGCATACACAATGTACGGAAATACAGTATGCAAAAGGAATCACCGCCGAAGTCCGAAGGCGTATTCCGATGCTCAGGGCTGGGGTAATGCAGAATATGTATTACACTGTCACCTATTGGTGGAGTGCTATTTTGGTTGAAGGAATGAGCTTTACCGTAGCACTGTGCTACGGTTTTTTTGTTTTTGTGAATTAATTTAGGAGGTTTATAACATGACAAAATCAAAGAAGATTGTCCTTGCAGTTGCGGCACTTGTAATTGTGGGACTGCTGATTTATGCGGCAGTATCCGGCGGATATCTGGGTACTGTTTCCTGTATGGATTGTCACGGTACAGGTACTGCTTCTGAGGCGGTCTGTGAGACCTGTGCAGGCGAAGGTGCGGTTCAGGGTACAGTGTGGGCGCTTATCCCTCCTGTTATTGCAATAGGACTTGCACTTATTACTAAAGAGGTTTACTCCTCATTGTTTATCGGCATTGTAACAGGTGCGCTGTTTTATTCAAAGTTCAGCTTTTTAGGTACAATGGACGCTGTTATCAATGAGGGGCTCTTAACCTCTGTCAGAGATACAGCAGGCATCTTTGTGTTCCTTGTGGAGCTCGGTGTACTTGTTGCCCTTGTGAATAAGGCAGGCGGTTCTGCTGCTTTCGGCAAATGGGCGGCTACTCACATCAAGACCAGAGTGGGTGCAATGCTTGCAACCTTTGTGCTGGGCGTGCTTATCTTTATCGATGATTACTTCAACTGCCTCACAGTAGGCTCAGTTATGCGTCCTGTAACAGACAGCCACAAGATTTCCCGTGCAAAGCTGTCTTACCTTATTGATGCCACAGCGGCACCAGTATGTATGATAGCTCCCATTTCTTCATGGGCGGCGGCTGTTTCTGCCTACGCAGAGGATGGTAAGGGACTTGACCTGTTTATCACTGCAATTCCTTATAACTTCTATTCACTTCTGACACTTGTGTTCGTGGTTGCAATCTCGATTATGGGCTTTGATTACGGCTCTATGGCAATGCACGAGTACAGGGCAAAGTTCAAGGGTGAGCTTGGAGCACAGGAGCAGACAAACGCTGAGGATGAGGCTAATCCCAAGGGCAAGGTTATCGACCTGATTTTCCCGGTAATTGTTCTTGTGGCAGTTTGTGTGTTCGCTCTTGTATATAATGGCGGAATCTTTGAGGGTACAAGCTTTGTGGATGCCTTTGCAAACACGGACGCTACCGTAGGACTCCCTTGGGGCGGATTGGTTGCTCTTGTTATTTCTATGGCGTTTCTTATTCTTCGCAGAGTTATCTCCTTCAAGGATACTATGGATGCAGTGCCCAAGGGCTTTATTGCAATGGTGCCTGCTATCCTTATTCTGACCTTTGCCACAGCACTGAAGAATATGACTACTCTGCTTGGTGCAAAGTACTTTGTTGGCGACTTGATGACAGGTGCCGCCGCAGGACTGGAAAACTTCTTGCCTGCAATTATTTTCATTGTTGCTTGTATTCTTTCTTTTGCAACAGGCACATCCTGGGGTACATTCGGTATTCTTATCCCCATTGTTACATACCTGTATGCAAGCACACCTGATGCAGAGCTTATGGTTATCAGTATGTCTGCCTGCCTTGCAGGTGCTGTGTGCGGCGATCATTGTTCACCAATCTCCGATACAACCATTATGTCCTCAGCAGGAGCACAGTGCGAGCATATCTCTCATGTATCAACTCAGCTTCCCTATGCAATCACAGTTGCGGTGATTTCCTTCGTTACCTATATCATTGCAGGCTTTGTACAGGTGTGGTACATTGTGCTTCCTATCGGCGTGGTGCTTACAATCGGCACATTGTTTGCAATTAATGCAGTTACCAAGAACAAGAAGTTTAAAGAATAATTAATCACAGAATAAATCTGAGTATAAGAAAACGGCTACTTCACGGTAGCCGTTTTTTTACTGTACTTTCTTTTTGTTTTTATGTGGTAATTTGTTTTTTATCGTGTTAAGAATGTAGTGGAATTCTGAAGTCTTTCGGAATATCAGGAAAAAGAAAAGGTTTGGAATAATAAGGACGATAATTGTCATCAGTATAAAACGCAGGATTGTTATTTCTGATAGGATAAAGTGTTTTGCTGCAACACACAAAACTCCTGCGATTATAGTGGTGATACCATATTTTGCTGCATCCATAAAATAGAATTTACTGCTTTTATCAAATACAGGTTTGTATGTAACAATAGGCTTGATTATGCTTGCTATGGTTCCCTGAATGATAGTACCTAAATATACACCGGGAAGACCGACAACATAAACAAGTCCGATAGATGCAACTATATTTACTACGGCCTGGATAACAGCAACAAATTTATCCCGTTCAAATACACCTGCGGCAGATTTGAAGTTGTTCAGGCAGTTGCGGTGTCCAACCATATAGTAGTTTATGATTATAAGCAGAATTACAAACTCATCTACAACCATTGACTCACCAATCCAAAGAGTGATGAATGGAGTAAGAAGAGTGAATAAAGCAATAGCTGTGAACCCGTAAAACCAGAAGGCGACAAACCGATATGTACTGAAAATGCTATACTGTCTTTCTTTTGATTCGGTTGCAACCAGATTGCCAAGACTTCCTGTTACTGAGTTAAAGAGAATGTTTACACAGGTTGTAACAGTTGTTATCAGCAGATTGTAGTTAGAGAGCAAACCTACCATTGTTACGCTGATAAAACTGGAAACAATGATGTTGTCTGTCTGGTTCACGCAGACATCGCCTATTTTGTGCATTATCAGAGCTTTGATTTTTGTTATAAGGGTTTTCTTTTCTTCTTTTTCCAGAGGTTTAACATCTTTTTCTTTAAGGTAAGGATAAAGTTTGTTCAGATAGATGTTGATGAAAAACCGTTGGAGAATATCTATGGCGATACCTGCTATCAGGTAGCCAAGATAATCTGAAAACAGAAGTAAAAATACTATTTGTACTATCGCTTTGACAAAAGTAGCAATAAGATGAGTGTTGGTCTGAATATAGTTTTTCTGGTCTGCATTTACCAGACTGTACTTGTATGATACAAAATAGGTTGTAATTGTGTTCAGCAGGAACAGCAGGTAATATAGTCTGATATCGCCTATATTGCCCGGGTCTTTTACTATGTAATCTAAAAATGGTACCAGTACAAGTCCTATAACAGAGATTATAACAGCGATAGCACGATATGCCCATTTATAAGCTCTCATATAGGATTTGATTTTTTCTTTATCACCATGGGCTACAGGCTTATACAGGGCAAAATTCATTGCTGTGCCAATACCAAGTTCCGCAAAAGAGAGAAGCCCCAGAACATTTGTGAATAATCCGTTTACACCCAGATATGTTTCACCTAAGGTATAGATGAAAATGGTTCGTGATACAAATTGAATTATCAGCGATGCAACCATAGAGAAATAACTCCAGAAAACATTGCGCATCGTCATATTAACTCGAGAGTTCATAATACTTATTCCTTGTTTTTCTTGTTGTAATGATTTAGTATTTGTTTTATATCTGAAGATGAAAATTCACCTAAAAAAATAAGTCTGATGAAGTGTATTAGTGCCATTTTATAGTCTCGGGTTGATGCTCCTAACCCGTACATTTGTCTGGCGTGTATACCTTTGTATATGCGTAAATATTTTTTACGCTCTTTATCAGGCATCGGTATAGCGTTAAGTGTGTGAGAAATTATTTCCAAATGTTCATTGAATCTGAAAATCTTTTTGTCTTTTGTCACATCTCCGCCCGACATGCTGTTTTCATAAGTAATATATCCGTATAAAGGTTCAGGGATAAATACCCTCTTGTACTTATAATATACAGGGAGAAGCATTTGCCAGTTTTGTCCGCGTCTTGCAGGATAGATCTGTCTTGATGGTGTCATATCAAGAAAAGCTGTGCTTCTGATCATGTGACACCCGGAACAAAATATGGATTTTCCTCTAAGATGAAGAAGAAACTGATTGGGGTTTGTTGTATCTTCTGTGTTTTTTGAAATAAGAGAAACAGGAGTGTTAAGGTCGGACTCGTTAAATGAATATGCGTCACTTGTTGCCACACCATACTCGGGATGTTCTTCCAGATAGGTCAGACGGATTTTTACTGATTCGGGATACATAAAGTCATCGCAGTCTATCCAACACAGATAATCTCCGCTGAATACTTTCAGACCTGCATTTATAGCACCGCCTAATCCGGTATTTTCCTGAAATACATACACAAGCGACATGCCTTCATTTTGAAAACGGTCTTTGTATGAAAGAATAATTTCTTCAGTGTTATCGGTAGAACCGTCGTTAACGGTTATAACTTCCAGATTTTTATAAGTTTGCTCTAGCACAGAGTCGAGGCATCTGTGGAGTGTTTTGTGTCCGTTATAGCACGGAATGATTATGCTTACTAATGGAGAGCTTTTATCTTTCATGAATATCAACCTGTTACTTTTATTTTATTATACTATTATACCATGTAAATGTAATGTTTTCAACATTTTATAATCAATCTGTTGCTTTTTTGATTGTAGGATTACAATAGATGTGTTACAAACAGAATAAAAAAGATGACGACTGAAAGAACCTGTGTTATAGTTAAGTTGCTCAAACAAAACAAACAGGAGGTTCAATCAATCGTCATGAATAAGATAACACAAGATATGCA
>JAFUJH010000005.1 GCA_017473775.1 Ruminococcus sp.
AGCTGTTCACAACAAAAAATACAACAACTTTCCTATGCGTCCGCTTGGTTGGAAGTCTCCTAAAGAATTTCTAGATCACTTCTTATCTACCGGCGAAGTTTTTTATTAAACTTTGTAACGCATCATTGACAAACCTACACACAATGTTAAGTGTTTGTTAAATATTTCCTGTTAAAGCAAGTGGAATCGGTCAGCACTTGAGCAGGCGGATATAGTGGTTAGCCTCACGCAGTACATGGTCAGCAAGGAGGGGGAGTATCACAGAACGGATTTTGCAGGTGGTGATTCCCTGGGTACCTGCTCGCTTGAATTCTCTTATAGCAACTGCCTGCTCTAAGGAGTCTGCTGTCATTGTCCTGCTGTGAGCATTCAGACAGCATTCCTGAAGCCTTGCAAACTCCTTTGCAAAGTTATCTGCAGTGTGAAAAAGCTCTGTTTCCGTGGGGTCAAGGAGACCGCGTATAAACAGTGCGTGCTCCATCATAATTCGATTCCAGAAGCATTCTGTGTCCTTCATAGATTTGTCAGACAGTTCACCGTCACACTCAAGCTTTGACACATATTCGCGGTAAAGCTTTGCCTCTCTGATGATGTGGTCAATCAGCAGGGGATAGTTCATAGTAAACATTTTGCAGTTCATAACATTTTTCAGGATGCTTTCTTTAAAAGCAATCAGTCCGTCAAGAAGCTTGATTGCTCTTTGGTTGAGCCTTTTGACGGCGTTATATTTCCCTGAGGCGGTTCTGCATTCGCTTTCGCTGCTTCTGAGCCTCAGTGTTCGTTGAGTTATACTCTTGTTGATGGGAATTGCAGTGAAGGCTTCGCTCTGATTTTCTGCAGTGGCGGTGAATTCTGTCAGCACCTCTCCCGAGCGCAGAATATCCGCACTCACTGTTCTGTCGCTAAGTGCTACCGTTTGACTCAACAGGTTTTCAAACTCCCGCTGATAGTATGCCGCCTTTTGTGAAAACCCCGCGTTGGCAGGAGTGAAGCCTGCTTTCAGGAAGAAGGAGTGCTCCTTCATTATTCTTCCAAAGAACAAATGCAACTCCAGTGACTTGACTATATAGTTTTCTTTATCCATAGTTTCCTCCGTTTGTAAATAAAAATATGCATCATTCCACTATATGAATTCGTGTAGTTTTGTGTTCATAATACCCCACTCATACCATTGACAAAACATACATAATATAGATTTTCAAAACAGTATATATGTAAAAATCGGGGATAATTCTGCTGTGTTGTTGACACATCAACAACCGAAGAGTATAATGTTAATCGTTATAATATTGACTTGTCAACATTATCCGACATATTACATATAACAGGTGACTATAATGAATATATTTAAGAAGATATTTTGCAGGGTATATCAGTCGGTTTTTTATCTGGCGATGCCTTTGCTTCCTTACAGAGAGCCTGAGCTTCACAAAAGTCTGCAGGACATCCCCGATTACCTCAAATCACAAGGTGTCAGCAGTGCCTTGCTTATAACCGACAGCTATCTTTACGCCTCGGGCAGTGCAAAGCAGATTGCTGAGATACTTGAAGAAAAGGGAATAGGCTGTGCTGTATATCACGACACAAGACCCAACCCTACAGTTAAGAATGTAGAAGAAGCACTGAAGCTTTATAAAGAGCATAACTGTCAGGGTATAATCGCCTTTGGCGGCGGCTCTCCCATAGACTGTGCCAAGGCTGTAGGTGCGAGGGTCGCATATCCCAAAAAACACCTGAATAAGCTCAAGGGCATACTCAGAGTTATGCGTAAGCTTCCGCCCTTGGTTGCAGTGCCCACCACCGCAGGCACAGGCAGCGAGGTTACAGTTGCGGCTGTTATCACCGATGATGAAAAGAAGCACAAGTATACAATCAACAGCTTTCCGCTGATTCCCCACTGTGCAGTGCATGACCCTCAGGTTACAGTCACACTGCCACAGCATCTTACATCCACTACAGGTATGGATGCACTCACACACGCCATAGAAGCCTACATCGGCAGGTCAACCACCAAGGCTACACGCCGGATGTCCCTTGAGGCTGTACGGCTTATATTCGAGAATATAGAGGTTGCTTACAACGACGGCACAAATATAAAAGCAAGAGAAAATATGCTCAGAGCCTCCTACCTTGCAGGCAACGCTTTTTCCCATTCCTATGTAGGATATATCCACGCTGTGGCGCATTCACTGGGTGGTCAGTACAACATACCTCACGGACTTGCAAACTCTGTGCTTTTGCCTGTAGTGTTAGAGGATTACGGCAAAGCAGTACATAAAAAGCTTCACAAGCTGGCAGTAGCCGCAGGTGTTGCTACAGACTCTGAGTCAGCCTCAGTAGCCGCAGAGAAGTTCATCTGTGCTATCCGTGATATGAACAGCAGAATGAACATCCCTCAGACTCTTGAGGGTATCAGGGAGGAGGACATCCCCCTGATGGCAAAGCACGCAGACAAGGAGGCAAATCCTCTGTATCCCGTGCCTGTGCTTATGGATGCAAAACAACTCAGAAAATTCTACTATAAGGTAGCAGATTGGAGCTGAAAATATGAATCCTGCAGAGATTGATAATATACTCAAAAAGCAACGGGAGTTCTTTGCAAGCGGACAAACTCACAGCGTGAAATTCCGTATAGAGAACCTGAAAAAGCTTTATAGCGCGGTTAAAAAGTACGAGAAGGAAATAGGTGAAGCCCTCACTTCAGACCTTGGTAAAAGCCACTTTGAAGGTTTTATGTGCGAGGCAGGACTTGCACTCACAGAGATAAGCTATATGATAAAGCACACAAGGGCTTTTGCACGGGAAAAGACAGTTCCCACACCTTTGGCACAGTTTGCCTCAAGAAGCTACAAAAAGCCTTCACCCTACGGCAATGTGTTGATTATGAGCCCTTGGAACTATCCCTTCCTTTTATCCATAGACCCTCTGGCAGATGCAATCGCCGCAGGTAACACAGTTATACTCAAGCCCAGTGCATACTCTCCTGCTACAAGTGCTATGATAGAGAAGATAGTCACCGAGTGCTTCCCCGAAGAGTTCGTGGCAGTGGTCACAGGCGGCAGAAAAGAGAACGCAGAGCTTCTTAATAAAAAGTTCGACCTTGTGTTCTTCACAGGCAGCCAGAATGTAGGCAAGGAGGTACTCCGTCATACAGCAGAGACTCTGACTCCTGCTGTCCTTGAGCTTGGCGGTAAAAGCCCCTGTATTGTAGACAGCAGCGCAAAAATTAAGCTCTCCGCAAAGCGTATCGTTTTCGGTAAATTCCTCAACTGCGGTCAGACCTGTGTCGCACCGGACTATATCCTCTGTGAGGAGAGTATCAAAGACGAGCTTGTCAAAGCCATTGTTGCAGAGGTTAAGAAACAGTACGGAGACAGCCCTCTTGCAAATCCCGACTACGGCAAAATAATTAATCAGAAGCACTTTGACCGAGTATGTGCTCTTATTGATAAGAGTAAGGTGGTAATCGGCGGCGGCTCTGATATGCAAACTCAGCAGATTGAGCCTACTGTTATGGAGAATGTCAGCTTTTCTGATGCAGTAATGCAGGAGGAGATATTCGGTCCCGTGCTCCCTATACTTACATACAAACACTTTGATGAGGTGTTTGATATATTAAAAGACAAGCCTAAGCCTCTGGCACTCTACATTTTCTCAGAGGATAAAAAGCACATCAAGGCTGTCACACAGAGGCTGTCCTTTGGAGGCGGATGTGTCAACGATGTGGTCATCCACCTTGCAACCAGTGCAATGGGCTTTGGCGGCGTAGGCGAGAGCGGTATGGGTGCATATCACGGCAGAGACGGCTTTGAGGCTTTCTCTCACTTTAAGAGTATTGTAGATAAAAAGACATGGATGGATTTGCCTATGAGATATCAGCCCTACAAAAAGGGTATCTACGGCAAGCTCCTGCATATGTTTTTAAGATAATAAATTCTAAGAAAAGAGGAAATCAAAATGGAAAGTACAAAGAAATCCACAGGTAAAAAAGTCCTCGTGGGCATTATTGCGGCAATTCTTGCTATTATCATCTTTCTTTCAATTGCAATTTTTGCAACCTGGGGCAATGAGATAAGAACACTCACAAGTATGGAGCTTATCCGTGTACGCAACGACGAGCACCTTGACGGCGATGTTTATATGATGAAGGTCAAGGGTGACTTCTACCTTGACGAGTTTGTTGCTCAGGGCGGCGTCAAGAGCGACACAGAGCTTATCAACTTTATCACCAACAACATCACAAAGGGTATCGTAGACCTGAGTATCTCCGACCCCGAGATTGGTTGCTCTGCATTTACTGCAACTACCGACGAGGGTGATGTGGTATTCGGTAGAAACTACGATTTCTCCAAGACAAACACTTGCCTTGTGTTCACAGAGGCTAACAAGGGCAGACACGCTTCCTTCTCAACAGTTGACCTGCAGTTCCTGGGAATCGATGTAGACACAGGTGTTGAGGGCTTTATGGATAAGGTGACTTGCCTTGCCGCACCCTACGCACCCCTTGACGGTGTCAACGATGCAGGTGTAAGCTGTGGTATCTTTATGTCCTATCAGGGCGGCGAGGAGACCGTTGCTACAGACCAGGACACAGACAAGCCTGATTTTACCTCAACTACACTCCTCCGTCTTATTCTGGACTATGCAGACGATGTAGACGAGGCAGTAGAGATTGCCTCCTCTTACGACCTCCACGATTCTGCAAAGACCTCCTACCACTATATGGTAGCAGATGCCAGCGGCAGAAGTGTTATCCTTGAGTGGGTTGCAAAGAGTGACAGCACCGACAATGACGGCTCAGCTCGTGAACTGAAGGTTGTATACAATGATAACGATAGCCACATCGGCACTGTTGAGGCAGACTCCTCCTTCCAGTGTATCACAAACTTCATCCTCCAGCCTGACTACTATGCAGAGTCTGAGGATGACGACAAGAAGGGCTTCGACCGCTACGAGCGTCTGTATCAGGAGCTTACCTCCACACAGGGTTATGTCAAGGACGAGAAGGCGGCTATGGATGTGCTTTCTATCGTTGGCAGAAGAACATGGAAGAACGACGACGGCAACGGTTGCACAGTTCACAGTGCAGTTTATAACCTGACAGACAAAACTATTCTCTGGGTACCTAACGAGAATTATGACGACAGCACAGCGTATTTTGAGTTCAGCCTTGATGACTGAAATAAATAGTGCATTTCCTCAGTAGATATGATATAATCTATCGTATTAACTAAGATAAGGGTGACTACAATGGCTGTAAAGGTAGTATTATTTGATTTGGACGGAACACTTCTTCCTATGGACCAGGAGGAGTTCGTCAAAACATATTTCGGACTTCTTGCAAAAAGAATGACTCAGTTCGGCTATGAGCCACAGGAGCTTATCAAAGCTATCTGGCAGGGCACAAAGGCTATGATGAAGAATGACGGTACTAAGCTCAACGAGGAAGTTTTCTGGGATGAGCTTGTCCGCATCTACGGAGAGCAGTGCCGAGCAAGCGAAAAGCAATTTGATGAGTTCTATCACTACGAGTTCATCGGCGTCAAGGATATCTGCGGCTTCAATCCTCTTGCAAAAGAGGCAGTAGAGCGGATAAAGAAAGCAGGCTACCGTGTAGCCTTGGCTACTCAGCCTATCTTCCCGCGGATTGCTACAGAAAACCGTGTGAAATGGGCAGGACTTGATATATCAGACTTTGAGCTTGTCACTACATACGAGAACATCGGCTTCACAAAGCCTGTCCCTGAGTATTACAAAGAGGTTTGCTCCCGTCTGGGAGTTGACCCTTCAGAGTGCCTGATGGTAGGCAACGATGTAGACGATGATATGGTAACAGAGAATTTAGGAATGCAAACCTTCCTTGTTACCGATTGCCTCATCAATAACAATGACAAGGATATCTCCCGTTATCCACAGGGAAGTCTTGCTGATTTAATCAAATATCTTAATGTATAATCCAAAACGGACAAAAGCTCCTGACGAATTTGTTTTCGTCGGGAGCTTTCTTGTTTTCAGAATACATCAATACAATCAAGAGATACTATTACTGAGGTGATAATTATGGCTAAAAAGGGTATGAAACGCATTGACCGTACTCATACAAGGGAAAGAAATTCCGCACCCCCTGTTCCTGAGATTGAGGGCAAAGCCAAGCACGGAAAAGCAGTGGTCAGACCAATAATCGCAGGTACTCACGCACCATCCCAAAAGGTCTATCACACAAAACCCCACAGTCAGGAGAAGCCCATTGCATCTGTGTACAGTGCTATAGATACCGACCTTGCAAGGGATAATCTGGAGAACGATATCACAGCCGCAGATTTGCAGGATATGTAGTTTGTGTCCTTGTGGGACATCACACAGCGATATAAATCTCTGCCGAGATTTGCGATATACACATTGTGCGATATAAGGCTGTGCCTTGTGATATGCCCTGCAGGCGTAGTGGATTTATATCATATCGCATCCGAATAAAATGAGAATATATCGTATTGAGCAAAGCTCAATATATCGCATAAAATAATGAACGCCGCCTGAGTTGTCTCAGACGGCGTTTTGCTTATCGTTTAATCTTCATCAGTGTCAATTACATCCTCGCTGAGCTTGGAGTAAATAAACTTCTGCTTTGAATACAGACTTGCTTTTCCCGACAGCAGGAAGCTGATAATAGCAGACAGTGCAAAGAATATCATACCATCACTGCCAAAGAGTTCAATGCAGATTACCATTGTACCCAGAGGGCAGTTGGTAACTCCGCAGAACAGTGCCGCAATACCCACAGCCGCACCGAATCCCGGGTTGAGCCCAAGCAGTATAGCCATTGAGCCTCCAAGTGTACCGCCGATAAACATAGTGGGCACAATCTCGCC
Source organism: Ruminococcus sp. (assembly GCA_017473775.1). Lineage (GTDB taxonomy): Bacteria > Bacillota > Clostridia > Oscillospirales > Acutalibacteraceae > Ruminococcoides. Next base: position 6,870 of record JAFUJH010000005.1, read on the forward strand.
GCCCTTGTAACCTGCACCGACAGTAATAGCTGTGAACAGAATCTTCAACGCAAAAGCCTCAAACCGTACCTCGCCATCAGTGAAGATGTGATGAATAATATTAACTCCGCCGCCGTTGTAGTCCATACTGCCCACAGCCATAGTCAGCAGAATTATAACAGTACCGCCAACAGCAATTCTGAGAAATTCATTCTTAAAGAATTTTCTGAACAGCTTCTCAGATGTGTGCAGTGCAAGGCAGAACAGAATACTCACCAGTGCACAAACAATTGCAATGACAGGCACCTTCCACATAGTCTCAAGGCTTATTTCGGGAACGGACTGGAGAGGGAAGCTTTCTGGCACTACACCCAGTGTGGTGGATATCCAGAATGCTACAATACTGGATATAATGCAGGGGAAGAATGCCGCAGAGCACACATGTCCTACGCTTACAACCTCCAGTGCAAATATACAAGCGCCCAGCGGTGTGCCGAACAGTGCAGAGAACACAGCACCCATACCGCACATAGTCAGTATGTGCCGTGATTTCTCGTTGAGTCTGAGGAGAGAGCACAGCATAGATGACACACTTCCGCCAAGCTGAAGTGCCGCACCCTCACGGCCTGCAGAGCCGCCGAATAAATGAGTCAGTGCCGAGCCGATGAATATAGCAGGAAAGAGAAGTGCAGGCACCTTCTTCTCACATCTGACGCTTTCAAGCACTCGGTTAGTACCAATGTCTGACACCCTGCACAGCTTGTATATAGCCACAGACAGCATACCTCCCAAGGGAAGCAACAGCACAAGCCAAGGGTTGTTTGTTCTTGTATCCGTTACAAAGCTCAGAGTCTTTGAGAATACAAATCCTACAGGGCCGCAGATTGCACCCATAGTAATACCCAGCAACAGCCATTTAAGGAACGCAAGGCTGTAGTCTTTGGCATTTAATAAAACAGGTTTAGTTTTATCCCACATTTTTGTCACGCTTCTTTTACATATTTCGATTGATTATAGCATATTTTCCTTGCTCAGGCAAGCCTTGCTTATATAAAGCTCTCCTCTCAGAGACAGTGTCACGGTTTGCCGTGATGGGCGAAGTATATACGAAGTAATAGGCAAGAGTGGATAGTGAGGAAGTTAAAGTTAAAATCCGTAGGGGTCGGCGCCTTCGACGACCCGTTCCTCTATACTAAACCTATCCTATATTTGTAGGGACCGGCGTCCCCGACGGTCCAAAACCTTGCCTTTTTATGAAACTTTCGGGCGACCGCAGGTCGCCCCTACGGTGAGGGGGTTATATCGTAGGGGGCGGGGAGCGGCCGCCCCCAAAAAACCC
>JAFUJH010000024.1 GCA_017473775.1 Ruminococcus sp.
GCAAAGGTCAGGTCAACCTTATTCAGCATAACTCTTCACATCTGTTTTTCCTCAGGCGCCATTGGCGTCAGCTTTGTTGTGCCCTTTTTCACCGTCTTCCAATTCACAACATTTCAGCCTTGACTTTTAATAGTTAGTCTTTTATGTATTCACAGTAGGTTTCGCTTGTAGCACTAACAGAAAATACACCTAATATACTTTCATCACCAAACTCACCGGATACAAGCAACACCTTATTATTCAAATCAAGCACAACTGTGCCGTCTGCAAGGGTTGTCCTCACATACTGTGAATTTTCGTGATATATTTCTCCCAACCTTCTGTTAAGGAGTGCTATATCCTCAGATGTGAATAAACCTCTCGCCCATCCTCTTTTATTATAAGCGTCAATTTGCTCATCGTCAAGAACAGATAAATCCGAGTAATCCACAGAAAAATCATTCCGTGAATATCTGATATCATTTGTACCGCTGTCAAACCGCTCTGAGAGAGGGATTACATCTCCGTTGTCATCGTAGGTTATAGCATCGGCAAGCTTCATCTGATTTTGGTCAAAAGCTACAAACTCAAAGTCTTCTACTATAACTCCATCATATCCGTGCTCCTGAAGCACATCCGTAAACCGCTGATTGCCAAAATGATTTGCAAATTCAAAGGCTTTGATTTTGCTGTAATCAAAATCCACCTCTATGCCCATAGCTTTCAGCCTGTTGGCTATGTCTGATGCAGGAGCATCAACCTTGGTAACTATAAAGGGATTTGTGATATTCAGATAGAAGCCTCTTACATTCTCGCCAAAGTCAGTTGCAAACTCCAAGTCGGGCGTAAAGTAGTAACCTCTGCCCCACAGGCTTGAGTCTGTCTGACCTCTGCGTTTCTTATCAAAAACATTGAAGCTTTCTGCCTCTGTACCGTGGTATACCTTTGTAAGCAATTCGCTCTCGTCCCTTACCACGCTGTCAGGCATAGCCTTGCTTGCGGCAAGGTTTACTATCTCGCGTACTTTATTAAGGTTGTATCTGCTCTTATGACGCAGATATTCCTCTACTGCATTGTCATAGTCTGCAGATAAATCCACCATATCCGCATATGAATTTTTCTTGACAGATTTCTCTGGTTGTGATATTGTATTATTGATGAACGGGATATCATGCGTGATGGCCACTATACGACCGGATCCAACTTGATATTTTCCGTTCATTTTCTTTTTATCATAAACAACCTCATTATTCTCTAAATATGTATCCAAATCATCAAGTTCAAACTGTGTTACAATAATATTATAATAACCTTCATTGTAACCATTCATATACTGCTTATATTTATAATTATTAACAGGATTATTGTCACTTGCAAAATCTATAACAACTAAAACTTGTTTTTGACTTTTATTATAAAACGATACCACCATAGAGTATCTGCCGTTTTTCTGCAATATAATATATGAAGGATCACTCATCTCCTTGGAAATTCTTACAATATCATCTACGCTTAGGTTATGAGGTCTTTTATCCCCATAAGAAGTACCATCATCTTCTTCCATATTTTGTCTCAAATGTCCTACCTGAGAAACCATAGGTACATTCATAACCTCAATTTCACCCTTCGAGTGCTCCATAACAACATCAATAAAAAAAGACGGCGTGTTCACTCTCATCGGAATGTATGTCGCATCATCAAGCAATCCATACATTACCTTGTCAAGCAGTTCGCGAAAATCACTTTCTGTAAGTTCATCTGCTCTTTTTGTAGTGTTTTTATTTTCACTTATTCCACTATCTACGCTATACCTCACACCACCTCCTGCGGTTTTTTTTGTTCTTCAATTTTCTTGAGCTGTTTGTTCAGCTCGTTGGCAAGGTAACGGAGATTTTCAGATTCTGTCACAAGCCGTCTGTACTCTTGGCCTGTAAGGGACTTTGCCCAGTCGCGTATCTTCTGCGCGATATCACGCAGGACGGAGATAAGGGTCTTCCGCTCTGACTCGTTCAGTTCAAGGAAGGCAGACATTGCGTTCTCATCTGTTGCGATATCAGAAAGAGCGTTACAGATAAGTTCCTCCAGAGCGTCTTCATAACTGAGTTTCCTATACTTTGCTCTGTTCCTCTGCAGTGCCTTTACCATATTATCAACATTCCTGCCCTTGCGTGACAGGTAGTTAGTGATGTACTTTTCAAGGACCTTGAAGCCCTCAGGGTTGTGTGCCTTCAGGTGATGTGCATTACGGACTTGCAATGCAAGTCCCTACGCGGAAAGGAGATGTTCATATGCAGAGTTTCGGGGCGTCGTAGGCGCCGCCCCCTACGATTTTATACACTAATTTACACAAAGTAGACTAAAAGGCTTCGCCTAAGGCGGTGGTGAGATGTAGGACACACAGTGTCCGTCAAATACATCGATATATGAACAGAGTTTCGGGGCGTCGTAGGCGCCGCCCCCTACGATTTCAAAAGGAGCTTCGGACGAGCATTGCTCGTCCCTACGATATTACAATCCCTCCGAGTTTTGTTAACACAAAACCCACCTCCCTTTACACAAGGGAGGCTTTTTCGGGTCGTCGTGGCGCCGACCCCTACAATTTTAAAGGGAGGCTCAAAGTGGCTTCCCCTCCGAGAGGTAGGCTTACATTCAACAGCACAAATAATAAAATTGATACTGTTTTTTAGTGTGTTTTCGTCATTATCACCAAACAAAAAAGAGAAAGTTTGTGTATCATTATTTTCTTTTTTATTGAAATAACAGATTATATTTGCTATAATAAAGTAGTACAGATAGGTGTACAAGTATGTATATCTTATTCCAACAGGAGGAAAATATATGAATTATTCTTTTAACGACGAAAGATCACACATTCAGCTTTACTATGATGGTGATGCTATCCGTGCCTATGAGTTCTTCGGCTCACATGTTGAAAACTGGGACGGAAAACAGGGTGTTGTGTTCAGAGTATGGGCACCTAACGCAAAATCAGTTTCTGTTGTAGGTGACTTCAACGGCTGGGAGCAGGACGCTAACCACATGTACAAAATCGACGATGGCGGCATCTGGGAAGTATTTATTGAGGGTGTTGGCGAGTACGACATCTACAAGTACTGCGTTGAGACTCCCTGGGGCGAAAAACTCCTCAAGACTGACCCCTATGCATTCCACTGCCAGACAAGACCTGAGAACGCTTCCAGAGTTTTCTCTCTTGGCAATCATCAGTGGCAGGACGAGGCATGGTATGCACACAAGAACAGCGTAAATCACTTTGAGCAGCCTCTGAACATCTACGAAATGCACGCAGGCTCATGGCGTAAATATGCAGACGGCAACACTTTCTCTTACGACAAGCTTGCTGATGAGCTCATCCCCTACATCAAGGAAATGGGCTACACTCACCTTGAATTCATGCCTATCACCGAGTATCCCTTTGACGGAAGCTGGGGTTATCAGGTTACAGGTTACTTTGCTCCTACCTCCCGCTACGGCAACCCTGACCAGCTGATGGCATTTATCGACCGTTGCCACCAGGAAGGCATCGGCGTTATCATTGACTGGGTACCTGCTCACTTCCCCAAGGACGCACACGGTCTGGGCAGATTTGACGGTATTCACTGCTACGAGTACGAGGATTCCAGAAAGGGCGAGCACAAGGAGTGGGGTACATATGTATTCGACTACGCTCGTAACGAGGTTGTTTCCTTCCTTATCTCCTCTGCTATGTTCTGGATTGACAAGTATCACGTTGACGGTATCCGCGTTGACGCTGTTGCTTCTATGCTTTACCTTGACTACAACCGTAAGGACGGCGAGTGGGTTGCTAACTCTTCAGGCGGCAGAGAGCACTGGGAGGCAGTTGAGTTCCTCAAGAGACTTAACACTGCTGTTCACCTTTATCATCCCACAGTTATGATGATTGCTGAAGAAAGCACATCCTGGCCTATGGTTACACGCCCTGTTTATGACGGCGGTCTTGGCTTTGACTACAAGTGGAACATGGGTTGGATGAACGATATGCTCCACTATATGAAGCTTGATCCGTTGTGGAGACCCTTCCACCACGATAACCTTACATTCAGCTTCCTGTATGCATTCTCTGAGAAGTTCCTGCTTCCTATCTCTCACGATGAGGTAGTTTACGGCAAGGGCTCCCTTATCAACAAGATGCCCGGTGACTATGACACCAAGTTTGCAGGTGTTCGTGTATTCTACTCCTATATGATGGCTCATCCCGGTAAGAAGCTCACATTCATGGGCACAGAGCTGGGTCAGTTTGACGAGTGGAACTGCAACGAGGAGCTCCAGTGGGGTCTGCTCCAGTATGAGAAGCATCAGAAACTCAACCACTTCTTTGCTGATATCAACAAGTTCTACAAGGAAAACTCCTGTATGCATCAGGTTGACTTCAACTGGGAAGGCTTTGATTGGATTCATCACGATGACTACACTCAGAGCATTATTGCTTTCCGCCGTAAAGATAAGGAAGGCAACGATATCGTTGTAGTATGCAACTTCCAGCCTATGTTCAGACACGATTACAGAATCGGTGTTCCCCAGTACGGTATCTACAACACAGTATTCAATACTGATGATGACCAGTACGGCGGCTACGGCTGTGCTAACAACCCTGCTGATATTATGACTTCTACTGATCCCTGCCATAATCTGGATCAGTCCATCGTTATCAATATTCCTCCTATGAGTGCAATGTTCTTCAAGTGCACACAGCCTATGGAGAAGCCCGTACCTGTTGTTGAGGAGCCTGTAGAGGAGAAGCCCAAGAAGACAACAAAGAAGACCACTACCAAGAAGGCTACAGCTTCAAAGGCAGTAGAGAAGAAGGAGGACGCTCCTGCTAAGAAGGCTCCTGCTAAGAAGTCCACTGCCAAGAAGGCAGAGGCAGCAGCTGAGCAGCCTGCTGAGGAGAAGGCTCCTGCAAAGAAAGCTCCTGCTAAGAAGTCCACTGCCAAAAAGGCAGAAGCAGTAGCTGAGAAGCCTGCTGAGGAGAAAGCTCCTGCAAAGAAGAAAGCACCTGCTAAGAAAACAGCCGCTAAAAAGGCTGAGACAGCAGACAAGGCAGAAGAGCCCAAGAAGGCTCCTGCTAAGAAAACAACTAAGAAGTCAACCACTTCCGACAAAAAATAATACAAATTAAATGTACAATACGGGCGGAGTGTATTTATATACTTCGCCCTGTTGCGTATAACAAACAATTCTTATACAGCCTTATCTCCTGTTAAATACAGGATTTTGTATCTTTTAGATTACTAAACTTGCAATCAATGACGAGGCGTGCGTGTTGCCCCTTGTTTGTTAATAAATTTCTACTATAAGCTATAATAAAACGGAGGTTTTGCTATGTATCCTAAAAAGGAAGTCGTAGCTATGCTGCTTGCAGGCGGTCAGGGCTCACGCCTTGGCGTGCTTACAAAGAAAATTGCAAAGCCCGCTGTACCCTTCGGCGGTAAATACAGAATTATTGACTTTCCTCTGTCCAACTGTATCAACTCCGGTATAGAAGCAGTGGGTGTACTGACTCAGTATCAGCCCTTGGTGCTCAACGAGTACATAGGCAATGGTCAGCCATGGGACCTGGACGGTATGAATTCAGGTGTTACCTGTCTGAGCCCTTATCAAGCAGTAGATGGTGCAGACTGGTACTCAGGTACAGCCAATGCTATCTATCAGAACATCAGCTACATTGACAGATATAACCCTGAATATGTGGTTATCCTCTCAGGCGACCACATCTACAAGATGGATTACTCTGAGATGATTGCCCACCACAAGAAGAACAACGCTGACTGCACTATTGCTGTAATCGATGTATCCCTTGAGGAGGCTTCCCGTTTTGGTATTCTGAATACCTACGAAAACGGCGAAATCTATGAATTTGACGAGAAGCCTGCTCACCCTAAGAGCACCAAAGCATCTATGGGTATTTATGTTTTCAGCTGGAACAAGCTGAGAAAGTACCTTATCGAGGACGAGAACAATCCCGAGTCAGACCACGACTTCGGTAAGAATGTACTGCCGATGATGCTTGAGTGCGGAGAGAGGATGTTCGCCTACGGCTTCGAGGGATATTGGAAGGATGTTGGTACAATTGACAGCCTCTGGGATGCCAATATGGACATCCTCAATCCCCATGTTCAGCTTGACCTTAAGGATATCTGCTCACGCAACCGTATGCTCCCTCCCCACTATCTGGGCGAGAATGCTGAAATCCAGAACTCTCTTATTGCTGACAGCTGCGAGGTAGACGGCAACCTTGAGTTTTCAATTCTTTTCTCAGGCGTAAAGGTTTCAAAAGGTGCAGAGATTAACTCCTCTATCATTATGCCCGGTGCTGTTATTGAAGAGGGTGCAAAGGTGCTCTACTCTATTGTTGCTGAGAATGCTCACATCGGCAAGGGCGCTGTTGTTGGCGGCAGACCCGAGGATTATCCCGACAGGGACCAGTGGGGCGTTGCTGTTATCGGAGCAGGACTTCATATCGGCGACGGAGTTGTAATTGCTCCCAAGGCCATGATTGATACTGACATGGAGGTGTGATGTAGTTATGGGAATCAATTTAGCAGGACTTATTTTTGCAAATGTAGGAGAGGCTAACCTCCCTGAGCTTACATCCAAGCGTACAATAGCAAGTGTACCCTTCGGCGGTAAATACCGACTGGTGGACTTTCCCCTTTCCAATATGTCAAACTCAGGCATCAACAATGTTGCCCTTATTGCAAGGAGCAACTTCCATTCTCTGATGGACCATGTAGGCTCCGGCAACGCATGGGACCTGTCCAAGCGTCGCTCAGGACTTACCATTCTCTCTCCTTATAAGGGCCATTCATTCAGACACCGCATTGAGGCTATATATCATCTTCATGGATATTTTGCTCATATGAAAGAGGAATACATATTACTGACAAACAGTAACTTTGCGGCAAATATTGATTACACCAAGATGTTTGAGAAGCATCTGAGCACAGGTGCTGACCTGACACTTATGTATATGGAGACAGAGCTTCCAAAAAATGCGGTGAGTCCTCTTGTTATCACCACTGATGATGAGGGGCGTATCACAGAGCTTCTTATCAATCCTAAAACACAGGGCAAGTGCAAATACTCAACCTGCTCTATGATTATAAAGAAAGATCTTCTCCTTGAGCTTGTACAGGAATGTATGAGTGCAAACAACCTGGATTTCAGAAAGAATCTGCTTCAGGATAATGTGGGTAAACTCAATATGTACGGATACGAGTTCAAGGGTCATATGGCTACTATTCACTCTGTAGAGGACTACTACGAGGAGAATATGAAGCTGATGAACAAGGAGATTCGTGACGAGCTGTTTGACCTGAGCCGTCCTATCTACACCAAGGTCAGAGACGATGCTCCCTCCAGATACGGACTTACAAGCAAGGTGAAGAACTCACTGGTTGCACAGGGATGTCTGATTGAGGGTGAGGTTGAAAACTGCATCATCTCTAAAGGAGTTCACATCGGCAAGGGTGCTGTGGTACGAAACTGCATCATTATGCAGGACACCAAAATTGCTGAGGGCGCTACCCTTGATTATGTTATTGTTGATAAGGATGTTGTTGTAACTGAGGGTCAAAGCCTGTCAGGTGCAAAGACATATCCTATTTATATTGCCAAGCAATCCACTGTATAATACCCTGAAAGGAAGGATATATATGAAAATACTTTATTGCTCCTCAGAGGCTAACCCCTTTGCAGGATCAGGCGGACTGGCTGATGTAGCAGGAAGTTTGCCCCACACCTTATGTCGTAAGGGTCAGGATTGTCGTATAGTTATGCCGCTGTATGGCACTATCCCCTACGAATTGAAATGCCAGATGAACTTTATCACCAACTTCACTGTACCTGTTGCATGGAGGAATATGTACTGCGGTCTGTTCTGGGCAAGATGGAACGATTGCACCTACTACTTCATTGACAACGAGTACTACTTCAAGCGTGATAAGCTGTATGGCTTCTATGACGATGCTGAGAGGTTTGCGTTCTTCTCCAGAGCAATTCTTGAGATGCTCCCCCACATTGACTTCCACCCCGACATTATCCACACCAACGACTGGCAGACAGCACTGGTACCTACCTACTACTATCTGTTCTACTCAAAAAAACCTTGGTATCACAACATTAAGAATATCTTTACCATTCATAACATCCAGTATCAGGGTAAGTATGGCTGGGAGGTTAACACTGAATGTGTTGGTATTCCTAAGGAAGAAGAATGGATTCTTGAGGCTGACGGCAAGCTGAATATGGTTAAGGGTGCTATCCAGACAGCTGTAAGAGTTACCACCGTATCCCCCAGCTATGCTCTGGAGATTAAAGACCCCTGGTACAGCCACGGTCTGGACAGATACTTAAACGAACATCACTACAAGCTCTGCGGTATACTCAACGGCATTGAGCCTTTGGATTGGGACCCTGCTACCGACTATCATCTGTATCGTAATTATACTATGGACGATATGTCAGGCAAGGGTGAGTGCAAGCGTGCACTGCAGGAGAGACTGGGACTTGAGCAGAGATGGGATGTTCCCATGGTTGCTATGGTAACCCGACTTGTTTCTCACAAGGGACTTGACCTTGTTAAGGGTAGCCTTGAGAATCTGCTGAATACTGAGAATATGCAGTTTGTTGTTCTTGGTACAGGTGACGAAGAATACGAAAACTTCTTCCGTGATATCCAGTGGAAATATCCGGGCAGAGTGAGTTTTGTAAACGGCTTTATTCCCGAGCTTGCAAGAAAAATTTATTCAGGTGCCGATATCTTCCTGATGCCCTCTAAGTCTGAGCCCTGCGGTCTGGCACAGATGATTGCCCTCAGATACGGTACTATCCCCGTTGTACGCGAGGTTGGCGGTCTGAAGGACTCTGTGTTCGACTCTGCTGACAATTACGGCAACGGCTTCACATTCAAGAACTACACCGCTGACGATATGGCTCACGCTGTAAGGCGTGCTCTGTGGGGTATTCAGGATGACCATGGCTGGCATTCACTGATGTGGAGAGCTATGATGAGCAACAATTCCTGGGACAGAAGTGCCAACGACTACATTGTAGTTTACGAGGATACTCTCAACTGGGCATAAAACTCAGACAAAATAAAACAGATTAACCAAAAAGCTGACTTCGCTCACTGCGGTGTCAGCTTTTCTTTTACAACACAATACAAATTTCGATAATCTGATAAATCAACTCTGCAAAGCCAGTATTCAAGCCAATTCTACTGACAGTAGAGAGTAAAAGTCACAGGTAGAATCTCACAAAAGAAGGAGAGAGCGATGCTACCAACGAGTAGGTAGACCACGGCATACTCAGGTGTTATGATATTGCCATAATCCCGAAAGGCTGGTAAACACACTATGAGAAAAATTAAAATTGTCGCCGACTCCTCTGCAAATGTAACAACCTCTGAGGTAACAGAATTTGCGTTTGCACCTATGAAAATAATTACTGCAGAAAAAGAATTCGTAGACGATACTGCACTTGATGTTGATGGTATGGTTGAATTCTTTGATACATATAAGAACAAGTCCAAGACCTCCTGCCCCAACTCTACTGACTGGCTTGAAGCCTTCGGAGATGCTGATGATATTATCTGCATCACAATCACAAGCGGTCTGTCCGGCAGCTACAACTCCGCTTGTGCCGCAAAGGATATCTATGAATCCGAAAACAAGGGCAAGCGTGTGTGTGTAATTGACTCTCTGTCTGCAGGTCCTGAGCTTCAGTTAGCTATTGAGAAAGCTGAGGAGCTTATTGCAAAGGGAGAAGCTTATGAGGATATCTGCAAAGCAGTCAAGAAGTATTTTCAGAAAACAGGACTTCTGTTTATGCTTGAATCCCTCAACAACTTTGCCGCAAACGGCAGAGTCTCCCCTGCAGTTGCAAAGATTACAGGCTTCCTTGGCATAAGAGTAGTTGGCAAGGCTAGTGACAAAGGCGAGCTTGAGCCCCTTAACAAGTGCCGCGGAGAAGCACGGTCACTTGATATGATATTGAATCATCTGAAGAATATGGGACACTCCAAGGGTAAAATCAGAATTGCACACTGCAAAAACTCAGGTGCGGCAAACACACTGAAGAATAAGATACTGGGTGCGTTCCCCAAGCTGGACATTGCTATTACTGAATGCAGAGGTCTGTGCAGTTATTATGCTGAAAAAGGCGGTATGCTGGTTGCTTTTGAGAAAATGTAACCAAAGATTCACATTAATCAGATTGCTTGTACAAAGCCTTTCTTCTTTTACATCTGAATTATCCGCAATATGATATTTATATATTTTTCTTGACAGAGAACAGCTTTGTGCTGTTCTCTTTTTGTTTGGTGCTCTACAGATGCAACTTATGTATTGTGTGGTGCAACTTGCGTTCGGAAGTATTGATTATTGCTTTAAATTCAATATAATAATGACAGTAGCTACGAAATTGAAACAGAGGTGTAGATATTGGAAATAAAGTTGATTGAAAACAAAACTCTTAAAAGCCCGATAATTACCATTGAGTGCAAAGAGGCTGACGAAAAAATACTTGATATGATTCATATGATTAAAAGCATTGATGCTAAAGGTAAAAGAATCGTTGGTATTAAAGGTAATGATACATACTGTATAGAGCCTGAAGATGTATTGTACATTGAGTCGTTGGAAAGAAAGACTTTCTGCTACACTGCAAAGTCTGTATACGAAACAGAGCTCAAGCTTTATGAGCTCGAGGATTTTCCAAGAGTTGATTTTATGAGGGTTTCTAAATCCTGCGTGGTAAACCTGAATCGAATAAAATCCATACGACCTGACTTTGGCGGTAAAATTCTTGCTACAATGCAAAACGGTGAGAAGCTTTATGTATCAAGGCAGTATGCCAATAAATTAAAGATTAAACTTGGAATCGGAGGTAACAAGTGATGAAAGATAAAATGAAAAAGTTTTTTACCAGACTTCCCCGTGAAGTATTGTTGTTTTTTGGTGTTGTAATGATTGTGTTCACAACCGTTGCATGTATAAACGGCTTTGAGGCTGTGTCTGTTTGCAGAATATTTCAGCTTCTGGGAATTGCTGTTATAGCAGGAGCTTTGATGCTGATAGCTTTCAGCGATATTTTTATCAAGAAAATGAATCAGATATTACGAGCTGTAATTTTTATTATTCCCCTCATGCTAACAACCCTCATTGCGGCACTTACTTTCTCTTGGTTTCCTGCAGGAAGCCTTAAAGCTTGGGCAATATTCTTTACGATTTGCCTCGGATGCTTTACAGGATGCTTTGTGATTTTCCTTATTATTCACTTTATCGAAAGCATGGTAAGAGGAAAAAAGTACACTGAAAAGCTCAAGGAGTATCAAAGTAAGAACAACAAAGAAATATAAGCGAATTATCCTTTTACATATAAAAAGTCACGGTAGTACAGTTCTACCGTGACTTAATTTTTATGAGTATTAATTTGTCTTTGACTTTTTCTCAGGTAACTGGGAGAGCATAATTGCTGTGAACATAAGGATTATTCCTGTCCACTCGTAGCCTGTGGGGAGCTCAGGCACACCGCTGACAACCCTGCTGAAAACTATGGCAGACAGCACCGCAAAGGCGGACTCTAAGCTCATAAGCATTGAGGCTATGGTGGGTGGAGTGTACTTCTGTCCTACTATCTGCAGTGTATAGGCAACACCGCTTGAAAGTATGCCTGCATACAAAATGGATATCCAAGAGGAAAGAATGTCACTGATTGCAGGCTTCTCTACGATAAACATCACAATCAGCGAAAGCACTGCCGTAACAGAGAATTGCAGGAACGAAAGCTTCAGACAATCTACCTTGGGAGAATATTTATCTATAGTCATTATCTGCAAAGAATAGCCCAGTGCACAAGCGATTACATATATATCGCAGGTTTTCAGCGAAAGCTGAGACAAAGTATCAGCACTGAATAATGCTCTCAGCGAAAACTCCTGCAGGTTACCTGTCATACATAGAAGAAATAGTCCTGCTACAGCAACACCTACGCAAACCCACAACAAAGGTCTGACCTTTTTCTTCAGGAATAGCCCCAGTACAGGCACGCCCAGAATATACAGAGCCGTGATAAAGCCTGCCTTACCAGCAGTTGTGCCTTTATCAATACCAATCTGCTGTAATGCAGATGCAACAAATAAAGCTGAGCCGCACACAGCACCGCCTGTAAGGAGAGTTTTGTATACGCCCTTATCCACAGGCTGTCTGCCGTTTTTCTTTACGCTGTGCAAATCCTTGATAATTATTATAGGCAACAGGAATATGACCGCTACCACCGACCTCATAGCAAGGTATGTAAAGGGCCCCACGCCTGTTTCTGCCTGTGCAACAAAGGTACTTCCCCACAAAAACGCCGCCACAAGCAAACATATAATTCCTAATAACCGATTGGATTTCATATTAACCTCTCAAACAAAAACTAAAAAGGATTATATCACAATATAACATAAAATTAAATAGGCATAACTGACAGATTTCGGGAATATCCCCACTATATTCTCTGTTTTTTGTAGGATTACAATAGATGTGTTACAAACAGAATAAAAAAGATGACGACTGAAAGAACCTGTGTTATAGTTAAGTTGCTCAAACAAAACAAACAGGAGGTTCAATCAATCGTCATGAATAAGATAACACAAGATATGCA
>JAFUJH010000025.1 GCA_017473775.1 Ruminococcus sp.
AGTGTCAATGTCCATCGAGAAAAACACCTACATATGCGACGACATCAACACACCATTCATTTTAGGTATAATCAAACCTAAAATCTACCTGCCCTCTAACCTTACAGCATCAGAGCAGGACTATGTACTCCGACACGAAAAGGCACACATAAAAAGAAAAGACCATCTGATTAAGCCTCTGAGTTTTCTGCTTCTTTCCGTGTACTGGTTTAACCCTCTGCTGTGGGTAGCATACATTCTCCTGTGCAGAGATATCGAGCTTGCCTGCGACGAAAAGGTTATCAGGGATATGGGCATACAGGACAGAAAAGAATACTCCACAGCACTGCTCAACTGCAGTATACCGCGGCGGATGATTTCTGCCTGTCCCCTTGCATTCGGAGAGATATCCGTCAAGCAGAGAATCAAAACTGTGCTGAACTACAAAAAGCCTGCATTCTGGATAAGCATTGTGGCAATCATCCTGTGCGTTGCCCTGTCCGTAGGTTTTCTGACAAACCCTGTTGATTCAGATAAAGAAAACACCGACAGCACTACACCCACAAACACAGACAGTTCTGCTCTCGCAAACTTCTCTGACAGTTTTACCCCTGAAAACCTAAGTGCTACTTTCACCGCAAAAGAGCTTATCTATACCCCTTCTCTATACAATTATGTTCAATATCCTAAAGACGCACCCAAATACTCACTCATAAGCGGAAAAAGACTTTTGGAAACAAAATACAGAAAAATCACCGAGATTGGAGTAATGACACCCATAGTGCTTGACGAAGAACACTTTGATTCAAGATTTCTAAGTCATGGTCCACTTTCTACAATTACTGAAGATGACAAAATATCAACAGTTCCGCAAACAGTAAGTGAAGATGTGCGTTCAAGTCTCGATATATGGACTGAACCATACTCACTTGAAAAAATCAAAGCCGACACCCTTTGTGCTATGGAGGTTGAAACAGAAACTGATTTCTACCAACTTCTCCAGCAAAAAAACGGTCAATTCCTGCTTGTAGTAGGTCACAAATCAGATTATCCTCTGACCGATGAAGTTGATATTGGCTACAGTATCAGATGGATATACACCTTAACAAAGCAAGAACACTCCATTGAGACCCTTACCGAAGCAATCACTTCTGTTATTCCCTCTGTTGACTTTTCAGACAGAGTTACAAAAGTGGCTGTAAGTAATCAAACCAACATGCTTTACTTTGGGAATATGTACGGTAACTTCGTTTCAGAGTTTACTCATCTCTTGGATAGCATCAAAGTGAAACAAACCAACGAAGTCGAAGATACAAAATCTAAGGCTCGTTTAAATTTCCAAATAGAAAGCAGTTATGCCCGTGTGGATGTAGTTGTTTATGAAAATGATATCATTTATATTGGCAATAGCTATGTTTCTTCTAACCAAAGAGATTCATATTACATAAGTGAGGGTGTATACAAAACAACACACCAATACTTTGAGAAGTTAAAAAACGAAACCGACAAGATGTATATCACAAACTATGAAAACTTTACTTACACTTGTGTAATTAAAGCAAATGACGGAACTACCCTTGCCGAAACAAATTCATCCAGACAGCCACACATTGAAATAGTAGATAAAAATCTTTTGTTCAAATGGGAGCAAAACGGCACAGGTACCCTCACAAGGTCAGGTAGGTTCTATAATCTGGAAACAAAGGAAATTTCCGAGCCTTTCGTTGGAATAACCGATTATTACAATGGTGTTGTATGTAACAGTGGTAGCGGAGAAATCCGTCTGCAAAAGCTTACTGAGCCTGAACAAGTGCAAACAATAAATACCTTTGAAAAACCCATATCAAGTTTTATAGAAAACATCCGTGATGTTCGCTTCACAAATGATGGAAAACAAATAATGGTTACCTACTATTCTGGCGAATATCAGAACGGCGAAGAAGTCATAACTGTTACAGAACATTTTGATGTTGAGCTTTAATTAACAATCCAAGGCTGTTCGTATATTTTGACATAGCAAGGAGGAATTGTATGGAAAATATCTTTTTGCATCTTGTGAATATGAGCATTACTGCAGGGTGGATAGCCCTGGCGGTGATGATACTGAGGCTTTTCCTCAAAAAGGCTCCCAAGTGGATAACTGTACTGCTGTGGGGCTTGGTGGGACTGAGGCTCATACTGCCTGTATCAATAGAAAGTGTATTAAGCCTTATCCCAAGTGCAGAGACTATTCCGCCTGAGATTGTTTATGCTCAAGAGCCTCAGATTCACTCGGGCATTGAAGTGTTCAACAGTGCTGTCAATCCTGTTATATCGGAGAGTCTTGCACCAAGCGGTGAACTCACCAGTATAAATCCCGTGCAGGTATTACTTGCTATTGCAACCGTTGTGTGGATTGCAGGTGTAGCAGGTATGCTTGTTTATACTCTTATAAGTTACCTGAGA
>JAFUJH010000026.1 GCA_017473775.1 Ruminococcus sp.
CCTATGATCCAACCTTGATCCGCTAACTACTGTAATTTAATTTTTCGGCGCTCGAAAGAGGGCTTACTTCAGTGCGCCCATTTTTCAGCAGAATAATTTTCTACTTTTAGGGGTTGACTTTTAATAGTTAGTCACCTCACAGTAAATCCTGATTATATATAGCACGCTCGCCTCCGATAAACTTAGGTCGGGTACGAGCACAGATTACTATAGCTTCACCTATAGTACGAACTGTAGTTTTAACAGGCACAGCAGTAGCACGCAGATGCATACCAATCAATGTACCGCCTACATCCATACCTGCGTCAGCCTTGATAGTCTCAACCATTACAGGGTCATCAAACAGCGAATATGCAAGTGTAGCACTTGCGCCGCCTGCGTGAGCATGAGGCACAACATTGACTATATCAAGTCCCTGTCTGAGAGCAACCGTACGCTCAACCACAAGTGCACGATTCAGATGCTCACAGCACTGTGCAGCAAGATAAACTCCTCGTCTATTAAGCTCGGGTAAAAGCACATCGTAGAGAGCCTGTGCCGCCTCTGCACTTGAAGCAGTGCCGATGCGATTTCCGCAAATCTCGCTTGAAGAACATCCAAGTACAAAAACAGAGCCCTGTGACAGCTGTGCTTTATCAAGAAGCTCAGATATCACTGCCTCTGCATCCTGCTTAATTTTTTTAATAAAATTCAAATCTAACATAATAATTCCTCGCTTAAATAAAACAGGCATCCCCTACAAGTAGAGGATGCCCATAAATCAGCAATAATTATTCCTCAGTAGCTTCCTCAGTTGCAGGAGCCTCCTCAGCAGGAGCTTCCTCTGCTACCTCTGCCTCGGGCAGAAGTGCTCTGACAGAAAGGCTGACACGCTTCTTGTCGAAGTCGATGCCAACAATCTTTGCCTCGAGCTCATCACCAACAGCTACTACATCCTGAGGCTTCTCAACGCGCTGGTTGGAAAGCTGAGAGATGTGAATAAGACCGTCGATGCCGGGAATGATTGTAGCAAATGCACCGAATGTGGTGATGCCGGCAACCTTAACCTTGCATACTGTGCCTTCGGGATAATCACGACGGAGGATCTCCCAGGGATTGTCCTCTGCCTTCTTGTAACCGAGAGAAATCTTGCTTGTCTCGGTGTTGAAGTCCTTAACATAAACCTCGATTGTGTCGCCAACATTTACAACCTCAGAGGGATGCTTGATTCTGGACCAGCTGAGCTCGGAAATGTGAATCATACCGAATACACCGCCAAGGTCAACGAAAGCGCCATATGTTGTCAGGGACTTAACAGTACCTGTATAGGTCTTGCCAACCTCGATACCCTCCCAGAATGCAGCCTTGAACTCAGAACGCTGATCTCTGAGAACGCTCTTGATGGAGCCGACAATCTTCTTGCGTCTGCCACGCTGAGAAACCTCAAGAAGTCTGAACTCAACTTCTGTGTGAAGAAGAGGAGTGAGATCATCCATACGAACGATAGATGCCTGAGATGCAGGGATGAATACGCGGTTATTGCGTGCAAATACGATAACACCGCCGTTAACTACTTCGATAACCTCACCTGTGAGAACTGCGTTCTCCTCAGCGAGCTTCTCAAGCTCATCCCAATCCTTCTTAGCGTCAACTCTACGCTTGGAAAGCATAATTGTACCTTCAACATCGTTGGTTTTCATAATGAGAAGCTCAATCTCATCGCCAACAGCCACGAAGTCGTGGGGATCGCTAACAGGGCCGAAAGAAAGCTCAACAGCAGGAATAAAGCCTGCCTGCTTTCTGCCCACATCAACATATACCTCTGTGGGAGTTATGCTGATAACAGTACCCATTACCCTCTCGTTTGTATTTAAGCCTTTGAGGTTTTCTTCCAGAAGAGCCTCAAAATCTTCAGTTTCGTTTGTTACACCGGACTTGGTCATTTCATCCATTTTATCCAGTACCTCCTTTATAATCCTTGCAGGAGTGGAAGCTCCCGCAGTTACACAAGCCGTACCGACATTGCTTAATCTTTCTGATGAAAGCTCCTGAGCTGTTTCAATCCAAAGAGTGTCAGGACAAACTCTGCTGCAAAGCTCATAGAGCTTTGCGGTGTTAGAGCTTTTTCTGTCACCGATGACTATCATCAGGTCAGAACACTTCGCCAGATTTTCGGCTTCCGCCTGTCGACTATGCGTAGCACTACATATTGTAGCAAATATTTCTGGATTTGTACAGACTTTTTTTATTGTTTTATAACATTTTTTCCATTCTTTTTCGCTGAAAGTTGTCTGAGCCACAAAAATTGCAGCGTTATAATTCTCAGCAGGAATATTACTGAACAAATCCAATAATTCTTCTTCATTCTTATAGGTATAACAAGGAACTCTGGAGTGACCCATTATACCCTGCACCTCAGGATGTGAACTGTCCCCTGCTATAAATACAGACTTATTTTTATCGGTATCCGCAGAGGAAACAATGGAATGTATTTTAGAAACAAAGGGACAAGTTGCGTCACAGCAATCTATGCCCAGTGAAGCTATCTTATCCATTACATCTCTTGATACTCCGTGGGAACGGACAACAAGCGTTGCTCCCGGTGGAGTCTGTGACGGTGTATCAACAGTAACGACTCCCCTGCTTTTTAACTCATTCACCATTTCGGTATTGTGAATAATAGGACCTAAGGTTGCTACCTGTTTACCCTTATCAAGCAAGGAGTAGACCATCTTGACAGCACGGTTAACTCCGAAGCAGAAGCCTGCTGTTTTAGCGAGCTTTATTTCCATATTTATCTCTCTCCCACATTACGGCTATTCTCTCCATAAGCTGACGGGATGCTTCGCGGTATTCGCGTGGGCTACCGTTGACAATACCCAGTTCCTGAACAGTAACAGGCTCGCCGAAGGATATGTATCTTCGTGAGAAAAAATGCTTTTTCTTTGTTCTGTAGGTAATTGAAACAGGAACAATCTTGCAATCCATCTGGTGTGCAATCATAACAGCACCGCTCTTCGGACGGAGAAGCTCGCCTGTTTTGGAGCGTGTACCTTCAATAAAAATACCCAGACACTCGCCGTCATCAATTATACTCTTTGCGTAATTGACAGAATCCCAGTCACCCTTACCGCGATTAACAGGAAAAGCTCCCAGCTTGGTGAGTAGCCATCTGGTAAACCAATTATCAAACAATTCAGCCTTAGCCATAAATCTGATTCTGCGTTTCTGGGCTATCCCTACAACAATTGGGTCAGGACTCGAGATGTGATTTCCTGCAACTATAAATCTACCCTCAGTAGGAATATTGTTAGCGTTTGTGTATTTATAACGATACACAGGCCAGAGCACAACAGCCGCAATCCACTTCATAACACTGTAGAATTTTTTATTATACTTTACCTCTTTCACTTGCTGTTCTCCTCTATTGTCTTGATAAGAAGTGCAATTGACTGCTCAAGGTCAAGCTCTGAAGTATCCACAAGGATACTGTCCTGTGCCGGCTTCAAGGGAGCAATGGGTCTGTTCATATCATTATTATCACGCTGGATAACATCTGCAAGTACATCCTCATATACTGCCTGCTCTCCCTTTGCGATCAGCTCGTCGTATCTTCTCCGTGCTCTTATCTCTGCTGAAGCAGTCAGGAATATCTTGACCTTTGCATCAGGAAGAACTACAGTACCGATATCTCTGCCGTCCATAATAACATCCTGAGCCTTAGCCATATCACGCTGAAGATTAAGAAGAAATGCCCTTACCTCGGGAATAGCAGATACACGGGATGCCGCCATAGATACCTGCTCTGTACGGATAAGTCCTGACACATCCTCGCCATTGAGGATAACGAGCTGGTTTTTATTCTCATCCCTTGCAAGTGAAACCTCAATTTCAGAAAGAAGCTCAACTACAGCCTTTGTGTCTGCAGGGTCTACACCCTTACGGATAGTGTACAGACCGATTGCACGGTACATAGCACCAGTGTCAACATAGATAAAGCCAAGGTGCTTTGCAGCAGCCTTTGCGATAGTGGATTTGCCTGCACCTGCAGGACCGTCAATAGCAATTGCAATAGACATAATTCATTACTCCTGTATAATAAAATTCTATGTTTGGCAGATATTAAGAGTTATATACTGCCCAAGTGCCGGCAAGTCTGCCGGTAGAAAATGCAATCTGTAAATTAAATCCGCCTGTGTAGGCGTCAACATCTATAACCTCACCGCAGAAATACAGACCTGAGCACAGCTTGCTCTGCATAGTTGCAGGGTCAAGCTCTGAGGTTTTAACTCCGCCACGGGTGATTATTGCCTCATCTATAGGACGGGTATCGGTTATACCAAAACGAAAATCCTTGAGAAGCTTAACAAAAGTGTACCGTTGCTCCTTGGTAATACTGTTGCATCTGGTTGTAGGGTCTATACCTGAGCGTCGGATAACAACGGGTACCATAGAGCTTGGTAACAAATCAGAAAGAGAGTTTGAGAACTCCCGATTTTTATATTTTTCAAAATCTCTGAGCACTCTTGCATCAAGCTTATCAAAATCCAATGCCGGCTTTAAGTCGATTGATATGGAGTACTCCTTCCTCATCACATCAATAATGTGAGCACTGGAGCTGAGAATTGTAGGACCTGAAATTCCGAAATGTGTAAAGAGAAGCTCACCAAAATCGGTGTAAACCTCCTTGTTGCCTTTGAGAAGCTTAACCCCCACATTACGCAATGAAAGCCCCTGCATCTCTTTGCAATCCACCAAATCACTGCCATCACAACATAGAGGTATAAGGGAAGGCTCAGGAGTCACAACAGTGTGTCCTGCCTGACGAGCGAATTTATATCCGTCGCCTGTAGAACCGGTAAGAGGATAGGAGCATCCGCCTGTTGCGATTATTACCGCATCACAGGAATGCATCGTACCACCGTTGTCAATTACACCTGTTACTGTATTATCTTTTATCACAAGCTTTCTGACAGAAGCATCAGATAAAATCTTTACACCGCTTTTATAAGCGAATCGTTCAAGTGCAGACACAACCTCGGTAGCCTTGTCAGACACGGGAAACACACGATTGCCTCGTTCTGTTTTAAGAGATACTTCAAGTCCCTCAAAAAAATCCATAGTATCAGAACAATCAAAGTTGCTTATGGCACTGTACATAAAACGAGGGTTAGTATTTACATTCTCAATAAACACATTCTGAGTGCAGTTGTTGGTAATATTACATCTGCCCTTACCTGTGATGCATAGCTTCCTGCCCACACGCTTGTTTTTCTCAAACACTGTGACATCTGCACCAAGCTCTGCCGCTGTGCCTGCCGCCATAAGTCCTGCGGCACCGCCGCCTACTATTATTATCCTGCTCATATTACCGTTTATCATTCTGGTGAGTACTTGTATACACACCCTGTTCGTGCCAGACCTTTTCGAGAGTAGCAAAGGTTTCTTTGACTTCCTCTTTGTTCTTGATTACTGTAGCAACAATCAAAGCGTTGATAAGTGACAAAGGAGCAACAAGTGAATCTACCACCGATGCCATATCGCTACGGGCGATAAGAACGGAATCTGCGCTCTCTGCCAAAGGCGACATCATACTGTCAGTAATAGCAATTGTAGCCGCACCGCGAGAGGATGCAAAGTCCATTGCACTTGCCGCAGTCTTTGAATAACGGGGAAAGCTGATACCGATGATAGCATCTTTATCGGAAATACGGAGCAAAGCCTCGTACATACCCGAGCGGCTGGCAGTGGTAACTACATGAACATTACCAAGTATTAATTCAAAGTAGTAGCCAAGGAAACCAGCCAGAGAGCTCGCAGACCGTGTACCGAAAATATAGATATTCTCTGCAGATGTAATTGACTCAACAGCACGGTCGAAATCCTCATGAGAGGTCTCCTCCAGTGTTCTGCGAATCTTCTGAATATCCTGATTAAGAACACATTCAAGAACATCCCCGTCTGCAATTTTTGCGGCTGTAACCTCAATACGCTGAACAGATGTGAGTTTGTCCTTTATCATCTCCTGCATCGCCTTCTGAAGCTGCGGATAGCCTGCGTAGCCAAGCTCAGTTGCAAAGCGGACAACTGTACTCTCGCTGACACCTACAATCTCTCCAAGCTTGGAGGCTGTAAGGAAAGCCGCCTGGTCATAATGCTGCTCAATGAATTCTGCAATAAGCTTGTGTCCTTTGGACAAAGAGCTCATTTTAGAATCTATTCTGACTAAAAGATGAGTTTCCATAGCTATACCTCTTATGATAAATCTACGAATAATTCTATCACATCAATCATTAAAGTTCAATGTTTTTTGCAGGATTTTAATGGATAATTTGCAATTATTATGTCTTTTTCTTATAAAAATATAGAATTTCTTTCATTTCTGCGAAATTTTGCAACAAACAACAAAACAGCGTCCGAATAATTCAGACGCTGTAAACAGATTATTTTCCTTTAAATATCGCTTCTGCATTTTGTTGAAGTGTCCTGATAACATCATCACCGCACTTTGATTTTATATACTCAACGGCCGCTGTCATTGCAAGAGGAGAATTGCGATTCGTTGAGTGAGCATCACTTGAAAGCACATGAATGCAACCATCCTTCAGAAGCTTTATGAGCTTGCGTTTGGTACTGAACTGTGTAAACGACACTGCATTTGATTGGATAATTATACCGCTGTATATAAGCTCCTCGAGTCTTTTCTTGTTTTTTAAAAGAAAAGGATATCTCTCTACATGAGGAATCACAGGAGTAATTCCCCTGTCCCTGAGAGCAGTTATCAAACGCATTGTATTATCAGAAAAAGTAGAATCATAGGAGAATTCGGTTATCATAAAGGAAGTACCCTCAATGCAAAGAGGAGTCATATCCCGTTCCTCTGAGAAAAGATATTTTGTCACATATACCTCAGCGCCCAGCTTCACACACACATCATCAGGTACGATAGGTAAAAAATTCCTGGCAGAGGCTGTTCTGCGTTCAAGAAAATCCTCTATACTCTCATGGTGTGTGTAAAAGTGAGGGGTCAGACAGATGTTGCATATTCCCTGAGATTTTAGAGAACTTATGAGTTCCAAGGCATCCTCGGCTGTCTTTGCACCGTCATCAACCCCGGGTAGAATGTGTGTATGCAGGTCATATGTTAGCATAATTTAATCATCCTCTTTTTTAACAGGAATGAGCTTGTATACCTCAGCAACTCTGTCGCGCTGCCACAGCATAGGAGTGATTCTCATAGAAAATCCGTAGCCGTTATCGCAAGCCCAATCAAAGGGTTTTGCCTGAGGGATACCATATATTGCAAGCAGAGTCATAATAATTCCGCCGTGAGTAACAATGGCACAATCGGTGTTACCTGTCTTGATAAGTCCATCAACTATATTCTGGAATACAAGGCAGATACGGCGTGTAAAATCATCGTTGGATTCTCCCTGTGGCGGAGTTGCACCCTCGTCACCTGCAAGCCAGCTCTCAAACAATGGGTCACCTCTGAGCTCCTCAGCGGTTTTGCCCTCCCATTTACCAAAGTTCATCTCGGTAAGCTCATCAATAACTATGGGGTTAACATGAGGATAGAGCACCTCACAGGTCTGTGTACAACGCCTAAGCGGGCTTGTAAATATCACGGGAGCATACGGGTATTTATGTGTATTGTCAAGCTCCTTGAGAGCTCTGACACCTTCTTCTGAAAGCTGTGGGTCTGTAACGCCGATGTAAGCTCCGCGGTTGGTTTCTTCAATTGCACCGTGTCTGATAAAATGAATGTAATAAGATTTCAAGATTTATCCTCCAATTTAACTTTACATATTGTAAAGATTGTATTATACTTATAGTATAGAAAGGCGGTAATGGTATGAACAGGGATTTTCCAAGAATAATAACTATGCTGAGAAAAGAAAAGAAACTGAGCCAGAAACAAGCGGCTGAGGAGCTTGGTATATCTCAGGCTTTATTATCTCACTATGAAAAGGGCATCCGCCAGTGCAGCCTTGACTTTGTGACAAAAGTTGCCGAGTACTACAGGGTATCCTGCGACTTCCTGCTGGGTCGTACACCTGAGCGATCAGGTGCTACGCTGAATTTTGACGATATTCCCGATGCAGATGAAGCAGTAGAGGATGGCGTCAAGGGTAGCTCGCTTGTCCCCTTGCTCAATAAAAAAATTCTGTGCAATACATTATCGGTAATATTTGATATGCTGTCAAAAAACAAGAACAAACAACTGACAGCTGATGTGTCGAATTATCTGATGCTTGCTGTGTATAAGGTATTTCGCTCACTATACTCCGCAAACTCCAAGAATGAACAGACTATGTTCTCTGTGAAGAAAGGGCTGTATCACGGATATTGTGATTCATATATGGCAAGATTCTCTGCCAAATTTGAATACGCAACAAATGCCGAGGGCGAAAGCGAAAACGCACGCAAGCTGAAAGAAACAGAATATTCCTCTGAATTATTATCTCAGGAATACGCAAAAGAGTCAAGTTCATTATTTAATTTAATTCAGCACGCTGAAAGTAAAATCAGAACAAAAACCAGTAAAATGTAATATATACATAGAAGCACTTTTGAACATAAGCTCAAAAGTGCTCTTTTGTTTTAATGTTAATTGGTTGCCTCCGGGCCTGCACTAACAACAAGGTATACAGGGACATCAAGGGATAACATATCCCCTGCTCTATGGTCCTTGTAGCCTATAACCTTGCCCTGCTGGATTTTATCGCTGTATTCAACGGAAGTATCCTGATATACAACATAGCCTAATTCGGTAAGTTTGGAAACAGCAGATGCAAGGGACATATCCTCAACATTAGGCAGAGTTGCTGCCTTGGGACCGCGGCTGACCTTGAAGGTTACAGCAAAGCCGTTATCTGCATCAAGAGGTGTGCCCTCAGGGAAGCTCTGTGACATAATAATGCCTGAGTCAAACATATCTGAGTAGCCGTCATCCTCGTTTGTATATGCATCCTTATACACAGTAATGCCCTTAGAAATCAGCTCTGCTCGAACCTGCTCGTAGTCTTTGCCTACATAATTCTTGAGGGTTTCGCCTGTCCACTCCTCATCCACCACTGTAGGCTGCTGCTCAGGTGCAACAGTTGTCACCTGACCTAAATCAGGAGTCTCAGTTGTGATATTCTTATCAATAATCATAATGCCTATCCAGAGGAAAACAAGAGAAGCAACAACAGTAACGATAACACCCACAGATATGGGAGACATACCGAAGTTCTTTTTCTTAGGCTTTTCTGTCTTAGCCATACTGGCAGTACGGCTTATCTCCTCCTGAATAGCCTTAACAGTAGGCGCAACAGACAACTGAGAGCGTAAATCACCGAAGTCAATAATGCGTTCCTCACGCTTAACCTGCAGACCGTTTGCAAGAGCTGATACTACATGAGGAGGCAGACGCTTAACGGTGCTTGTGCTCATAAGCAAAGCTCCGTCAGAGATTCTCTCCTTAGCACTAGCAGGCAGTGAGCCTGTGAGCGCATAGAACAGTGTAGCTGTAAAGCCGTAGATATCGGTAATATTATCTATAGGGAAGTTATTTTCATACTGCTCAGGAGCCGCACAGCCTGTGAAAAGCTGTGATTTAAGAGCTGTACCCCTTCTGCGTTCGTTGATTGTAGCAAAGCCTAAGAGCAGAGCTTTGCCTGAGGTAGTTATATACAGATTAGATGGAGAAATTGCATAATGTCCGTAGCCGTGCTTATGCAGTGCCTCCAACAAAGAAATAACAGGCATAAAGAGAGGACGGGCTACCTCCCACTCAAGATGGCCGTTATTGCGATTGACATATTCCTCAAAAGAAATAAGCTCCTCGTATTCTTCAACAACATAGCAGGTATTGTTAGCTCGGAAGATATCAGTGATAACATTCATCGCTGACATATCCCTAAGGGTAGAAAGGAAGCTGAAGAATTGTTCAAACTCAGACATAAGTCTGGTGTACATCTCCTGCTTGGAGGAATCCACAGAAACCTTCACTGAGCCTTCCACACGATAGTAATAACCTGCAGGCAGGAACTCACGGATAAGAACAGTCTGTGAGGTTTGCCTGTCAAAGCCGATATACAGAGTGCTTTCTCCGTTATTCTCTATATTCCTGCCAACAACATAGCGTTTATCAAGAACAGCTCCATAAGGAAGAAAAGGTGCGGACTGTGTACGGGAATTATCAAAACCGCAGTCAGGGCAGATAACCTCAGAGCCAATCTCGTGCATACAGCCTATACATAGTGACATATTATCATCTCCTGTTGGTATGCATAGTTACACATATAATTATAGTAATTATATTATACCACGGTATTTTTATAAAAAGCAAGAATCTTCCCTGTTACACAGTTTACAGTTTTGTTATAGTATTTGCTGTGTTTTAAAATAAAAACACCCTGTCCTAAGACAAGGTGTTATGCGGGCTATAGGTTACAAATAAGATATTTTCTCAATTTTGCGTATGAAATCTCACATATTTTTAACTTATAGTGATATTCCGATTTCGTCAGAGTGATATATTCTCTTCAAGAAAGTGATATTGAAACCTGAGGTTTCAGTGATATTATATTCGACTCCCAAACTGGACGAAGCCCAATATCACTTGCACAGCAAATATAACTGTCATAGCCAATACAACTCGCCATAAAGCGATTATAACTGAAAAACGACAGATTCCTGTCAGAATCTGTCGTTTTCTGGTGGAGACGATGGGGATCGAACCCACGACCTCTTGAATGCCATTCAAGCACTCTCCCAGCTGAGCTACGCCCCCACGAACGATTAGTATATTACCATAAGTTGCAGAAAAAAGCAATAGTTTTTACACATAAATTTCTTAGCAAAAATCAGATTACAAACAAAAAGACGGGCATTACGAAAAATGTCCGTCTTTGATATTACTGTGATTTCATTGTGTTGTAAGAAAGCTCTACAGCTTCCTTACTGATATTACAACTGAATTTATAAACAGGCACCTTAGATAATACCTCATCAAACATACTGAAAAGTGCTGACATCTTCTCTATGCTGTCAGGACGAAGGGTCTGCTCCATAAGTACGGGCATAGCCTCTGCCGCTGAAACTTGTCTGATAGAATTATCAGGACTCTGAGATAAAATGCTGATACCACGCAGTGGAACTCTCACATTGGAATTTATGTCAAATTTGCCTGAGAATGGTGTGCCACAGATGTAAGGCACTCCATCAAATATCCTCACAGCAGGCTTATCGTCATTGACAGATATGACTTTATCTCCAAAAAATTTACGCCACAATCCTGCATGGGTTGACTTACCTGCACCGCAAGGGCCTGTAAAAACAAATCCCTGTCCGTCTACAGCCATTGCCGCACTATGCAGAAAAAACGCTCCTCTGAGGATAACTTCGTTATAAAATTTGATACCTGCAACCACATACTCTGCAAGGTCTGCATCCATAGGATACTTAGCTATATGTGCGTTGATATCCTCGTCGGTAATCTCAAGGGAAAAATCAGGAGCTGCACTTTGGTCCTCTGCCAGATATTTCAGAGAACGGTCTCTGAGCCTTGAATATCGAGGCTCGTATTCAACAAAAAAATCGCATATTGAATAAATCACTGCTATTCTCCTTATCTGTCAGTTATTCTTCAGCTCCCAAGGCTTGATATCCTTGATTTCTGTGTACATATCAACATAACTTTTATGTCTTGACTTAGGAATCAATCCGTTATCAACTGCCTCGATTACTGCACAGCCCTTCTCACAGGTATGCATACAGGAGGAGAATTTACATTCACCGATGTAATCCTCAAACTCAGGGAAGCAGTGCATAAGCTGTTCCTTCTCAACCAGATGATATCGCTCAAGGTCAACTGTAGAGAAACCCGGTGTATCTGCGATATAGCCTGAAGCGGTTTTGAACAATTCTACAGTTCGTGTTGTGTGTCTGCCTCGTCCGAGTTTCTGGCTTATCTCCCCCGTTTTAAGCTCAAGCTCCGGGTAGAGATTGTTAATAAGTGTAGACTTGCCAACACCGCTGTTGCCGATAAACGCCACAAGCTTACCTGATAGAGCGTTGCGAATATTCTCAACGCTTGCGGTGTCACCGTCACAATAGGTAAAGGTGGGAAAACCTGCCTTTTCATATACAGTGACAAGCTCATCACAGGATGACAAATCTGTTTTTGAAAAAACAATGTACGGCATTGTGCCCATATCAACAGCCGCCGCTGTCAGCTTATCAATAACAAGAGTATTGGGCACAGGCTCTACTGTTGATATCACTATAACAAGTGCATCAAGGTTAGCAAGCGGCGGACGAACAAGAAAGTTTTTCCGCCCAAGTATTCCCTCTACGCTGTGGTAGCCGTCGGACTTAACCGCGACGCGGACTCTGTCACCCACAACAGGAGACTCGCCTCTGTTTCGGAATTTACCTCTTGCTTTGCACTCAAGAATATCTGAATCGCAATCAACATAGTAAAATCCACCCGTCAGACGAACGATGACGCCTTCCTTAATAACCTCAGCACTCATCAGTCTTCACCCTGAGGAGCTGTGGTTGTCACCTGAGTCTGCACCTGACCTACATCAACATAATCGTTTTCTGTTATAGTTTCGTATTTTTTAGCTGTAAAATCCACTCTATACTCACGATAGAGCTGGTCATCCAGAAGCACCTGGACAGTAGTGGTATCTCTGCCTGTAACACTGAAGTTATAAGATGCTGTACCTCCGTAAACAGTAACGGTACGGCTTGTATCAGGGGTAACAACAGTAAACTGCATTGAATGTGTAACACCCTGAGGCAGATCAACGGAAATAGTAACAGAGTTTTCAGGTGAAAGTGCACTTACATAAATTGTAACCGCAGAGCCTGAGTCAAGCTCACCGCCAAGAGGTGACTGAGTTACAACAAGATCCTTTGCCTTGTCGCTCTCAACAGATTCTATAACAACATCAAAGCCAAGACTCTCTATCTTTGAGATAGCGTCAGCCTTGGTATAACCGATTACATTTGGAACGCTGACCTTCTTGGATTCAGTCTCACCGCCTGCAACATAAAGATATACAGTCTCATTGAGTGAGATTACAGAGCCCTGCTGAGGATAAGAGCGAACAACAGAGCCCGACTGAGCATTATCGTCTGAAATCTCGATAACCTCCACTCTGTAGAAGCCACTTTTGTTCAATGCAGCTATGGCTGCACTTTCGTTAAGCCCATAAATAGCAGGTACTGATTGGTCGCTCTGAGCACTGTTGACAGTAAGAGTAATTGTACCTGTTGCTTTAATCTTCTTTGAGCCTGCAGTAGGCTTCTGGTCAAGAATAATACCAAGCTCCTGCTCGTCACTGTAAACATACTCGTATTCAAACTTAAACTGATAATCTGTGTTCTCGTTTAGCTGTTGAATTGTCATTCCCACAAAATCAGGTACTTCAACATCAGGAGCTTCTGTAGTCTGGCTTGAACGGAAAGCTCCCAGAGGAATACATACAACCAAAGCTATACAAAATGCAATGAGGATGCCGACGATGATGGGTACTGTAAGGCTGTGTCTGACTTTTTCCTCGTCCTTAGCCCTGCTGTTCTGTGCAAACTCCTCAGCTCTGTGACTCTTGCCACGGCTGACAGCATCCACATACTTTGTGGGCTGTTTATCGTAAAGATATTTATACTCAAAACGAACGGAAGGATTCATACGGAAACGCTCGATATCATCAAGCATATCCTGTGCAGACTGGTATCTGTCTCCCGGCTGCTTCTGCATAGCCTTCAGTGTAATCTCCTCAATTCCCTCAGGGATAGTAGGATTAAGAGTACGGGGAGTATCAGGTACCACCTGCAGATGCATCAATGCAACTGATACTGCATTGTCACCATCAAAGGGAAGCTTACCTGTGAGCATCTCGTACATCATAACACCGATAGAATAAATGTCGGTCTTACCGTCGGTGATGTCACCCTTTGCCTGCTCGGGAGCAATATAGTGAACAGAGCCGATAGCCTGCTCGGTCATAGTGCGGGTAGAATTGGAGAATCTGGCAATACCAAAGTCTGTAACTTTGATAGTACCGTCAGACAGAAGCATCATATTCTGAGGCTTTATATCACGATGAACTACACCTTTGCTATGTGCATGAGACAAAGCCTTGAGAATCTGTGTCACAAGGTGAACTGTCTCCTTCCATGTGAGAACCTTCTGCTGATTGATGTACTCCTTGAGAGTGATACCATCAATATACTCCATTACAATGTACTGTATCATATCACCGAAGCTTACATCGTATACCTTGACGATATTGGGATGAGACAGCACAGCAATAGCCTTGGATTCGTTTTTGAATCTGCGGATAAACTCCTCGTTGTTAAGGTATTCATCCTTCAGAATTTTTATAGCAACCTCACGGTCGTCGATTGTGTCATAGCAGCGGTATACATTAGCCATACCGCCAATACCTATAAGTTCACGGATTTCGTATCTTCCGTCAAGCTTTTTACCTACATATTTATCCATTGAATCCACCTCCTCAGTAAATCACTGTTACGGTGATATTATCTGTACCGCCGCCTTCTTTAGCCTTGTCAACAAGCTTATTGGTCATATCCTCGCCGCGATTTTCGTGGACAATCTTGACGATATCACCTGTGCTGACACAGTTTGTAAGTCCGTCTGTACAGATAAGCAGTACATCACCATAGGTGAAGTTAGCCTCAATATAATCAATATTAACCTCGGGTCTGATACCCAAGGCACGGGTAATTATGTTCTTGTTAGGATGATTCATAGCCTCCTCAGGGGTAATCTCTCCCCGTCTGACCATCTCCTGTACAATGGAGTGGTCTTCGGTGAGCTGTTTAATCTTACCACCGCGGATAGCATAGGTACGGCTGTCACCAACATGGACAACATGAACTGTTCTATCCTTGACGAATACAAACTCACAGGTTGTACCCATACCCTCAAGCTCAGGGTCGGACATTGCCATATCAAAAACCTGAGCATTGGCACGCTGTACTATATCTGTAAGCAAAGTTGCAAGCTGTTCCTTGGAAAGCTTTTCGTCATAGAGCTGCTGTATCTGTTCGCTGATAACATCCACGGCAACTGCACTGGCGATATTACCGCCATTGGCACCGCCCATTCCGTCACATACTACAGCCCATGCACAACAGGGCGAGAAAACTCCGAAGCGACAGTCGTCCTGATTTGAAGTTCTGACTAATCCGATATCACTTTTACTGAAAACTTCCAAGTTATACTCCTCCTTTGTTCTTTAGATTTTTACCTCTCAACTGTCCGCAGGAAGCGTTGATATCGCTGCCCAGTGTACGGCGGACGGTTGCGTTGATATTATATCCTGAAAGAACGCTTACAAAAGATGTAAGTCGTTTATCTTTGCTTGGGTTATAGCCTGTGCCCTCAACAGGGTTAACAGGAATGAGGTTAACATGACAGAGAGTCCCCCGTATATGCTGTGCAAGCTGACGGGCACAATCATCACTATCGTTGACACCGCTTATCATTGCATATTCGTATGTAATACGGCGTCCTGTTGTATCTGCGTAATATCTGCAGGCTTTAAAAACTTCTGCCAGAGGATATTTTTTATTAACAGGCATAGTCTTTGAACGAATCTCATCGTTTGGTGCGTGCAGAGAAAGTGACAGTGTTATGGGAATATTAAGGTCTGCCAGCTCGTATATCTTCGGAACAAGTCCGCAGGTAGAAAGTGTGATGTGACGGGCACTGAGGTTAAGACCCTTCTCGTCAGTTGCAAGACGAATAAAACGGACAACATTCTGGAAGTTATCCAGAGGCTCGCCCATACCCATCAAAACCACATTGGAAATACGGATTCCAAGGTCTTTCTGTGCTGTATGAATCTGGCTGAGCATCTCTCCTGCTGTCAGGTTGCGTGTGAATCCACCCTTACCTGTTGCACAGAAAGTACAGCCCATTTTACATCCCACCTGAGTGGAGATGCACATTGAGTATCCGTGGCGGTAATCCATAACCACAGCCTCAACATATTCTCCGTCAGGAAAAACAAAAAGATATTTTATTGTATTATCATAACTTGAAACAAGCTTTTTTTCAATATTTGCAACAGAAATGTAACATATTGACTCAAGGTCAGAAAGAAGCTTTTTAGGTATATTTGTCATTTCTGAAAAGCTTGTCACACATTTCTGATGAAGCCATGAATATATCTGGTCTGCCCGGAATCGCTGATGTCCTCTTGAGGTTAACAGCTCGGTGAGCTCTGATATATTCAGAGATTTGATATCTGTAAGACTCATATACGGCTCCTTTCCATCAAAGCTATAAAGAAGCCGTCACTGCCCTGAGGTGAAGGAAACAGTGTAAGCATATTGTCTGCTTCTTGAATTTTACGATTGATTCCATCAGGCAGAGTTATTACTCTTCCTGTGAACTCAGGATGCTTTGAGAGAAAAGCTTCGACCACATCACTGTTCTCCTGAGGATTCAAGGTACAGGTTGAATATACAAGTGTACCGCCCATCTTTACAAGCTTTGCTGAATTCTCAAGAATACTGAGCTGTAACGAAGGCAGGTTCGTATAATCCTCAGACTTGTTATATCGAATCTCAGGTTTGCGACGAAGAATACCAAAACCACTACAGGGTACATCACACAGCACTACATCGGCTTGCTCTGTAAGAGTTGAATCCTTGGCGGCATCTCGAACTGAAGCGTTGATGATAGAAATACCGAGACGCTTTGCACCTGCTTCAATAAGCTTTATCTTGTGGGGATGCAGGTCAAAAGAATAAACCTCACCTTTATTCTCCATATTAATTGCCATAGCAAAGGATTTACCACCCGGTGCACTGCACACATCGTAAACCTTGTCCCCTGCCTTGGGATTAGCAATATATGCACAAAGAGCAGATGCAGTATCCTGCACAAAGAATTCACCTAAGTTGTAAGCCTTGAGTGAATCCACAGCGCCTGTATTCCTGACAGTCAGCATATTACTGACCTGAGATTTTTCGGCAATGACACCCTCATCAGACAAATTTTCAATTAAAGTATCGCTGTCTGTGAGTAAGGTGTTGGTATGAATAGTCAGAGGAGGTCTGCCGCAAAGGGACTCTAGTATTGATATAGTAACATTCTCACCGTAGGAATCAAGCCACAGTTTCACAAGATACTCAGGACAGGAATACTTAACCGACATATACCTTACTCTGTCAGACTCAGGAGGCAATGGGAACTTGCACTCTGCTCTGATTAAGGTGCGGAGCATTCCGTTGATAAAACCAGATGACTTGAAAAGCTTCTTTTTCTTGGCAAGATTGACACTCTCATTAACTGCGGCACTATCAGGAACTTTGTCCATATAGAGAATCTGATAAATACCCATCCGCAGAATAATAAGAGTGGGAAGTTCAATTTTACGAAATGGTACGGAGGACATCTTGCGAATAATATAATCCAGAGTCAGGAGCCTCTCAAGCACGCCGTATACAAGGGCAGTGCAAAAAGCACTGTCCAGCTTGCTAAGATTATTCTCTTTCACTGCATTATCAAGTGCCAGATTTGAGTATGCATCCTCATTCAAGACCTTGAGTAGCACATCATAGGCAACTTCTCTGGAATTTTTCATTATATTCTCCGATTAACAAAACAAGATTTATCTGCGTCTTTTTGCGATAGAAATAACACGCAGAAGCTGTAGCAGAGCAGTAAGTGCCGCTGCAACATAAGTGAGTGCCGCCGCAGTGAGGGTCTGCTTTGCACCATTGTACTGCTCACCTGTAAGAAGCTGTGAGCTATTTATAACATTCAGTGCTCGCTTTGAGGCATTGAACTCTACAGGCAGGGTCACAAGTGTGAATAAAAGTGATGTGCTGTAAAGCAGAATACCAATAATCAGCACCACGCCGCCCAGCTCATAGGTAAGAGACTCAGTGTTAACAGTACCGTAATAGTAATAATAACCTGACATTGCGAAGCCGATAAGGATAAGAATCCACCCGATTCTGGAGCCGAAGTTTGTTACAGGGACCAGTGCACCGCGGATTTTATTAGGAAGATATCCCTCGGCATGCTGTACAGCGTGACCTGCCTCATGAGCGGCGATTCCTACAGCCGCAATAGTTGTGGCATTGTATACGCCCTCAGATAGATAAATTGTATTGTTGCGTGGGTCAAAATGGTCTGTGAGCTTCCCGCTGCAGGGCACAATATTAACACCTGTTACATTATTTGCCATAAGCACCTGACGAGCGGCGTCAGCACCGGTCATACCACGCATATTCTGAATTTTTGAGTTTTTGCTGTAGGCAGAGTTGACCATTGCCTGAGCAATAAGTGAGATTATAAGTGCGGGAAGCATCCACATCAGATATGATAAATATCCCATACTGATACCTCTTTACATTAAAATTTATTTACCGAAAAAATCGGTATTGTCAAGTCTGTGTCCCATAAGGAATGATTTACTGTCCATAGGCTTTTTACCTTCGGGCTGAAGTGTCAGAATCTCCACCGAGCCATCGCCGCAGGCAACCGTCAGAGGAGTCACAGATACCACCTGACCAGGCCTTCCGCTGAGCTTTGACTTACGGGTAGAAATAACCTTGATACGCTTGCCGCCCAAAGTAGTCAGTGCAACAGGCCAGGGATTAAGTCCGCGAACAAGGTTGTGCACCTCATCACAGGATTTGGTCCAATCAATAATGCACATAGATTTATCGAGCATTGAAGCGTAGGTTGCTTCCTCCTCGTTCTGAGGAGTACGCTCAGCCTTACCTTCTGCTATTAAATCAAGTGTCTTACTGAGCAGGTCTGCACCTTCAATTGCAAGTCGGTCAAAAAGCTCACCTGAGGTCTCGTTCTCTCCTACCTCGGTCTCAAACTTCAGAATCATATCACCTGTATCAAGACCCTCGTTCATATACATTGTGGTTGCACCGCCGACCTTGTCTCCGTTTAAAACAGTCCACTGGATTGGTGCGGCACCGCGATATTTAGGAAGCAATGAACCATGAAGATTAATGCAACCCATAGTAGGAATCTCAAGCACTTCGCGAGGTAAAAGCTTGCCGTATGCTACAACAACAATAACATCGGGATTAAGCGACCTGATAGTGTTGACAACTTCTTCATCACGGAGAGTTGAAGGCTGATAAACTGTGAGTCCTTTACTCTGTGCAAAGACCTTGACCTCGGGAGGAGTCATAATCATTTTTCTGCCTCGGGGCATATCCACCTTAGTAAACACAGCAGAGATATTATGCCCATCCTTGATGAGTCTATCAAGGCTTGCCACAGCAAAATCGGGAGTTCCCATGAATACGATATTCACAGTATACCTCCTTTTAACCCTTAATCTCGTCAGGTGAAAGCATACGGATTACCTTATCTTTGAAAAGGACACCGTCAAGATGATCTACCTCGTGGCAGATTGCACGGGCAAGAAGTCCCTCGCCCTCATAAGACACCTCGTTACCAAAGCGGTCAAAAGCCTCTACCTTTACTCGCATGGGACGCTTTGTGATTCCATACTCACCGGGAGAAGAAAGACAGCCTTCTACCTCCTCCTGATTGCCTGACTGCTCTACAATCTCAGGGTTAATAAGCTCAATAAGACCCTCACCGATGTCGATAACAACAACACGGCGGAGCACGCCCACCTGATTTGCGGCAAGACCTACGCCATTGGTTTCGTACATTGTCTCTGCCATATCATCAAGGAGAATATGCAGACGCTTATTGAATTCTATAACAGGACGAGCCTGCTTACGCAGTACATCGTCACCTTCTTTTACAACATTTCTGATTGCCATATAATTACCTCCTGTCAGGTGTAAGATCAGAAGTTAAGAGGTTTTAAATCAACATACACCGTGACATCCTGAAAAGTTTTATCCTTGCCGAACTCACGCAGAAGTCCTGAGATAAGCTCGCGGAGCCTTGCACAGTTACGGCTTTTGATAATAATTTTATATCTGTATTTATTATTGACCTTTGACACCAGTGCAGGAGAAGGCCCAAGTGCACGGATGGGAAGGTCCTTGTAATCTTTTTCACATAGCTGTCTGAGCCTTGCTACAAAGGCATTGGAGCAGGCTATGGTCTTAGCCTTATTTTCGCCTAAAAAGCCCACAAGGAGCAAATCTGCAAAGGGCGGATACATCATAGCCCTGCGGATTTCAATCTCATCGGAGTAGAATTCATCGTAGCTCTGACGGGCTGAAAGCTCAATAATGGGATTCTCGGGAGTATAAGTCTGAATAATCGCTCTGCCTTTATCAATACCTCTGCCGCTTCTGCCCACAACCTGTGTCAGCATGGAAAACGCACGCTCAAAGCTTCGATAATCGTCGCTGTACAGCATCTGGTCTGCAGACAGAACACCAACCAGTGTAACATTGGGAAAATCAAGTCCCTTTGCTACCATCTGAGTACCGACCAGAATATCGTACTCACCGTTTGCAAAGGCTGTCAGAAGTTTTTCGTGGGCGTTTTTATGCATAACAGCATCAGCATCCATACGCAGTACCCTTGCATCAGGGAAAAGCTCCGACAGAGTTTCCTCTGCACGCTGTGTACCTGAGCCGCAAAACTGCAGATGCTTCTCGTGACAATTGGGACATTCATCAGAAAGCACCTGAGAATATCCACAATAATGACACATAAGTCTGTTGTTTGCCTGATGATAGGTCAGAGAAATAGAACAGTTGGGACAAGCAAGCGCCTCCTTACAGCTTCGGCATACTGCAAAGGTGTTATATCCTCTGCGGTTAAGAAGAAGTATGGACTGCTTGCCATTATTCAGATTATCCTCAATTGCCTGGAGCAATGCCGAGGATATACCTGTGGTGTTGCCTGCCGCTGTCTCCTCGTTCATATCCACTGTGAGTACATCAGGAAGCTGTGCACTGCCGTAGCGATTATGAAGCGTAAAAAGAGAATATCTGCCAATGTTTGCAGAATAGAAGCTCTCTACATCGGGAGTTGCCGAGGATAAAAGCAACATACAGTTGTTG
Organism: Ruminococcus sp.; assembly: GCA_017473775.1. Lineage (GTDB taxonomy): Bacteria > Bacillota > Clostridia > Oscillospirales > Acutalibacteraceae > Ruminococcoides. The sequence continues at coordinate 20,992 of JAFUJH010000026.1, forward strand.
CTTGAACAACGGAACTTAGCTATATCCCGGGCATGGAATCTGGGCTTATTCTCTGATTTATAGGTATGCTCCTGCTCCTCATCCATAATGATGAGACCAAGATTACTGAAAGGTGCAAATACTGCACTGCGGGTACCCACAGCAATTTTAGCAAACCCCTTCTGAACTCGCTTGAATTCGTCAAGGCGTTCTCCAAGTGAAAGACCGCTGTGGAAAATTGCAACATCATCACCAAATAGCCCCTTGAACCGCTTCACAAGCTGAGGTGTCAGGGCAATCTCAGGCACCATAACAATGACACCCTTGCCGTCATCTACCACAGTCTTGATAAGTCTGAGGAACACAGAGGTTTTGCCTGAACCTGTTACTCCGTAAAGTAGAGACACAGAGGGTTTACCTTCTCTGTATTTTTCACACAAGCCGTCAAAGGCTGTCTGCTGTTCCTCGCTCAGTACAGGGAACTCCTGCTTTTCGTACACTGCAGTTTCGGGTGTTCTAAACACTTCGGCGTCGAAGTATTGGGCTATACCCTTCCTGACAACTGCGTCAACTACAGCCTGAGTCACACCTGTGAAATAGCATATCTCCTTCACAGAAGCTTCTCCTGCGTCGCAGATAAGGTCTGCCACTGCTTGCTGTTTATCTGTAAGCTTGCAGGAAACCTCCTGTGCATTCTCACAAAGACGGAGCATACGGACAGACTTATCTCCTACACGGCGGTAGGCATCGTCGGATTTTGCAAGAAAGCCTTTCTGAACAAGACGCTCAAAGGGGGCAAAATCGGATAAGCCAAACACACTCATCAGCTGCTCCCGTCTCACTGGAGACTTGGCACTGATAAGGTAATCGAAGATTCTTCTGTCTTCGTCTGACAGCTCATCGGTGCAATCAGACTCCACAGCAGAATACACAGTGGTGATGTTATAGCTGAGTCCTGCAGGAAGCATTGCCTTAACTGCCTCAAAAAAAGTACAGTAATAATGCCTGTGCATATAATCTGCAAGGCTCAGCATCTCCCCTGTCATTACAGGTTGGTTATCCAGTACAGAGGTGATGTATTTTAGCCCTGTGCTGTCACCCTCTTTAATATACATAACCATACCTTGACGGCTACGGTTACCCCTTGCAAAGGGTACATTGACCCTGCAACCGGGCATCAAAGTAATGCTGTCATCTGACTTTACTGCATAATCGAATATTTTGTCAAAGTGATAGACCGTACCCTCAACTGCAACACCTGCAATAAGGGTGTTATCACTCCTCATCCTGAGGCTCTAATATATTGAACTTGTGGTTCTTGAACTCCTCAATAGCAAGCAGTACAGGCTTATCGGCAGTAACGACACCCTCATCCTCAAAACCTTGTGCAATTTCTCTTGCTCTTTTTGCCACACCGATTACCAGTGCGTAACGGCTCTCCTTGCCGCTTAACATATCGTCGATAGATGCTCTTACCATTTTATGTTCACTCCTGTAAAAATAATAGTTTATTTGAAGCTTTCGCTTTCTGACATAAATAAAAAGTTTAAGTAATTATTCTGCAAGCTCCTTGCGAAGAATTGCAATAACCTCATCAATTGCTGTTTCAAGGTCATCGTTCACAACATTGTATTTGTAGATCGATGCACTTTTCAGTTCCTCTGATGCCTGAGACACACGCTTTAATATTGTTTCTTCGTCCTCTGTGCCTCTTTTGCGAAGTCTCCTCTCGAGTTCTTCAATACTTGGAGGAAGAATAAATATACTTACGCAATCAGGAACCTTTCCGATAACATTTGCTCCACCCTGTACTTCAATCTCAAGAATAACGCTTGTACCTTTTGACAAAGTATCCTCTACGGCTTTTTTAGGAGTTCCGTAAAAGTTATCACAAAACTGTGCATACTCAAGGAAGCCATCGTCTTCAACCATCTGTTGAAAATCTTCGTGAGACACAAAGAAATACTCAACACCGTTGGTTTCGCCGGGTCTGGGGGCACGGGTGGTTGCTGATACAGAAAACTGAATATCAGGAAACTCCTTGAGGATATAAGGCATTATTGTACCCTTGCCCACACCGGAGCAACCGGAGTATACAATCAGCTTACCCTGTTTTGTTGTATTCTCACTCATTTTTCATCACCCTCTTCAATTCTGTTGGCTATAGTCTCCGGAGAAATGGCAGAGAGAATAATATGGTCACTGTCTGTAAACAGTACAGCCTTGCATCGTCTGCCGTAGGTTGCGTCCACGAGATTGCCTTTTTGTTTTGCATCCTGAACAATTCGCTTGATAGGTGCTGAGTCGGGACTGACTACTGCTATGAGTCTGCCAGCCGCTACTACATTGCCAAAGCCGATGTTTATCAGTTTCATATACCTTGCCTCACTCTATGTTCTGAATCTGTTCACGGATTTTTTCTATTTCAGACTTGATGTTAACCACCTGATGTGCCAAAGTTGCATCCTGCACCTTGGAGCCGATAGTGTTGGCCTCTCGGTTCATCTCTTGCACAAGGAAATCGAGCTTTCTGCCGATTGCACCTGTTGCACCCATAATGGACTCAAGCTGGTCAAAGTGGCTTCTGAGACGGACTGTCTCCTCAGCAACTGCAACCTTATCGGCAAAAATAGCAACCTCAGTGAGCACACGCTGACGGTCAAAGGTATCGTTACCTACAAGCTCCTCAATGCGTGCACACAGACGCTTTTCGTATTCCTCAACAATAACAGGAGAACGCTCCTCAATGATTGAGACGATGTCAAGGATTGTCTTTGCCCTGCTCATTACATCTGCATACAGACGCTCACCCTCAACCTCTCTCATCGCGATGAACTTATCAACTGCTTCCTTTGCAACAGAGAGTACATCCTCCAGCACCTGCTCTTCATTCTCGGGTGCTTTGTGCACAGTGAGAACATCAGGGAAGCGTGCAACTGTAGTTGCAGTAATATCGTTCTGCACATTGTAGTTGTCTGCAATCTCTGTGAGAGCTTTGAGATAGCCTGAAGCAAGAGAATGATTTACGGTTACTGTGGAATCCTCACTCTCGCCTGTAGAGATAACAGATACATACATATCTATCTTACCTCTGGATACGCGGGAGCCGACATAAGACTTGAGCTTTTCTTCCAGAAAAGCGTAGCCTCTGGAGGTTCTGCAGGAAAACTCAAAATATTTGTGATTTACACTTTTGAGCTCAACTGTTATTTCCTTGCCGTTGAGAGTTGCTTCGCCTCTGCCGTAGCCTGTCATAGATCTTATCATAACACTCATCCTTTCCTTTGTTAAAACATTAGGTTTGATGGCGTTTATCCTTTGCTTTTTGCCTCTGATAAACGATTCAATATATTATATCATTTTGATTTTATATATACAATAGTTTTGTAACCAAATTGTAACCATTAAAATAATTTGCAAATACTGTATATATGTGCTATAATCACTGTGATATTTTTATAAAAGGGATGAATTTTTATGTCAGGACATAATAAATGGAGCACCATTAAGCAGAAAAAAGGCAAGAATGATGCTGCTCGTGCAAAGATTTTCACTAAAATCGGCAGAGAGCTTATCGTAGCAGTTAAGGAAGGTGGCAGCGCTGACCCTGCTGTTAACTCAAAGCTCCGCGATTGTATTGCAAAGGCAAAGGCTAACAATGTACCTAACGACAACATTGAGAGAATCATCAAGAAGGCTGCAGGCGAAGGCGACTCCACCAACTACGAATCAGTAACCTACGAAGGCTATGGTGCCAGTGGTGTAGCAGTTATTGTTGAGGCTCTTACCGATAACCGTAACCGTACAGCAGGTGATGTTCGTCATTACTTTGACAAATACGGCGGAAACATGGGCACTCCCGGCTGTGTTAGCTTTATGTTTGAGCAGAAGGGTGTTATCGTAATCGACCGCGAGGACCTGGAGGCTGACGAAGATACAGTTATGGAGCACGCACTTGAGGCAGGTGCTTCTGACTTCGAGGCTGACGAGGATGTATTCACAGTTTACACAGAGCCTTCTGATATGGGTGGCGTCCGTGATGATCTTTCCGCAAAGGGCTACACCTTTGTTACTGCAGAGGTTGCAATGGTACCTAACACCTATGTTAAGGTTGAGGACCAGGAGACTCAGGAGAAGCTCCAGAAGATGCTTGATATGTTTGAGGATAACGACGATATCCAGAATGTATGGCACAACTGGGAAATGACAGAGTAATAATATAATTCATACAAATAAGGCACCGCTTTATCGGCGGTGTCTTTTTATTTTAACTTTTCAAGTGAATTTATATCACTATTTCAACACCGCTAAGAAAACAGTTGTATACTGAGTATATAGACTGCAAAGGTGGTGATTTGGTGCAGAATTTGCTTATTAAAAGTATAGCGATGATACTGACGCTATTACTTTCAATTACAATGCTTGTGCTTACTCCTACAATTGTATATGCGGCACAATTCAATCTGACAGATTACTGCACTGATATTCCCTACTCTGTATCTGTTAAAGAAGGTATTATACATATACAATCTGAAAATATTAACGAGGAACTTATAATAGATACTCCTGTTACCGCATGCTCTGTGTATAGCGGATTGTTTACCTTTCTGACTTACACTGAGTATAAGGGTGACAATGTAGCCGCCTGTTATTGCTTTGATATAAACACAAAGAAAATCACAAGTGTTTCAACAAGACTGCCGATTTACACAGATGAGACAAGATTTGCTGTTGATAATGAGGGTAAATTCTATCTGATTGAACGCGGCAACAACTGCGTTGTGAACTGTTTCTATAACGGTAATGTAATTTATTCTGTAGATATAAACTCACACATATATCAGTTGATGTGCATTGACGGAACACATATAACGGCTATCACTGCTGAGGGTGTATATATTATAGATGAAAACTTTGCCGTTTATATATCAGATGCTGTGCCTGTCACACCTTGTACATATACAGGCAAGGGATATATAGCAGATGCACAGGGAGTTGAATTTACCTATGAATCAGGTGGAATTTTTGTTATCCCCGAGCCTACAGCATCCTCTGAATATACCGAGCCAAACAATCAGCAACAAACTACTGATATATCCATCAGCAATGAACATTTCTATGTTACCTTTGGGTTGACAGTAGCAAAACTTCGCAACAGCCTTGGCTATACCAAAGAGGAGCTTATTGTCTATAAAATCGATGGCAGCTTATATAATCAAGGCAAAGTAGGCACAGGTATGAAAGCTGTGCTGGCAGGCAAGGAATATATTATTATTGTTCTCGGAGAGCTTACAGGTGAAGGCAATATAAACTCCAAGGACCTGAAACTGATGATGAAATTCCTGACAGGAGAAGAAAAACCGAACTCATCACAGAAGCTTTCTGCTGATATTAACTGCGACGGAATAATCGACACCAAGGACCTGCTATCCCTCTCAAAGCTATACTGATTGATATAAAAAAGGCGACAGTTTTATACTGCCGCCTTTGCTTGTTATTCAGATTATTTATCCACCTTTGTGTAACCTACGCCATTAAGAACAAGATTGCCCTTGTCAAGGTAATAGGTAAATGTGCCGTCTTCTTTCTGTCCGCCGTAGTAATCCAGAGTTATGAGAATTTCATCCTCATAAACCGTATACTTGAACTTGTACTCCATTCCAAGACCGTAGCCCATATACTCACTGTAGCTGTATTCTGAGAGGTATGAGCCTGTGCCGTCTGCATTGAAGGTGTATGTACCGTACATTTCTTCAGTCCATGTGCCGATAACACCATCAACGATATTGGGCTCTGTGATACCAAGCTCATCAGCAGATGCGTGAGTGATATTCTGAGGGTCAACCTCGTGGTCAGGAAGCTTTGTTTTGATAAAATTGAGGCTGCCTGCCGCAAAAGTAAAGGTCATTGTATTCTTGTTGTCGGTATATGTAACTGTTGCCTGACCGCCGTAGGAAGCAATGAAGTAGAAATCAGAGGAAATTACATCAACTCCGTCCACCTTATCCATAGTATAAGTACCGAAGTATCTGATACCGCCGCCGTCCATAGCAACATTGCCGTCTTTGTCAAAAACAAAGTATGTACCGCTGTCGGCTGCATCTGCAAGCACATATGCTCCGCTGATACCGGGCTTGAAAAATCCATTATAAACAAGAACAACTCCGCTTATAATAATAGTAGTGATAAGAATAGCTACAGCTGTAATGAGGATAGGCATCTGCACAAAGCCTTTTTTCTTTTCAGGTGCAGTATACTCCTCTGTCTGCTCCTCGGTGTGCTCACATTCATCCCGGGATGTTACACCATAGCGTGCCATCTCTTCATCAATGTCCTCCTGAGTTACATCAAGAGTAGATGATTCCACTGCATCTTCTGCAGGCTCCTCAACAGGGATTACTTCCTCAGATACAGCCTCTGTATCAAGGATTTCGTCTTTATTTATGTCCATTACAAGACCTCCAATAATATAAACTCTTATTATATTACTATGTTTTTTTCAATAAATCAACATATTTTATTTGATGTTTATGTGAATACTTTTAGTAAACATTGCCGTATTTTATGCTAATTCCCTTTTTCTATTGAATTTTTCTCTCGTTGATGATAAAATATTTGTAATTATTGTTTGGATACAATTAACATTTTATATAAATGGGGATTTGATTATGAATTATATGGAAACCTACAAACAGTGGCTTGAGAACGCTACTGACGACTCTGCTCTTATTGAGGAGCTCAAAGCCATCGAAGGCAACGACAAAGAAATTCATGACCGTTTTTACAGACAGCTTGAGTTCGGCACAGCAGGACTCAGAGGCACTTTGGGTGCAGGTACTAACAGAATGAATATCTATGTTGTGCGTCAGGCAACCCAGGGTCTTGCAAATTATGTTAATAAAAAGTTTGGCGGCGGTGCTGTTGCTATTTCTCATGACAGCAGAATCAATGCTGATGTATTTATGCTTGAGGCAGCTCGCGTGCTTGCCGCAAACGGTATCAAGGTATATATCACAAGCGAGCTTCAGCCTACACCTGTGCTGAGCTACCTTGTTCGTCACTTCGGCTGTCAGGCAGGTATTATGGTTACTGCAAGCCACAACCCTGCCGCATATAACGGCTACAAAGCATACGGCGAGGACGGCTGTCAGATGACAGATGTATCCGCAGGCATTGTTTATGACGAAATCTGCAGCCTTGATATGTTCACAGGTGCAAAGCTCTGCGACCTTCAGGAGGCTGTAGCAAGCGGCATAATTGAATATGTTGATGACAGTGTTTATACCGAGTATCTTGCTGAGGTTAAGAAGCAGCAGGTTAACCCCGGCATCTGCAAGGGCTCTGACCTTTCTGTGGTATACACACCTCTCAACGGTACAGGTAACAAGCTTGTACGCCGCGTACTGTCTGAGATTGGCGTTGACAATGTATCTATCGTTAAGGAGCAGGAGCTGCCTGACGGCAACTTCACAACCTGCCCTTTCCCTAACCCCGAGATTAAGGAAGCTCTTGAGCTTGGACTAAAAATGTGCGACGAGCTGAAGCCTGACCTTCTTCTGGCAACAGACCCTGATGCTGACCGCGTTGGTATTGCTGTGCCTGATGAGGACGGCAGCTACCGACTTATCACAGGTAACGAAACAGGTATCATGCTCACTGACTATATCCTCAAGTGCAGAAAAGGAAACGGCACTCTGCCTGAGAATCCCATTATTGTAAAAACTATCGTTTCTACAATCCTTGTAAAGCGTATCTGCCAGAAATACGGTTGTACTATGGTTGATGTGCTCACAGGCTTCAAGTATATCGGCGAGGTTATTCTGGGACTTGAACAGAAAGGTGAAACCGACAGATATCTTCTGGGCTTTGAGGAGAGTTACGGTTACCTTGCAGGTACCTATGTACGCGATAAGGATGCTGTGGTTGCTTCTATGCTTATTGCTGAGATGGCAGCATACTACAAGAAGCAGGGCAAGACTCTTTCTCAGGTTATTGACGAGCTGTACGACGAGTACGGCTACTACTACAACAAGACTCTCAACTTCTATTTTGAGGGTGCTGAGGGTATGCAGAAAATGGCAGAGCTTATGGATTCTCTCCGTGAGAACGCTCCCAAGAATATTGCAGGCTTCGGCGTAGAGGGTATCTGCGACTACCTTATGAGCACTGACACAGACCTTGCTACAGGTAAGAGTGAAGCAATCGACCTGCCCAAATCAAATGTACTCTCCTATTCCCTTGCAGGCGGTAACGCAGCTATTGTCCGTCCCAGCGGTACAGAGCCCAAGATTAAGCTTTACCTCACATCTGTAGGCAAAGACAAGGCTGATGCACTGGATATTATGGACAAACTCGAGGAGTCCGCAAAGGAACTTCTGGGCGTTAACTAACATCAGAATTATCTATACAAATTAAAAACTCCGTATGTTTTCAGGCATACGGAGTTTTTATTTGCAAACTTTACAAATATTGTTTAGGATTTCTATTGACTTAATCGAACGCTTGTTCTATAATATTATCAGAACATTAGTTCTGTTTTTCGTGTGATTTATTGTATAGCATAGCAGAAATCTATAAAAGGAAGGATTTTACCATGAAACAATATGTATCGGTTACAGCACGATTTGACTGTGACGGCAACCTGCTCCCTGTGTCCATACACTGGAAGGACGGCAGAAGCTTTGAAATTGACAAAATTCTGGATATAAGATACGCCGCCTCTATGAAAGAAGGCGGCGTAGGAATCCGATATTCCTGCAGGATTGCAGGTCAACAGCGGTATCTGTTCTTAGAGGATAACCGCTGGTTTGTAGACAGCAGAGAGGCAAGCTGAGATTTATTACTTACTCCTGAGTAAAGACAACATCGAAGCTTCTGTGCGGCATTTTAAGCTCAACTACATTGCCCTCAGAGTCAACCTGTGTGATGATTGCGGTCTCTGTCTTGTCGTTGTTATAGAGCATCTCAATCTCTGTATCAGAGATGATTTTGTATGTTCCGCTTTCGTTGTCAACATTACCAAAAACACCGATAAATGTGGTAAATGTGCCATCCTCTTTAAAGCAAAGAGAGCCGCCGTAATCACGGAAGCTTGAGCCGTATACTGTGTATACACTCGCCTCTGCCCCATTGCTGTCAAAAGCTTTTGTCGGGATGTAAGAGGCTGAGAGTTTGAGCTGTACGGTAGCTGCTGTGGTGGTAACAGGCTCTGCTGTAGTTGTTACCTGAGTTGTTGTAGCATCTGTTGAGGGTACTGTGGGGTCGGTGTCCTTTGGCGCACAAGCTGTGAACATTGCAGAGCATATAATAATCAGCACAGCAAAAACTAAACACAGTAGCTTTCTTGATTTAATCATTGTTTGTTTCCTCCAATCTTTCAATAAGAATTTTTCTTTTTATCATCTTGCCCTGATAGAATATATATTCCTCTCCGTCGCCCTTTCTAAGCTCATCAATGTCAACCTCAGGCTCGGATGATACATCCTCATTGTAAGACTCGCCTCTGGGACGAATATCGGGTGCAGGTGCTGAGGAATTATTCTCTGAGATATCCTCGCCCGCAATTACAGAACGCATATTGGGATACAGGTAATTGCTGATAATCATGGCACAAGGTGCAGGAATTAGCACTCCTAAAGCAATGGCACCATAGGCAATCAACAGAATCTTGACGGTTGCAACGGGAAGAATACTGGACATATAGGAGATTATCATAATGGGCATCAGCACCACAGCAAGGTAGGCGGCAACACCGATGGTTGCAAAAAAATTCTGCTTAATCTCACCGAAGGTCATTAACGCACTGTTCTTATATATATCCTTGAGCTTCAGGTCGAAGGATACAGTCATAAGGGGTACTGCGTAAAACATAAACAAAAAGAATATGCAGATTACTATTACAACAAAAAGCAGAATATAGAATATCCAGCTTAATGACGCAAGACTCGAATAAATAGTAACACTGAAATAGCAAATCAGATATGCCAGATAAAGAAGAAATCCGCCCAAGAGGAACCTGAGTCCATTCTCTTTAACAGCAGAAAAATACTTCTTAAACATATTATCGGGCTTTATTCCCTGAGAAAATTCTCTGGACAAAGACACTACACCTGCATAGAAGGGGCTTGCAAGTATAACCGCCACAGGCAATGTCACAGGAACCACAGGCAACACATAAAGACAAAGTACATATGCAATTGCAATAGCTCCTATAAACGGAATAGCGAATAAAAGATTAGTCAGCATCATCCATCCGAGATTCTTCCACAGATTATTGAGCAAAAGCTCAAACCCCAGTTTTTTTCTTTCCTGATTCATATTACACATCCTAACTTTTATAAACAGCTTGTCAGAAAAACAAGCCGGAAAATCCTGTCCACAACAGCATATCCGCAAGGGATGCAACTGCAGTCAGCATCAGCATATAGAGACTTCGCAACAAAAAGCTGTGAACGAAAGCCGACACAGGCTGGACACCCTCCCCATTTGTGAAAACAGTCCTTGCTATTTTGCAGGACAGGTAGTGTGCCTGTATACATTCTATGACAAGGGCAAAGGAAAACAAAAATGTACCTGTTAAAATTACAAGCAGATAAAAGCCAACGCCCCTGAACCCGTATGTAATAAACAAATAACCTGCTGAAAGCCCTACTCCAAACCCCTTGAATGCAGGCGCCGCATAAACCGCCACCATTCCCCAGGGGGCAAGTCCGCACAGGAACACATACAGCAGAAACAAGAAGTTAGAGCCAAAGCTTGTGGCAAAAGTAGAAAACACAGGCTGACCCATCCGTGCACTAAGGTTGGTTGTAAACAGAAAGTTTAATCCGTCAAGCAGTGAGTCGTCAGCATTCCTTGCTGAGAGAGAGCCCATCAGCAATCCACAGGCATACATAAAGGTAAACACAAGTGCTGTACCGTATCGCCTCATAAATGCAGATAAGGCAGAAAAGCTGTAACATCTTCTGTTCTTTGGTGTTCGCGGTCTTTTTGTCAGTGTAAAAACTATTCCTCTCATAAATACCTCCAAATAACGGTTGTCCGTATTCAGTAATACTTATGAGGAGTTATATTAATTTATGCTTCTGCGGCAAGCTCAGCGGCACGCTTTGTACAAGCCGCCATAGCGTCCTTGACAGCCGACTCCAGTCCGTGCTCGTAAAATTTATTCAAAGCTTCAATGGTGGTGCCACCCTTGGAGCTTACTTTTTTTATGAGAGTATCAGGGTCATCACCGGAGGAGCGAAGCATCTCTGCACTGCCCTCCATAGCCGCACATATAAGGTTCATTGCACTTACCCGTTCAATACCAACAGACTCGGCATAAGAAAGCATAGCCTTAGCAAAAAGATAGAAATATGCAGGCGATGAGCCGTTGACGGATATAATAGCGTCCATTTTATCCTCGGTAAACTCCTCCAACGCACCGCTGCAAGAGAACATTGCGGAGGTGACCTCCTTAGCTTGCAAACTCACATTATCAGAGAAGCAGATTGCAGTTGCACCCTTGCCCACAAGCAATGGGGTGTTAGGCATAACACGCACAACAGGACAGTCAACACCCAGTCCCTTACGGACAAAATTAATGGTAATACCTGCGGCGATGGAAACAAAGGTTTTGCTCTCATCAGCACAGGGTGCTATCTCCCTGAGAACTTCTGAATAATTCTGAGGCTTCACAGCAAGAACGATTATATCGCATTTTTTAGTTACATCACAGCCGTTCACTTCGACGCTTATACCCTTTGCACTGAAAGTGTCGAGCTTGCTTGAATCCATATCAAACACACAGATATCCTCTGCCTTGGTGCCTGCACCAAGAAGTCCGCCGATAATTGCAGTTGCCATATTGCCTGCACCGATAAATCCTATTTTCATATTAACCTCCGTAGTTTATATATCTGTAAATCATAAAGTGGTTGATGAATTAACTGCACAAGTGAATTTGTATCCATATACATTCTTAGAGCCGTTGCGGACATAATCACCGTAATAGAAAACATCCAGCTCATCAACTCTGCGGTAGAGAAGTCCTGATACACAGGTTGCTCCTGCATGATGATACTGCAGAAGCAGTTTTGTAAATTCAGCCTTGTCAACTCTGCCAAGGGAATAATCGTTGGTCTTGCTGAGTCTGCCCTTGGTTACATAGGTCGCATATACATAGCCATCTGTTCCGTTCTGAGTCTTGACATGATACCAGCCGTCCTTGGGATTTTTCTCTACAAGAGTCAGCACAGCACCATAATCAAGCACAGCAAGCACATCACCAGAGGTACTTGCACTGCTCCTGAGATTGACGCCCGATGCGTTTATGTATGCATCTGTATCTGATGCAGATTCTTCCTCCTTAATATTAGTAGCGAGGAAAATCTTTTTGAAGTCGCTGTCACCTGTCAGGATGTTTGAACCCAAATTATACACAAAGGACATAAGAGAATCAAACTGATACTGATTCCGCTTGATGCTGTAATTATCAAGGTAGTTATTAACAGCAGTGGTAAATCCCCCATTGTTCACAGTCTGAACAAGGTAGGCGTAAGCCTCTTTCTTGGTCATATCGTTATAGAAGCTGTCACCAATATAGATAACCTTACCATAACCCAGGGTTGGAACACCGCTTGCAACTGTATCAAAATACACACTGGGACTGTAGCCCTCAAACTCAGAAAGCAGCGTGATTAGCTCACTCGATGCCCTGCGAGTCTCTGTAGTTTCCGTGCTCAGGTCTGCGGTTTCTCTGATAAATATAGTGGTCTTTGCATCAGATGCTGTGGTAGTGCAGGTCTGCCAATCTCCGCTTTGCTTGGAATAAGCCACCACACTATATGTACCGCTTGTGGAGATTGTAGTTGTGCCTGACCATACAAGAGTATTTCCGTCGGACACCTTGTTGGTTGCGTTTACTGTTTTGATAGAGCCGCCTACAGATACATTAAACTTAACTGCAGTACGGGTTTTATCAGTTACAGCGTAGAGTGTAATTGTTTCATTCTTAGCCGCTGTATTAGGCTCTGCAAAAGTAAATCTGATGGGCTCTGCCGCCTTTACAGTTACAAGGCAGGTTTTGACTCCTGTTGAGTTCTTTGCTGTTATAACCGCAACACCCTCTGATACACCTGTGATAAAGCCATTCTGTACCTTTGCAACATCAGTATCTGAGCTTGACCATGACACCGATGCAGATGAGGTAGCTCCGTTATAGTAAGACTTACCGGCTGTAACAATAGCTGATGTTTTGTGAATGCTTACGCCTGAAGAAACAGCGCTGACAGTAACCTTACAATCGACACTCTGTGTGTCGGTGTAAGCTGTAATTATTGCTGTGCCGGTGGCTTTTGCAGTAACTATGCCGTTGCTTACGGTTGCAACATTGGTGTTTGAGCTTTTCCATTTAACAGGCACATCAGCTTTGAGCTGATAGTGATTGCCTTTATTAACAGATATCTTAGTTTCAGAAATAGTTATGGGCTCCTCGGGCGCTGTGGTTGTAGACTCGGTAACCTTAACCTTGCAAACTGCAACACAGTCTGTGCCTGTGAGTGTGGCTGTAATCTCAGCATTGCCGATACCGACACCTTTTACAGTTCCATTTGAGGATACTGTAGCAATAGAAGTATCTGAGGATTTGAAGCTGACTGCACCCTGTACAGACTCGCCGCCTGTGATGTAAACAGCAAGGGGGTGCTTACTGCCCTGCTCTATCTCGATACTATTGGAAGAAAGAGTAATTTCAGCAGCCAAGGGAGTATTTGTGTCGCTGTCATTACCTGTAAGCTTATCAAGTTCTGACTGCTCAAACCAATTTGGAGTCGAGGGTATTGGAGTAGACTCTACGCCATCGGGCATATATGCAGTAAGCTCTGTGTATGTTCTGTAGATGTAGCCTGTGGTGTCATCAACCTTAGCCTTGACCCAAAGCTCGTCGGAGTTATCAACAACTACAAACTCAGTTCCTGTATTCAGGACATCCAGTGATGCATAATCAGTTGACGGACCCTTGCGAAAGTTGACATCGTCTGTGGTAACACCCTTAATAACTGCACCTGAGCCATCGGCAGAATTCAGGTAATCTACCGAACAGTAACCCTTTGTGCCGTCCTTACGGCTTACATACGCCCAGCCGTTTTCGCTATTCTCAAGGAGAGTCAAGGTCTCGTTCATATTTAGAGTAGTAATTATATTATCGGAAGATATAGAAGCAGATGAACGAAGTCTGACAGCATCAGTGGTGACAACCTCTGCTGACAAAGCTGACACAGCCACACCGCCAACGGACAGAATACCAAACAGTGTTGCAATTAACAATATAAAAGAAACCAATCGCTTGTGAAAAGCTGTCATATCATTACCTCCATTATATTCTTAGTGAACAAAACAATACGCCATACATATATATTGTACCATATATGCACGGCGTGTTCAATTTAATATTTGATTTTTTCTTAAAAAATCATTTAAATTTCAGCTTATTTCTCCATTTATTTACATATTCGGTGATTATCCGTGTCAGACAAAGGTCATAAATCACAAAGATTAAATTACCTAACAGCAAAAACACCTGAGGCAAGTACACACCGAACAGCTCAAAGCTCTCGGCAGGAACAGAAAGAATATGAATACTTATATAAAACGCCGCAATAACACAGACATTGAAAACCACAAGTTTCAATACATACTGAAGCAAACGGGAACGAATGCGTTCAATGAGTCCCTTGAGCACAGGATAAAACCCAAGAAAAGCGGTATAATACAATGCCGCTTCCTTGTCCGCTACAAGCAGGAAAGACAGCACAGACACAACTCCATATACAGCAATTGCGCCCCAGTAGCCCACCTCAATGACTACTACAGCAAGCAAAGCCCCTGCAATACATGGAAACGCATATGTACCTACAGGTATCAACCCTGTAAGCAGAAGCACAACAAAAGATAAAGCTGACAGCATTGCACATAATGCTATGGCATAGGATTTTTTGATTCGTCTGTTCATATCAACAACAACTGCACAGGTCACCGCCCATGCACTCACAACAAGTATCAGCACAGCAAACAGCGGTACAAATATCACAGCTTGAGCATCCATTGCAACCGTTATTTGTTGTGCGGTTATACTCAGGGGAAGTATATGCTCTCTGCTGATTCACACGGCTAAAAGTCTGTCTGAACTCCATATTCTGAGGGTCCATATCACAGGCTGTTCTGAAGCAGGAGTAAGCCTCATCTGTCCAGCCTCGGTTATAGTGAATCATACCCTGTAGGAAGTACCACTCAGCATCACGATTCGAGGAGGGCACGCCGCTGAGTATGGTCTGGGCATCATCGAGTCTGCCTGCTCTGATGAAATTACGAACATCGGGGTAATTGGTGTGTGTATATCTGCCTTGGTTGTAACTGCCTGCGTTGTAGGTGTAGCCGCCTGATGACGAGTAGCTTCTCCCCTCTTTACGCATTTTCTGAACTTCATCGTATGCCTCGTTGATTTCCTTCATTTTCTCTGTAGCGAGGTCACGAAGAGGACTGTCCTGATAATTATCGGGATGATATTTCTTTGCAAGCTCCCTGTATGCACTTTTAATTTGTTCATCGGTGGCATTTTCAGGCACACCAAGAACTGCGTAAGGGTTTTTGTTCATCTATCAATTTTCCTTTCCGAAAAAAGTAATTCCTTTTGTTTCTTTGCAAGTCCTAAGAGAATTATATTATCAAGTATATCTCCAAAGCGTTTTTTGTCAATAAATCTGTACGCAGAGGTCAGCAGAAATAAGGATTGGGATAACAGCTCATCTGCATATGCGGCACATTCTTCCTGTGGTTTCTGCAGTTTATTGTATATAGGATTGAAGGATTTGTGCTTTATGTCGCTGTCGATATCACAGGCGGCATCCATCAGATATATCCACCTGCCAAGGTGATATCCGAATTGCTCGTAAGCAGGTTTGATTTTATCGCTGTAAGCCTCCTGAGAAAAAACAAACTTCAGTAGATTCGCCGTCGGCTCTGCCGCACTATCAATAGAAGCGTCGGCTTCCTCAGCTTTAATCTGGTCATTGTACATTTTTTCACAAGCATCGGCATAAGAAGGATAT
Source organism: Ruminococcus sp. (assembly GCA_017473775.1). Classification (GTDB taxonomy): domain Bacteria; phylum Bacillota; class Clostridia; order Oscillospirales; family Acutalibacteraceae; genus Ruminococcoides. The sequence continues at coordinate 37,059 of JAFUJH010000026.1, forward strand.
TTTGATTTTGCCTTTTTCATCCATAAAGAAAATAAAGGTTTTATCAATACACATCCGAGTTTCTCAAAAAAGCTACCGTCACGAATATTATCGATAATTTTATAATAAGACATTGAAACAAGAAGTGCCGCCGACTTTGAAAATGCATTCTCCCCATGAGTGCAGTAGCTACAGGATTTCAGAGGATTGAATCTACATCTGCCCTTTTTGAAAGAAGGACATTTATCTTCGTTTGCCAATATAAGCAAAGAAAAGAAGGTGCAGTCATAATTAAGGAGGAATGCAGACAGGAATGAATATTCCTTGCTGAGCTGTTTGCAAAGACTGCAATAGACAGCCTTGTAGGCTTCGTAGTCCTTGATTTTCATCTCAGGCTTATTGATGCACACATAGCCAAACAACTCAATCTCTCCTTATAAAGATATACTTTCTATATTATACTACAACAAAATCAGAATTGATAGATTAACAAGGTGTAAATTTTATTGGATTTTATTGTTGAAATAAGCTGATACAAAGGGTATAATTGAAAAAAAACACTTACAGGAGCAACCTATGAACATATACGATTTTGACAAAACCATATACAAAAATGACAGTACAGCAGATTTTTTTCTTTACTGTTTGCGTAAGCATCCGAAAATTCTTAAACTTCTCCCCTCTATTTTTGCAGGATTTATCAAACACTATATTTTCAATTCCTGCTCAAAAACCGAGTTCAAAGAACGAATAATGCAGTTTGTAAACTACATAGACTATAAGAGGGATATAACAGACTTCTGGAGCAAAAATAAAAAAAAGATTAAAGCCTTCTACAAAGAACAGCACAAGAAGGACGATGTTATTATCTCTGCTTCTCCCGGGTTTATCCTTGAGCCTATATGCAAGGAATTAGGGATTGAACATCTTATATGCTCAAGGGTTGATGTAAACACAGGAAAATACACCGGACTCAACTGTCACGGCAAGGAGAAGGTTATCAGATACCGAGAGGTGTTCGGGGATGAATATGTTGATAAGTTCTACTCTGACAGCAAAAGCGATACCCCTATGGCTCTGATTGCTGAGAAATCGTACCTTGTGAAAGGCAATAAAATTACAAACTGGAAGTAAACTATACAGGAGGAAATTATGAACAAAAGAGTTTTATCACTGATACTTGCGGTTATTCTTACATTATTTCTTGTTGCCTGCAATGGCAGCACACAGCAGACCGAGCCTCAAGACAGCACAGCACCATCCGCTGAATATGTAGAGGCTTCCACAGAAGCTCAGAGCGATGTGCTTGAGTGGGTACAATGCGGCGGTTATACCTGGGATGAAGATGAGCCTGTAAAGAACATCATTCTGATGATTGGTGACGGCATGGGCGAAAACATCATAAAAAATGCAGAAATCGTCAAGGGTGCTGAGCATGCTACAAGCTTTATGCCATACAGCTGTTATGTAGGAACTGATTCACTGTCAGGCACTACTGACAGTGCAGCGGCATCAACCGCACTGAGCTGTGGTGTCAAGACAAAGAATCAGTATATCGGTGTTGATGGTGAAGGCACACCTGTTGAGACAATCGTGGAATTTGCAAAAGCAAGAGGTATGAAGACGGGACTTGTTGATACTCACATTATCCCCCACGCAACCCCTGCAGGCATGGTAGCTCACGATAATTACAGAGGTCTTTATAACGATATCCTCAAGCAGATGTTAAACGCTCAGGTAGATGTGCTTTTCGGCGGCGGTACTGAATATTCCGACACACCCAAGATGCAGGCTAGAATTGAAAACGCAGGCTACACCTACATCAAGACAGTTGAAGAACTGAGCACTCTGTCTGCTGATAGCAAAGCTATCGGAGTATTTTCTTACTACGATTTGAACTCAAATGTTAACCCTTCCCTGACCACAATGACACAAAAGGCACTGGAGCTTCTTGAGGGTGACGAGGGCTTCTTCCTTATGGTAGAAGCAAGTCACATTGATATCTATGAAGCAGAGCAGGATATGGACGCAACGATGGTGGAGATGCAGGCGTTTGATAAATGTATCGACTATACACTCAGATGGGCACAGGACCACCCGGGCACACTGGTACTGGTTACTGCAGACCACGAAACAGGCGGTGTGATTGTTCCTGAAAGCGGATTGCCTGAGGATGTTAACAACGATTGCTTTACATCAGGCGGTGAACACACAAGCACAGATGTAAAGCTGTTTGCGGCTGGTGCACAAGCAGGTAACATCCTTACTCAGGATAAAATTGAGAACACTGAGATTGCTATGATTATGAGGAAGGTCCTCAATGATACTTATGGAGAAAAGCCTGTTACACTTCTGAATTAAAAAATAGATTATACAACAAACGCAGGAGCGGTGAGAATTCACCATTCCTGCGTTTTTTCTATATATTAATAATTAATCTGTTCTCAAAGCAGTTACGGGGTCTTTGCGGGCGGCCTTCCTTGAGGGGAAAATGCCTGCGATGACTGTCAGCACCACACTGAGCAACACAAGGATGACAGCGGCTGTGAGAGGAAGTGCCGCACTGACTACAGCAGTACCTGCAACAGCATGGATTATAGCGTTAATAGGAATCAACAACAGCAGTGTTACTCCGATACCGATTAATCCTGAGAAAAGTCCGATTATCAGAGTTTCTGAGATAAAGACCTGAGAAATGTTGGATTTTGATGCACCGATTGCACGGAGTATGCCAATCTCCTTTGTTCTCTCGAGTACAGAGATATAAGTGATAATTCCAATCATAATTGAAGATACCACAAGAGACACACCAACAAATGCAATGAGTACATATGAAATAACATTGATAATAGTTGTTATAGAGGACATAAGCAGACCTACATAATCGGTATATGTAATCTGATTTTCCTCACTTGCAGTTTCGTTGTACTTTTCTATACAAGCAGATATAGCGTCCTTATCCTCAAAGCTGTCACAGTACAAAGCGATTGAGGTAGGAGCATCTAAGCTTACTACACCAAAGGCGGACATATTGTCATCATAGTCACCTGTTGAGATGTAATCATCATAAATAGAAAGCAGTACCTCATCCTCGGGATTGGAAAGATAATTATCCATCATTGCCGCAAGCTCAGCCTCTCCCATTGACATCATCTGAGCAGCGGCGGCAGGATTCTGTGCATACATAAGGCTGAGCATATCCCTGCAAATCTTTGCCTTCTCAGATACACCCAGGTTTTCAAGGTACACCCTTGCATCCTCAATTCGGTCTGCATCATCCTTTGGTGCAAACTTGAGACCGTTGAGCACATTGATATCCTCGCTGTCCTTCTGTGCTTTAACAACATCACTGTTGTCAGTATAATCTATGAGGTAATTTGTAAGTCCGCGGGTATAGCCGATATTTGCAGAGATAGTCAGGTTATCTGCATCCTGCACAGGTCTGATAACACCTGTGATTTTCAGCTCAAGTGCTGACTCCATCAGCTCCTCTACCCTGTCTTTATCGTCACCGACATAATCGTATATATCGTTATCATTCTTCACATAAAAATCACAGGCAGGTATTAGCTTATAGGATTTGTTGCAGATATCCTTGTAGCTTATGCTTTCTGTTGAGAGCTTGACCTGTTCTCCCTCATCAATTCGCTTCATAATATCCTCGTATTCCTGAGACGGGAGCACACCAAGCTGATAAAGGATTGTTGATTGAATTTCGTTGCGTTCATTGAGAACAAGGATAACCTCGTTGTATTCCTTGGGCCAATCACCGTAGACTACCTCGTAATTGTCATAGACAATATCGCTTATGATGTTATCACCCTGACCCGGCAGAAGCTCGTCAAAGTTATTAGAGCCGAACATTGACATCATAGAATTATCTGCAGAAAGTCCCATTTGTTCATACATCTGAGCCTCTGTGTTCATCATCTGAGTAGTCTTGGATGTATACAGGGTGCTTCCGTCTGTGTTGATAAGCACTCCGTCAGGGTCATAAGTAAAAGCGCTGAAAGAATGGCTGTAGGAATAGACAATGCCGTTTTCGCCTATATAGTTATGGATTTCACTATCCTTGTTATCAAGGTACAGCTTAAAGTCTGTCAGATTATTTTCTGCTATACTTGTAGTTAGTGCAGACTCAAGCTCAATAGCTGTACCGTCAGAGTACACGGCGTCTCTGTCATGTGAAAGTTCATCCATTGAGGCGGCTGAATTACCCACATTCATAAAGCTTGATAAATCCATTGCCTCTGCCTCAAGTAATATGGGGTAGGATGCCATTGTGCTGCGCTGAGTATCAACGATATATGTATTGACACCATTGGATAAAGATAGTATCAATGCAATGCCGATGATACCAATTGAGCCTGCAAAGGAAGTAAGCAGAGTTCTTGCCTTCTTAGTAAGCAGATTATTAAAGCTGAGTGATAAGGCAGTAAACAGAGACATAGAGGATTTGCCCATATTCTTATGTTTTGGAGCAGAAAGTGCGCTTTCCTCAACCTCACAAGGGTTTGTGTCCCCTACTATCTGTCCGTCACGGATATTGACAATTCTGGTGGCATACTGCTGTGCAAGATCAGGATTATGAGTAACCATAACAACAAGGCGATCCTGCGCTACTTCCTTGAGAAGCTCCATAACCTGTATGCTGGTTTCGGTATCAAGGGCACCTGTGGGCTCATCTGCAAGGAGAATATCAGGGTCATTAACAAGTGCTCGGGCAATAGCTACTCTCTGCATCTGTCCGCCGGAAAGCTGGTTGGGACGCTTATGTAGCTGGTCACCAAGTCCTACACGCTCAAGAGCACGGCGTGCTTTCTCCCTACGCTGAGAGCGTTTCATACCTGAGATTGTAAGAGCCAGCTCAACATTGCTGAGTATGGACTGATGCTCAATCAGGTTATAGCTTTGGAACACAAAGCCGATGGTATGGTTTCTGTAAGAATCCCAATCCCTGTCCTTGTATTTCTTAGTAGAAATACCATTGATTATCAAATCACCGCTGTCGTATCGGTCAAGTCCGCCGATAACATTCAGCAGAGTGGTCTTTCCTGAGCCTGAGGGACCCAGTATAGCCACAAACTCATTATCACGAAGGTTTAGTGATACACCGTTTAAAGCCTTCTGTTCAAGACTGCCTGTGATATATCGCTTGCTGATATCTTTTATCTGAAGCATAAATATACCTCCTTTTGGTTTAACATACTGATTATAGCGTAATACTTCCTATATATCATAAACTATTTGCAATAAAAGTTTGAACAGGCTGTTAATTTTTACATATTCAAACGAAACACATTATATCACTGAAATCAATTGTATTCAATCGAATTTTGCAGTATTTAATAAAAAGACAAAATAATACAGAGGATAGGTGTTGACCTATCCCCTGTGCTTCAGTCATCATTCGCAACGGGTCTGAGATTTTCTGCAGGAGCAGGAGGCGTTACTGTCTCCTGTAAGCTCACCTACATTGGGAGGAAAGAACTCGTTTGTGGGGAATTCCAGACGAGAAAATACCTCGCAGGGATTATCTGAGGAATTTGTGCACTCCTTCTCAGGAATACAAAAATCATAGGAAGGTACCAGCATCTGAACATTACGCTCAATCTGAACAATTGAGAACATACCAAGGGACACATAGACATTTCTGATGCAAGTGGTTACAAACTCGCCTCCGAAGCACTCGCATATTCTGGAAGGAATTCTGCAGGGAGGGCTTATGTGATGTGAGGTCTCGCAAAGCTTTGCAGACAGAGCGATAGGCTTTGCAACCTGAACAGATACTCTGGGGAGGTTACCGCACTGAGAGGTCTGGATTTCAATATCATCAGGGGTACAACAGCCTGTAAACACCTTGACGCTACCCTCACTGCCATATAGAATTACTTTCTTGTTGAAAATTGAGAGTCCCTGCACCTGTGTAGGAGCACATCCCGGTGCCGAGAACACATCAAGACATATGTCATAGAAAAATGTCATATCCACAGAGTAGAAGCCCTTATGGAAGGGTACAGGCTCAAGGTCTGTCATTACAGAGATAACCTCTGCATCCTTGATACGGACACTCACTGCTGAGTCGATTACACTTTGAGTCTGGTCGGTGAAGTACACTTTCATATCAGTGAGACAATCCTTGTCTGAGCAACTGTCATAAACACGAAGTGCATCTATGCAGACAGACTGAGTACAACCGCTGTCGTTGTTTGCAGCAGCAGAACTGGTTTCTGCCACATTGTTGATATCTGCCATGGAACTACCTCCAACTATAAATTTCAAGTGCTGATACCTGTGACAATCACTGATACAAAGCACTATGACTTACTGATATATTATGCCTCAAAGGTGAAAGTGTGCAAAAGATAAGGAGTACGGATAAACCGTACTCCCAGTGTATTTTATCAGATTTTTTCCATTTTACAGAAGTTAGCCATAAGAGTCTTTGTACCTACCTTATCAAATGTTACCTCAAGCATTGTATCGTTACCCATTCGCTCCGCCTTGATAATCATACCGACGCCGAACACCTTATGCATAACTCTGTCGCCAACAGAGAAGCTTGCACCCGCTGCACCGCCTGATGCAGGAACAGACTTTGACCTATTAAGTGCAAAGGGGTCAAAACGCTTTGCAGAGGCTGAGCTACCGCCAACAGGAGTAGCCGCCTGAGGCTTCTTGTTACCTGTACGCTTCAGATGCTCGTCAGAAATCTCCTCACAAAATCTGGATAGGTTGTTATGCTGTGTAGAACCAAAAAGCATACGGCTCTGAGCGTGTACAAGATAGAGCTTTTTCTTTGCTCGGGTTATACCAACATAGGCAAGTCTGTGCTCCTCGTTAAGCTCGTCCATGTCATAGATAGCCTGATTAGAGGGGAACATTCCCTCCTCCATTCCGGCAATAAACACCAAGGGGAATTCCAGACCCTTTGAGCTATGGAGAGTCATCATTGTGACACAGTCAGCACCTGACTCCATATTGTCAAGGTCAGTCTGCAATGCAATTTCCTCAAGGAATGCAGACAGTGTTGCTTCCTCTGCGTAATCCTCCTGGAAATTGACGATATTTGACATAAGCTCATCTACATTTTCGATTCGCTCATCTCCGTTTTCTTTCTCTGCTTTGAGGTAGGCTTTATAGTCTGTATGGTCAAGGACCAACTCGTAAAGCTCTGCAAGAGTATAATCGCCTGAAAGAGAAGCCTCAATAAAGCCGTCAATCATCTGTGCAAAAGCAGTGAGCTTGGAAGCGGCTCGACTCAGGTCAGGATAATCCTGTGCACGCTTGATAACATCAAACATACTCTCACCCAGTGCAGATGCTATGCTTGCAATCTTCTGCACTGTAGTGTCACCGATTGCACGGCGGGGCTTGTTGATAATACGGGACAGACGCACATCATCACGGGGATTGCTGATAAGCTGCAGGTAAGCAAGCATATCCTTGACTTCTTCTCTATCAAGGAATCGATGTCCACCGATAATACGATGAGGAATGCCTGAGCGAGTCAGTGCGTACTCAATTGCGTTTGACTGTGCATTCATTCTGTAAAGCACAGCTACATCAGCAAACGCTCCACCACCTGCCACATATTCAACGATGGTTTTGGCAATATACATTCCCTCGTCACGCTCATCTGAAGCAGTGTGCAGAGTTATCTTATCGCCGTCCTCGTTCCGAGTCCAGAGGGTATTACCCTTACGCTGTTTATTATTGACTATAACATCATTTGCCGCGGCAAGGATGGTTTTTGTGCTTCTGTAATTCTGTTCAAGGCGGATAACACGGGCACCGGTGAAGATACTCTCAAAAGAGAGGATGTTCTCGATAGTAGCACCTCTGAAGCGGTAGATACTCTGGTCGTCATCACCCACTACGCACAGGTTACGGCTCTTTGCCGCAAGCATACTGACAAAGCGGTACTGGACCTTGTTGGTGTCCTGATACTCATCAACCATTATATGTCTGAACTGATTCTGATACATCTCCAACACATCGGGACAGGACTCAAACAGACGGACAGTATTAAGAAGCATATCATCAAAATCCATTGCATTAGAGGAACGAAGCTGGTCCTGATATCTCCTGTATGCATGGGCAATTGTAATCTTCCTGCTGTCAAAGGCGGCGTTTGCCTCCTGCTCCAAGTCCTCGGGAGTTTTCATCTCGTCTTTTGCACGGGAGATAGCACTGAGCACCTGTCTGTGAGCAAGAATCTTCTCATCCACATTCATTGACTTGAGGATATCCTTCATAACCTTACGCTGGTCATCGGTATCATATATAGTAAAATGAGAATCATAACCGATTCTGTCACCGAATCTGCGAAGGATTCGTGAGCAGACAGAATGGAAGGTTGCCGCCCAAATATCCTGACCGCCGTCGGGTACATTAAGGCAGATTCTGTCCTTGAGTTCTCTTGCAGCCTTGTTAGTAAAGGTAATGGCAAGTATCTGCCAAGGCTTGCACAGACCGCACTGGAGTATATATGCAATGCGGTTTACAAGGACTGTAGTCTTACCTGAGCCTGCACCTGCAAGGATAAGGAGAGGTCCCTCTGTACAGAACACAGCCTGCTGCTGCATATCGTTCATTCTTGAGTAATTTTGCTTTATGCTTTCAATATCCATAATTCATTTCCCTTTAACAAAAATCTGACATTCATTTTACCACAAAACAAACAAAGCCGCAACCATATCCGAGAAATTTCGCGGACAGATTATGTAGGATTACAATAGATGTGTTACAAACAGAATAAAAAAGATGACGACTGAAAGAACCTGTGTTATAGTTAAGTTGCTCAAACAAAACAAACAGGAGGTTCAATCAATCGTCATGAATAAGATAACACAAGATATGCA
>JAFUJH010000027.1 GCA_017473775.1 Ruminococcus sp.
ATCGCGAACATAGGTCATCTGTGTGCCGGGCCACTGTGCGGAGTTATCACCTGTTGTGCTACCCCACCAGTATGCGTTCTGTGTCTCGAATGCCCAGTTGTTTGTGAAGTATACTGTGATTGTGTTGCTCTCTGCAACTGTGGTTTCTGCTACAGTTGTTTCAGCTACTGTAGTCTCTGCAACTGTTGTTTCAGCAACTGTTGTCTCAGCAACTGTAGTCTCTGCAACTGTTGTTTCAGCAACTGTTGTATCAGCAACAGTTGTATCAGGAGCTACTGTTGTATCGGGAGTCTCAGGCTCATATGTGTATGTCTTAACGCTGTCAAGTGCCCACTTGTTATTGGAACCATCACCGTCAAGATAGTAACCTACATTCTCACCAATCATAGAGTTGGGAATGTTAGCTGTACGGCGATTTGTGCTTGAACCGTCAGAGAACTTGATGTAATCAATATCTGCAGGTACTTCAGCAGAATAAATCTCCTGACCGTATCCGTTTACCTCGACAAATGTCATCTCAGCACCGGGATATGCGCCGGGCCACTCAGACTCTGCTGTTTCGCCCTCTACGCCGTAGAAGCCGTAGATGTATGCGCTCTCCCAGCCGTCCTTCTTGGTAAAGTAAATTGTTACTGTACCGTCGTCAGGCTCGGTAGTTGCTGTGGTCTCAGCAACTGTTGTATCTGCTACTGTTGTATCGTCTGCAACTGTAGTGTCATCTGCTGCTGTTGTGTCGTCTGCAACTGTTGTTGTCTCAGACTCCTCAGTTGTTGTTACCTCAGGCTCCTCTGTTGTTGTTACCTCAGGTGCCTCTGTTGTTGTAACCTCGGGTGCCTCTGTTGTTGTAACCTCGGGCTCCTCAGTTGTTGTAACCTCAGGCTCCTCAGTTGTTGTAACCTCAGGCTCCTCAGTTGTTGTGGGCTGTGTTTCCTCAGCAGGGATATAGATGAGGTAGTTAATAGGCTCCTCAACTGCAATACCTGCAACCCACTTCTGAATTGCAGTTGCATCCTTGATGCTAACCTTACCGTCAAAGTCAACATCTGCAACTACTGTCTGGAACTTGTCCAGTTCTTCAAGAAGTGCAACTACCTTCTGGATAAGTGTTGCATCCTTGATGTTAACAGTGTCATCTGTCTCAACATCACCGATAAGGCCGTAAACCTCACCGTTGATGCCTGCCTCGTTCTTGCCGGGAGTATCAGCAACTGCAAAACCATCAGGAACTGTGTATGCAGAAACTGCTACTGCAGACATGGAGAAGAGCATCAGCACTGTCAGTACGATTGACAAAACTCTCTTTGCCATAGTCATAGGGGTGACCTCCTTTAAAAAATATATAGCTTTGAAGCTAACTCACATTGTATTATACAACAGTCGAATTGGTAATACAACCTTTTTGAGGGAAATTTTTAATCATATTTTTATAGTTTCTTACTTTTTATCCAAAAATTTATATTGATTTTTGACATATTGCACAATTCATCATATGAGCATAAATCCTGCGTAAAAAAATTTGTAACCAAACCTGACTCTTTGCAATAAGATGTAGTGTAGACAGCGCAAACGAAACAGCATCAAGCAGAGCAATTGACCCTCTTGTTTGCAAACACAGTTTGTGCTGAGCACTGAAAGGAGGACCTCCCATTATGTGTAACAACAACGGCCTCTTCGGCGGTAACTGCTGCTGGTGGATCATCATCCTGATTCTCATCCTGTCCTGCTGCGGTAACAACAACAGTGGCAACGAGTGCAACAACAATGGTTGCGGCTGCTGCTAATCCCCGATAAAAGCAGAAAGGACCCGTGCATTACTGCACGGGTCCGATGTTTTATCCGGACAATATCATTTTATCAACAACTTCTCAAGGAATCCAAAGCCGACACCTGCTACGCCTGAGATCACTACAATGAGTATGGGGTGAAGTTTCTTGATGCAAAGCACAAACATTGCACCAAAAAGCACCAGTGAAGTAATGAAGTTGTAGCTTAAAAACTCTGACCACGCAAAGCCACTCGGAAAAAGCACAACCTGTCCGATAGAAAGCACTGCCGCGGCGATAAGTCCGATGGACACAGGCTTGAGTCCTGTCATAGCACCTGCTACAAGACGGCTTTCTTTAAATTTATCATAGAACTTTGCAATAATCAGAATTATTACAAAAGACGGCAATACAAGTCCGAAGGTAGCACAGGCGGCACCTATAATTCCCCACAGGACCTCGCTTGCAAAGCCCATTGCACCTGCAAACTCTACGCCCTTGATAGAGCCGATGTAGGTTGCAATATTCACCGCAAAGGGGCCCGGAGTACTCTCGCTTATAGCCACAAAATCAACAAACTGCTCGGTAGTCAGCCAACCTCTGCCTACAACCTCATCCTCAAGAAAGGGCATCATTGCCGCTCCACCGCCAAAGGTGAAAGCTCCTAACTTCAGAAAAATAAGAAACAGCTCAAGAAAAATCATTTCTTCTCACCAGCTTTCTTGGAAATAAAGAAGGCGGCAATTCCTATAAGTGCGGCAGATACAATTACTATGAGTACCTCCACATCGAAAACCGCAACTGCCACAAAGCTCAGCGTCATCATCACATAAGCAAAAGCATTCTTGGGAGTTTTCTTGAACAGTCCCCACAGTGCCTTTGCCACCAATGCCAACACACCGGCACGGATACCTCTGAGCGCAAACTGGACAATCTCATTCTGCCACACATAATCAAGGCAGAAAGAAAGCAACAGAATTATTATAAAGGAAGGCAGTACAACGCCGAAGGTTGCACATACAGAGCCGAAGAAACCTGCCACCTTGTAACCGATAAAGGTTGCTCCGTTAATAGCAATAGGGCCGGGTGTGGACTCGGACACTACGACGATATCCAACAGGTCATCCCTGTCGATCCAGTTTTTCTTTTCTACTACTTCCCTCTCCATAAAAGGAATCATCGCCACACCTCCGCCAAAGGTGAAGGCGCCTATCTTGAAGAAAGCTAAAAAAAGCTGTAAGCATCTTTTAAGTTTATCTTTTGACAGTTTCATAAAATACATCTGTAAAAAATAAGGATAATAAAAAGCCTTCCCCTTGATGGGAAGGCTCCCTTGGCTCCCTCGGTGAGGGAGCTGGATTTCGGCTGAGCCGAAAGACTGAGGGAGTACATAAAATTTTTCAATTACTCCCTCCGCTTCGCTTTTGCTCAGCACCTCCCTCAAAAGGGAGGCTGTTATCAGTTGTTGCCTACCTTTTCTGCGGCAAGCTTCTCTGCACGGTACTTCTCAACATCCTTTGCGCGGATTTCCACACGGCGGATTTTGCCTGAGAAGGTCTTGGGCAGAGCATCAAAATACTCAATCATTCTGGGATATTTATAGGGAGCTGTGTTCTTCTTAACATAATCCTTCAGCTCCTGTGTCAGTTCCTCGGAGGGGGTGTATCCCGGTCTGAGCACCAGATTTGCTTTGACAACCTGACCTCTTGTTTCGTGAGGATAAGCAGTAACCGCAGCCTCTAAAACAGCAGGGTGCTCAAGCAGTACAGACTCAACCTCAAAGGGACCGATACGGTAACCGGAGGACTTGATAACATCATCGTTTCTGCCCACATAGTGGAACAGGCCGTTCTCGTCCATATAGGCAACATCGCCTGTATGGTAGTAGCCGCCGTACCACTTCTCCTTGGTGTCCTCCTTACTCCAGTTGTAATTACACAGGAGTCCTCTCGGGCGGGTAGCCAATGTGGAAGCCTTAATGCATATCTCGCCTGTTATACCCTGACGGCATTCCACGCCGTCTGCATCCAGAAGCTTGATGTCATAACCCGGAACAGGTCTGCCCATTGAGCCGGGCACAGGCTTGCTCCAAGGATAAAGTGTGCCTACACAGATAGGAGTCTCACTCTGACCGAAGCCCTCGTGAATCTCAAGTCCTGTAAGCTCACGCCATTTCTCAAAAACATCTGCAGGAAGTGCCTCACCTGCTGTACAGCAATGCTGAATAGAGGATAAGTCATAGGACTTAACATCCTCCTGAAGCAGGAAGCGGTACATAGTGGGAGGTACACAGAAGGTAGTAACCTGATATTTCTCAAGCTTCTCCAGAATATCCTTTGCCACAAAACGCTCAAAGTCATATACCATAATGGCAGTCTCGCCAAACCACTGTCCGTAGAGCTTGCCCCATACAGACTTCATCCAGCCTGTATCAGAGATTGTGAAGTGCATACCGCCGTCAACAACTCTGTGCCAGAAAAGACCTGTCATAATATGACCCAGAGGATAAGAGAAATCGTGAACTATCATCTTGGGATAGCCTGTAGTACCTGATGAAAAGCACATCATCATAGGATCTGTAGCCTTGGTATTGGCTCTGCCTGTGGGGCGTGTCCATTTATCAGAAGCTTTCTCAAGTCCTGCTTCAAAGTCAATCCAGCCCTCGCCTGCATCCTTGTGCTCAGTTACCATCTTCAGACGGACAGTCTCGTACTGACCCTCGCCTGCATCGTAGTTCTCTGTACATTTGCCGTGGCCTGTAAGGAGGATTGCGTCAATCCTGCCCACATTACAGCGGTATATGTACTCGCCTGTTTTAAGCATATCGTTAGCCTGAACTACCACAGCACCGATTTTGTGCAGACCCAGAAGCACCACCCAGAACAGATAGCTTCGTCTGAGAATCAGAAGAACTCTGTCTCCCTTTTTGATGCCAAGAGACTTGAGGTAGTTTGCGGCTTTGTTAGAGAGAAGCATCATATCCTCAAAGGTAAAACGCTTCTCCTCGTTATCGGCTGAGATGTAAAGCAGTGCCAGCTTATCCGGCTTTGTTTTTCCCAGCTCGTCAATTACATCATAGGCAAAGTTGAAGTCGTCATTCCAAGTCAGCTTATAATTCTGACGGCAATCCTCCAAAGAGGTGAAGGACTCTCTTGACCTGCCTGTATATTTCTCATAAATTGCCATACACCGAACTCCTTGGTAATATTACTTGATAACAATTGCAAGGAACTTCAGCGGTTTGTCGCCGATTGCCTTGAAGGAGTGAAGCTTTGATGAATCAAAGTAGATGCTGTCGCCTTTGCTCAGCTCGTAAGAAATCTCATCAATATAAAACTTCATTGTTCCTGAGAGGATATATTCAAACTCCTGACCCTCGTGTGAGTGCATCACAGGTGTTTTCTTGGAGGGCTCCACGGTCACAATCATAGGCTCTGCCTTTTTACCTCTGAAGGTAAAGGCAAGGTGGGAGTAATCGTAGGAATCGTTACGACTTACCTCGATACCCTGACCCTTCTTGGTGACGACGCAGGTGGAAAGCTTGGGAGAATCGCCGCTCATAATGTCCACGACCTCAACACCCAGTATATTTGCTGCATTGTAAAGGAAGCTGAAGGAATAGTCAAGCTGTCCCTCCTCGTAGGCACGGTACTCCTCGACTGACATATTCATCTGGCGAGCCATTTCCTCAGCGGAAATGTCGCATATATCACGGAGCTCTTCCAGTCTGGTTCCGATTTCTTTTAACTGTTCAGTCATAGCGGTTTCTCCTTTTCTCAGATGATTTATAATTTACATTATATAACGCAAGGTTACGGCTTACAGCCTGTTACTCAGCGTAATTGTAGCCCAGCTCCAGAGCCTTTCTGTTAGAGTCAAGCAGGTGCTGCTTGGAAGCAGGAACTACCTTCTGAAGTGCACGGTCAATATTCTCAAAAGGAATAATTCCGCTCTTCTTGATAACATAACCTATCATAATCATATTGGCAAGACCTGTAAGACCCTCGTCATTTGCAAGCTTGGTTGCAGGAATGTAGTAAGCCTCAACATCAGTGCGGTTAACCTTTCTGTCAATCAGTGCACTGTCAACGAAAATCTGACCGCCTGCAACTGTAGAATCCTCGTACTTATCAAGGGAGGGCAGGTTCATAACCATAAGGATATCGGGGTTGGAAACGATAGGTGAGCCAACGGGAATATCAGAAATGATAACGGAGCAGTTAGCAGTACCGCCGCGCATCTCAGGACCGTAGGAGGGAAGCCAACTTACTGACTTATCCTCAAGGAGTCCCTCATAAGCCAGAAACTTTCCGCAGAAAAGGATACCCTGTCCGCCGAAGCCTGCAATAAGCATATTCTTTGTCATAGTCTTAGTCCTCCTGTGCGTACTTGTCCTTATATACACCGAGGGGATAATAAGGAATCATATTTTCCTCAAGCCACTTCAGGGCGTTCTGAGGAGTCATACCCCAGTTTGTAGGACAGGTGGATACTACCTCGATAAGAGAGAAGCCCTTGCCCTCAACCTGATTCTGGAATGCCTTTTTGATAGCCTTCTTTGCAGCCTTAACATTTTTCACATTGTTAACTGCTACACGCTCAAGGTAGGTTGCGCCGTCTACATTAGAGAGGAGCTCGCAAACCTTCAGGGGGAAACCTACAGTCTGAGTGTCTCTGCCGTAAGGAGAGGTCTGTGTAACCTGACCGGGAAGAGTTGTGGGAGCCATCTGGCCGCCTGTCATACCGTAGATTGCGTTGTTTACAAAGATAATGGTGATGTTCTCGCCTCTTGCCGCACTGTGAACTGTCTCTGCAGTACCGATAGCGGCAAGGTCGCCGTCACCCTGATATGTGAATACTATGTTCTCGGGATTTGCACGCTTAACACCTGTAGCAACTGCAGGAGCTCTGCCGTGTGCAGCCTGTACCATATCAACATCAAAATAATCATAGGACATAACGGAGCATCCAACGGAAGCGATACCTACTGTTTTGCCCTGAATACCCAGCTCATCAATAGCCTCTGCAACCAGACGGTGAACAATACCGTGTGTGCAACCGGGGCAATAGTGAAGAACTGCGTCAGTAAGTGCCTTAGGCTTTTCAAATACAACTGCCATTAGTTTTCTCCTCCTGTCTTGTCTGCTTCTTCAATCTTTGCAAGTACCTCTTCAGGGGTCATAATCATACCGCCTGTACGGTTGCAAAGGAGGACGGGTCTGGTACACTCGGAAGCAAGGCGTACATCCTCAATGAGCTGTCCCATAGACATCTCAACGCTTACAAAGCACTTAACCTTGTCTGCGATTTTTCTCATTTCCTTCTTGGGGAAGGGCCACAGGGTGATAGGTCTGAGCATACCAACCTTGATGCCCTTGGCTCTTGCCATATCGATGGCATTCTTGGAGATACGGGCGGCAATACCGAAGGCTACGATACAAATATCTGCATCGTCCATCATGTACTCCTCATACATTACCTCGTTCTCCTCGATGTAATTGTACTTCTCGTAACGCTCAAAGTTCTTTACCTCAAGCTCCTCGGGCTTTAAGAACAGGGAGTTAATAACATTGTGCTTTCTTGCACAGCCTGTGCCTGTTACAGCCCAAGGCTTCTCGTATGTAGTAACATCTCCCATATCAAGGGAAACAGGCTCCATCATCTGACCCATTGTACCGTCAGCAAGGAGCATAACAGTCATTCTGTACTTATCAGCAAGGTCAAAGCCCTTGAAGGTCATAGAAACCATTTCCTGAACAGAGTTGGGTGCAAGCACCAGCATATGATAGTCACCGTGGGATGTGCCACGGGTAGCCTGGAAGTAATCAGACTGTGAGGGCTGAATACCGCCAAGACCGGGACCGCCACGCTGTACATTTACTACGAAAGCAGGCAGGTCACAACCTGCAAGGTATGAGAGTCCCTCACCCTTGAGGGAGATTCCGGGGCTGGAGCTGGAGGTCATTGCACGCTTACCTGCTGCAGATACACCGATTACCATATTGATAGCGGCAATCTCTGACTCTGCCTGCAGGAATGTGCCTCCTACCTTAGGCATACGCTTTGCCATATATGCTGCTATTTCAGTCTGAGGGGTAATGGGATAGCCCAGATAGTGGCGGCAGCCTGCCATAAGTGCCGCTTCAGCCAGAGCCTCGTTACCCTTCATCAATACTTTTTCCGACATATTCTATTTCCTCCTTACTTCTCAACAGTGATTACACAGTCGGGACACATGGTTGCACAGAATGCACAGCCGATGCACTTTTCTTCATCTGTAACAGTTGCAGGATGATAACCCTTCTGATTAATCTCATCTGAGAGTGCAACAATGCCCTTGGGGCAAGCACCTACGCACAGGGCACAGCCCTTGCACAGGTTCTTATCAAATGTTACCTTAGCCATATTCATTTCCTCCATATACTGGACTCCTTATACGGGAGCCTTCTGTTTACCAGACTCTTTCCTGCAGAGTCAAGGGTAAAAGATTTTCCTGAGTCTCTGAGAGTTCTGAGTATATTTTATCCCATACTGCAGTAAAACGCAAGGGCAAACCTGTTTTCTCAGTAATCTCAGATATAAAGTCAAAGGACCTGACCACATTCTCTTTAGTGGTCAGGGGTCCTATATTTGAGTTGTTTACAATGCCTGTGAAGGGTATACCTGCCGCTGATTCAATCTCCTCTTTCATCTCAAGCACATCAGAGAGAGTACGGGTCAGAGGTCGGTACATATTCACAACCATCAGCATTTCGTAATCAGCCTTCATTATGCCGTCACGGTATCTGCCCAGAGCATACGCACCGCGGTCATCGCCGCCTACATCGCAAACAGCAAAGGTATCCTCATCGTCAATGATGGCATACGCCTCAGAAGGGAGTGCAGGCAAATCCACATTGGAATTTGCAAAGGGGGAGGATATCATCCTGATTCCCAGTGCCTCCAGCCTGTCTGTGCTGTCCTTTGCTCTGTAATACGGGTTTACTATATCAAGGTCAGCAAGGGCTACATTCCTACCTGTTGCCTGCCTTATACTTGCCGCGTAGTTGACTGCGATGTTAGTTTTGCCTGAGCCGTAATGTCCGGCAAAAACCGTAATACGCTTAAAGTCTTTTATCATACCAGTACAGTCCAGCCGAACTCGTCAGCTACTGTGCCGTTCTGGATACCTGTAACTGTATCGTAAAGCTTCTGTGAAAGTTCACCGATAGAGCCTGAGCCGATAGTCATAACATCGTCCTTGTAGCGGAGTGTGCCTACAGGAGAGATAACAGCAGCAGTACCTGTGCCGAATACCTCCTCAAGCTTGCCTGTGTTCTGAGCCTCAATCAGCTCGTCAACAGAAATCTTTCTCTCCTCTACCTCATAGCCCCAGTTCTTGCACAGAGTAATTACAGAGTTACGGGTAATACCGGGGAGGATTGAGCCTGACAGTGCAGGAGTTACAACCTTGCCGTCAATCTTGAAGAAGATGTTCATAGCGCCAACTTCTTCGATGTACTTTCTCTCAACGCCGTCAAGCCAGAGTACCTGACTGTAGCCGCCGTCGTGAGCCTTAACCTGAGCAGCAAGAGAAGCAGCGTAGTTACCGCCTGTCTTTGCAAAGCCGATGCCGCCTCGTACTGCGCGTACATAGTCATCCTCAATCCAGATGCCAACAGGAGCAAGACCGCTTGCGTAGTAAGCACCTGAGGGAGAAAGG
This sequence comes from Ruminococcus sp., assembly GCA_017473775.1. Classification (GTDB taxonomy): domain Bacteria; phylum Bacillota; class Clostridia; order Oscillospirales; family Acutalibacteraceae; genus Ruminococcoides. The sequence goes on from JAFUJH010000027.1 coordinate 9,466, forward strand.
ATAATCATAAACATATATGTCTTACTGGGAGCAACACCAAGGAAGTCATCAGTTGCAATAATGAAAGGACGGATGTAAAGGGATGTGCCTGCTGCACGGGGAATCCAATCCTCGTCAACCTTAACTACAGCCTTAACAGCCTGTACAAAGTCCTCCTCGGGAAGCTGAGGAATACACAGACGCTCATTGGTAGCGTTTGTACGCTTAGCATTCATATCAGGACGGAAAAGTCTGGGCTCACCATTTGCACCTCTGTAAGCCTTCAGACCCTCGAACATCTCCTGACCGTAGTGGAACACCATAGCCGCAGGAGAAAGAGAAACATTCTCATAGGGTACGATTCTTGCATCGTGCCAACCCTGACCCTCTGTGTAGTTCATAATGAACATATGGTCAGTGAAGATCTTACCAAAGCCCAGTTTTGACTCGTCTGCGGGCTTTGCCTTGGGAGTGGTTGTTTTTGTAATCTTAATATCCAGCATATTAAAACATCTCCTTCTTTATGCTGTTTCAATCTCTGCCGCTTTGGACAGATTGTATTTCTTGACTGCATCCTCACGCATTTTGTACTTGAGAATCTTACCTGCTGCGTTCATGGGGAAGCTGTCTACAAAATCTATATATCTGGGAACCTTATGGCGTGCCATATGGTCAAGGACATACTTTTTAAGCTCCTCGACTGTCATCTCCTCGTTTTCCTTGAGGATAACACAAGCCATAATCTCCTCGCCGTACTGTTCATCGGGAACACCGATAACCTGTACATCGCTTACCTTGGGATGAGTATATATAAACTCCTCTATCTCCTTGGGATAGATATTCTCACCGCCGCGGATAATCATATCCTTGAGTCTGCCTGTAATACGGAAGTTGCCCTCGGGAGTTCTGCAGGCAAGGTCGCCTGTATGAAGCCAACCGTCAGCATCAATAGCCGCATCGGTAGCCTGAGGCATCTTGTAGTAGCCCTTCATAATATTATAGCCACGGGCAACGAACTCGCCGTTTACACCGTCGGGTACTTCTTCTCCTGTTTCAGGGTCTACAATCTTACATTCAATTTTGGGCAGAGGACCGCCTACAGTGGACACTCGTACCTCAAGAGGGTCGTCGGCACTGCTCATGGTACATCCGGGAGAAGCCTCGGTCTGTCCGTAAACAATTGTAATCTCCGACATATTCATCTTATCCACCACATCCTGCATAACAGCAATGGGACAGGGAGAGCCTGCCATAATACCTGTACGCATATGGGAGAAATCAGTCTTTGCAAAGTCATCGTGCTCCAGAAGTGCAATGAACATTGTGGGAACACCGTGGAAGCAGGTGATTCGCTCGTTGTTGATACAAGCAAGTGAGTTCTTGGGTGAGAAGTAAGGTATAGGTGACATTGTAACGCCGTGGGTCATGGCCGCTGTCATAGAAAGCACCATGCCAAAGCAGTGGAACATTGGCACCTGAATCATCATACGGTCAGCAGTGGACAAATCCATTCTGTCACCGATGCACTTGCCGTTGTTAAGGAAGTTATAGTGTGTGAGCATAACGCCCTTGGGGAAGCCTGTAGTACCTGATGTGTACTGCATATTGCCTACATCGTGAGGATCAACAAGCGAAGCCCTTCGGCGGACCTCCTCCATAGGAGTCCTGCTTGCAAACTGCAGTGACTGCTCCCATGTGAGAGCACCCTTTGTCCGGCATCCTACGGTAATTACATTACGCAGGAAAGGAAGGCGTCTGCAGTGGAGAGGCTCACCGGGAATAGCTGTCTCAAGCTCGGGACAAAGTTCTCTGACAATGTCCACATAGCTTGCATCCTTGGAGCCTTCTATCATAACAAGTGTGTGAGTATCGGACTGGCGGAAAAGATACTCCGCCTCGTGAATCTTATATGCGGTATTAACCGTAACAAGTACAGCACCGATTTTGGTAGCAGCCCAGAAAGTAATAAACCACTGGGGAACATTGGTAGCCCAGATAGCTACCTTATCGCCGCTCTTAACCCCAAGAGAGATGAGGACTCTTGCGAATTCATCCACATCATCGCGAAACTGTGTGTATGTACGGGTATAGTCAAGGGTTGTATAACGGAAGGCATACTGGTCAGGGAAGTGCTCGCAGATTTTATCCAGCATCTGAGAGCAGGTCATATTGATGAGAGTCTCCTTCTTCCAGATAAACTTTCCTGTCTTTGTCTTATTATCGTAAAGCTGAGTATCCTTTGCACTGTGTGCATCGAATCTGCTCATATAATTTATGAAGTGAGGGAACACAATACCTGCGTCGCCTATCTCCTCAATCCAAGAGGGAATCCACTCAAAGGATACAAAGCCCTCGTAGTTGATGGATGTAAGTGCAAACATCATCTTATCAATGGGCATATCACCCTCACCCATAAGGCGGTAGCAGGTCTTACCCTCAAGGCTTACAGAGTCCTTGATGTGAACATGCTTGATATATGCACCTAAGTTTGTGATTGTCTGCTCAGGGGATTCGGAGTACTCACGGTAAGGATGGCTCATATCCCACAGTGCAGCAATATTATCACAAGCAAAAATGTTGAGCAAGTCGCGGAGTCTTGCGGTATCTGCATAGACACCCACCGTCTCCACAAGCATTGCCACCTTCTTCTGCTCTGCATCCTCAAGGCAGGCCTTCAGCACCTGCTGAGCAGTTTTGTCTGCATCCTCTCTGTCCTTGCCTGCGTGTACACGAACATAGGGACAGCCCAGCTTGGATGCAATGTCTATATAACGCTTAATTTCCTTAATGCTGTCCTCTGTCTTGTCTGCATCTGCAATATCACACAGTGCATCAATACAGGGAATAGACAGCTCCAGTGAATTCAGTGTTCTGACTGTTCTTGCAATGTTATCCTCTCGCAGAGGATTATAATAAACGCTACGGTCAATATCGTGAAGTTCAAAACCGTTGAAGCCTAAGTCCTTTGCCATGGAATAGAAATCTTCCCACGAAAAGCCGCTCCAACCGTTAGTTGAAAAGGATAATTTCATATCTTAGTTCTCCCCGTATACTATCTTATTCAGTGCGTTTACATATGCACGGATAGTAGCCCCGATAACATCGGTGGAAATACCTCTGCCTGAGTAGAGCTTGCCGTCACAGCGAAGCTTAATGAGTGCCTCACCCATAGCCTCTCTGCCCTCGGTAACAGACTGAAGCTGGAAGTCATCCAGCTCGTAGTGGTGGCCGATAATCTGCTCCAGAGCCTTCAGTGCGGCATCAATGGGGCCGTCACCTGTAGACAAACCTGTGTAGGACTTGCCCTGCTTCTCAACAGTGATGTTGGCAGTGGGGTTGATGATGTTACCTGAGTTTACCACATAGCTGATAAGTCTGAATGTGGGAGGCACCTGCAGAGCCTCAGAAGCAATAATTGCCTCCAGCTCCTTAGCACCCACCTGCTTCTTCTTTGCAGTATTGAGGAATGCATCGAAAACCTTTGCCAGGTCATCATCGGAAAGTGTATATCCCAAGCCCTCTACTGCACGGCTTACCTCAGAGATGTCGGAGTTCACATCCAGCTTCAGGTCAGCATCGCGGTCAGAGGTCACATTATTATCAAAGGGACTGTCTGTGCGTCTTGCTCTTGCAATGGATTTAATCTGGTTAATTGTACGGGACAGCTCAGTAACATTGATTGAACAGCTGAGTCCTACGCTCTCGCCTCTTGTTCTGATAAGGGGAACAAAGCTCTCTGCAGTAGGAAGCTGAGTCTTGTTGACAGCAGCTTTAACCTCCTGTGCTCCGCACAGCACTGCCTCCAGTGCACAGGCAGAAGCAAGTCCCAGCTCGCTTGTACAGGACACACCAAGAGAAATTTCTTTAAGCTCAGGCACATCCTCGTAGAGGTTAGAGATAAACTCCTTGTACTCACCGGGGAGCATCTGACCTGCAGTATCACATACAGTAACGGTGGTTGCACCTGCCTTGACAGCAGTTCTCACTGCTTCAGAGAGGAACTCACGCTCGCTTCTTGTAGCATCCTGTGCACAGAACTCAACATCAGAGCAGAGCTTTGCACAGGCAGAGATTGCAGTGTCAATAATTGAGAGCATCTTCTGGGGCTTACACTTGCACAGGTACTCCATCTGTACTGTGGACACAGGCAGTGAAACCCTGAGTCTTGCCTTATTCGCAGAGGCTACTGTAGCAAATGCCTTCTGAGCTGATTCTTCTGTCACACCTGCATCTACGCTGAGAGTGCTGTTCTTCAGTGTTGATGCAACAGTCTTGATAAGCAGAGTATCTGCTGCCTCATTCTCAACTGTGGGCATCTCGATAACATCTACCATAATTCTGTCCATCAGCTTTGCCATCTCAAGCTTTTCTTTAAAGCTGAGGGCTGTGCCTGCAATGGTGCCTTCTCTTAAAGTTACATCTGCAAATTTTACTGTTCTCATAACAGTAACCTCCTTTATAAAAAAGTACTGAAAATCAAATAATATAAAACGCCCTGAAGCAGAGTATGCTTCAGGGACGATAAAAAAGCACCGCGGTACCACCCGAATTGCCACAGATTACCTGTGACCGCTCTTGATTCTTTAACGGGAATTAATCCGTGACTCTTAATAGCAGGCAATGCCTGTTGGAACAAACAGATTCAGTCACCGTGCTTTCGGAAGCCCTGCTCAGGAACGAGATGCTAAAGTTGTGAACACCGACTTTCAGCAACCGTCGGCTCTCTTTGGATGCACAGCAACAGCAATTTTCCGTCTACGCATTTACATATATACTAAGAAACAAAAAGATTAGTACATATATTACACCAAAAAACGGGTTTTTGTCAAGTTTTTTTCGCTCCATTTGGGGATTTGCGGGATAATCTCCGAATTGCCCTATTCAGGGATTGATTGGATAAGTCAACTTGGGTATTTTGACAAGAGAGTTATCAGTGATGCAAAACTCCACGGGAGGACTTTCTCTCCTCGGGTTTAATTTCTCCTGCCTTTGTCAGGGATATCTTTGTGAGCAGAGGACCTACAAGCTCGTAGACCATTACCGCAAACAATGTGATATTACGCACAATGAGTCCCTGCTCTCCGGGAAATTCTGCAGCTGCAATAAGAGTCATACCCAGTGCAACACCTGCCTGAGGGAAGAGTGTGATTCCCAGATACTTCTGAACGGTGGGCTCACAGTGTGTAATCTTTGCACTGAAGGATGCACCCAGATATTTGCCCACACATCTGATGACGATATATACGATTCCAACCAGAACCATAGTCCACTGTGAGAAGATGCTCAACTGAAGCTCTGCACCTGAAAGCACGAAGAACAGTGCAAAGAGGGGACCGGTCCAGCGGTCCAGTCTGTCCATAAGCTCCTCGGAAAAATCGCACATATTGCAGAACACTGTACCCATCATCATAAGAAGAAGCAGTGAGGAGAAGCCGCAGTTAACAGGGCCGATGTTGAAATTAACCTGAGAAATTGCAACACCTAAGAGTACATAGGCAACAGTGATAGAAAGACGCTTGCTTCTGGAGTGGAAGATACGCTCTGTATAAGACAGCAATGCTCCCAGAATACCGCCTACAACAAGGGAGAGAACAATCTCCACCAGAGGCTCTACAGCAATGGAAAGCACATCAACCTGACCTGAGCTCAACGCCTTTGCTGCACCGAAGGAAACAGCAAAAACAATCAGACCTATTGCATCGTCAAGTGCAACCACAGGCAGGAGCATCTGGGTTACAGGACCCTTTGCCTTGTACTGACGGACTACCATCAGTGTAGCCGCAGGAGCAGTAGCCGCCGCAATTGCACCCAGTGTGATAGCTACAGGAAGCTCAATAACACCCGGCATTAAGAACACAAGGGATACGAGCGCTATGTCCACAAGGATGGTAGCAGTAACTGCTTCAAATATGGAAACTACAACAGCCTGCTTACCTATCTGCCTGAGGCTTGAAAGTCTGAACTCGTTACCGATAGTAAAGGCAATGAAGCCCAGTGCAGCCTCAGAAACAATATGGAAGCTTTCCACATTTTCAAAGGAGGTAAAGCCCAGTCCTTCAACTCCGAACTGACCCAGACAGTAAGGGCCAATGAGAATACCCGCGATAAGGTAGCCTGTAACAGCAGGCAGACCCAGAGGCTTACATAATCTTGTCATCATAAGACCTGCAAATAAAGCTACTGCAAGACTCAACAAAACAGTCATAATTCTTACCTGATTTCTTTTAGTATTACTTTATGATATTAACAGAATATTCACAAAGCGTCTCAAATAATAACCCTTTTAACATTACTTTGTCAATGGATTAACTTACTTTTCGACAAAAAAGCAAGGAGACCCCTGCATTAAGGGTCTCCTTTTGTATATCTTTTCAGATTTTATAAAAGTTATTTTTCCTGTGCATCCTTTGCCGCAGAGAAAAGACTTCTCAGACGAATCTTCACAGCACCCATATTGGATATCTCGTCAATCTTTATCTGAGTGTATATCTTACCGCTTTTCTCTATGATAGAACGCACCTCGTCGGTAGTTACAGCGTCTACTCCGCAACCAAAGGAAACAAGCTGAACAAGGTTCATATTCAGTCCTTGTGCTGCCTCAGATACATACTTTGCCGCCGCATACAGCCTTGCGTGGTATGTCCACTGGTTTCGCACCGCTACCCTGAAGGGCTTCACCTTGTGGCTTATGCTGTCCTCAGTTATAACCACTGCACCTAAGTTGCAGATGAGCTCATCAATACCGTGGTTAATCTCGGGGTCAAGATGATAGGGTCTGCCGCACAGTACAATCACAGGTAGATTTTTACGCTTTGCAAGTTGCAGGAACTCCTCACCCTTTTTGCGTACATCCTCCATATATGATTCATACTCAGCATATGCCTTCAGTGCCGCCTTGTGAATAAGACTCTTTGAGAATATACCCAGATGCCGTTTGAGGATAGGTGCAATGTGAATTTCAAACTCTTTCTTCTTGTGAAGTCCGATGAAGTCGCTGATGTACTCTGTGCCCTCCAGCTCCTTGATGTTTGCACCGATAACCTGCGGATAATACGCCACCACAGGACAGTTGAAGTGATTATCCCCCATGCCTTCTTCAAGGTTATAGGTCATACCGGGATAGAACACTGCGTCCACATCCGCCTTGAGAAGCTCCTCAATGTGGCCGTGCATCAGCTTTGCAGGATAGCAGACAGTATCCGAGGGGATAGTGTGCTGGCCTTCAAGGTAAATTTTGCGGTTTGACTGGGGTGACACCTGCACATTAAAGCCCAGCTCTCTGAAGAAGGTTGCCCAGAAAGGCAACAGCTCGTACATATTAAGTCCCATGGGAAGTCCCACAGTAGGCTTGCTTGAATCAGAGCGTACATCCCTGTACTTATCAAGAAGTCTCAGCTTATATTCATACAGATTGAATCTTTCTTTGAATTTCTTTGTATCTACAGGTCGGTCACAGCGGTTGCCTGCTATAAATTTATCACTGCCTGTAAAGGTGTTGACAGTCAGCCTGCATCGGTTTGTACAGCCCTTACAAGTGATAGCCTTAACATTGTGGGTAAATGCTCTCAGCTCGGAAAGGCTGAGAACAGCACTTCTGTCCCCTGACTCTGAATGACTCTGGGCATACAGTGCCGCACCGTAAGCACCCATAACAGCAGAATACTCAGGACGGATAACATCCCGTCCTATCTCCTGCTCAAAGGAGCGGAGTACTGCGTTATTCAGGAATGTTCCGCCCTGCACTACTATATTCTGACCAAGGTCATCAGCAGACGCACAGCGGATAACCTTATACAAAGCATTCTTCACAACGCTTATGGAAAGTCCTGCAGAGATATTCTCTACACTTGCACCGTCCTTCTGTGCCTGCTTGACAGAGCTGTTCATAAACACAGTGCATCGTGAGCCTAAGTCCACAGGTCTGTCTGCATAAAGTCCAAGGTTTGCAAAGTCCTCTATAGAATATCCCAGTGCCCCTGCAAAGGTCTGCAGAAAAGACCCGCAACCTGAGGAGCAGGCTTCGTTGAGGAATATATTATCAATAGCTCCGTTTCGGATTTTGAAGCACTTAATATCCTGACCGCCTATATCGAGAATAAAATCCACCTGAGGCTTGAACTTTTTAGCGGCAGTATAGTGGGCAATAGTCTCAACTATACCGTGGTCAATATGGAAGGCACTTTTGATGATATCCTCGCCGTAGCCTGTAACAGCGGACTGTCTGATTTTCATGTCAGGATAATCCCTGTAAAGCTCCAGAAGATAATCCTTTACTATTTCCACAGGATTGCCGTTGTTACGGCAGTAAAGGGGACGGAATATATTACCCTTTCCATCGGTCAGAAGTATCTTCACAGTAGTTGAGCCTGCATCAATACCAAGGCACATCTCACCCACAGGCTCATCGATCTGCCGTATACCCTCAGAAGCTCTCCTGTGACGGCTGAGAAACTCCTCGTACTCCTGCTCTGATGTGAACAGGGGCTCGCAGGCGTTGTAACCGCTCGCACTGCTGTAGCTTCCCACCTTGTCAGCAAGACTGCTCAGGTCAAAGCCCTCACTGCTATCGGACACTGCAGCACCGTATGCTACAAAATAAAGGGAGTTATCGGGGCAGTTGCCTCGGGTTTTCAGCACATCGTCAAAGGCTTTTCTCAGCTCTGAAAGAAAAGTAAGAGGACCACCCAAATAAAGGATATTGCCCTTAATCTCCCTGCCCTGTGCAAGTCCTGCGATGGTCTGATTCACCACAGCATAGAAGATGCTGGCGGCGATGTCCTCCTTCCTTGCGCCCTGATTGATAAGGGGCTGGATGTCGGACTTTGCAAACACACCGCAACGGGACGCAACTGTATAAATCTTCTCTCTGTCCTTTGCAAGCTCATTAAGAGCCGGTGTATCTACAGACAGCAGGGACGCCATTCGGTCAATGAATGCGCCTGTGCCGCCTGCACAGGTACCGTTCATTCTGACCTCAAGTCCACCTGTTATAAACAGAATCTTTGCATCCTCTCCCCCAAGCTCGATAACCACATCTGTTTCAGGAGACAGCTTACGCACTGCATTTCTGGTTGCATATACCTCCTGCACAAAGGGCAGGGATAAATCCTGTGCCATACCCATACCTGCAGAGCCTGACACAATAATCTGCATTTTTTCGTTCTTAAACTGCTCTGCAAGCTCCATAAGAAGCTCTGCCGTCATCTGAGAAATCTTGGAGAAATGACGCTTATATGTAGCAAAAACTATATTTTCCTTTTCATCAAGGACAACGCACTTGAGAGTGGTTGAGCCTACATCAAGTCCTATTCTTTTCACTTTGTCACCGCTTCCTCTCTTGCCACAGAAAGCATGAGCTTTATGCGGTTTTCCTGATTGACCTTGGATGCACCTGCGTCATAATCAATGGGGAAAATATTAGCATCGGGATAAAGCTCACGAAGTGTACGGATGACTCCCTTGCCTACAATGTGGTTAGGAAGACATCCAAAGGGCTGAGCACAGATAATGTTGCTGTAGCCAAGCTCAATAAGCTCGATAATCTCTGCAGGCAGAAGCCAACCCTCACCCATCTTCACGCCTCGGTCTATGACCTTTTCAACTTCCTTTTTCTTACTCGCAAAGGAGGCAGGCACCACAAACTCGGGGTAAGGTGCAAGGGCATCGTACATATATTTTTCAACCTTGGCGGCAACGCTCTCTGCAATCTGTCCCCCTAAACGGACGATTTTACTGCCGCCGTAGTACTTATGGTCGGTCTCAATATTTGCAAAACAATACTGGAAGAACCCAAGCACACCGGGGAGCATATACTCGCAATCCTGAGTATCAAGGAATTTTTCCAGACCGTTATTGCCAAAGGAGGAGTATTTAACATATATCTCTCCCACTATGCCAACCTTGGTTTTGTTGCGTTTTTCACGCTTGATATTGTGGAAGTCCTGTGCAATGGCACACAGGTTCTTTTTGAGACTTTTAATGCTCAGACCCTTGTTGTGTCTGAACTGGTCGGTAAGCTCTTTTATCCATTTATCAACCACCTGTCGGGTGTCGCCCTTATTTACTTCATAGGGAGCGGTCTGATTTTTCAGTAGCAGGAGCATATCTCCATACACCAGTGCCATAACCGCCTTCAGAAGCATAGGCAGAGTCATCTTGAAACCACTGTATTTTTCAATTCCCGTAAGGCTCAGGGAGATAACAGGCACATAGTCCATACCCATATTCTTCAGAGCCTTTCTCAGAAGCCAGATATAGTTGGAAGCTCTGCATCCGCCGCCTGTCTGAAACTGTATCAGAGCACATTTATGAGGGTCAAAATCCCCACAGGTCAGTGCATACAACTGCTGACCTATAGAGCATATAGCAGGATAACACATATCGTTGTGCAGATACTTGAGTCCTGTATCTATAACCTTCTTGCCCTCGTACTTGAGCACTGCAAGATTATAGCCGTACATACGGAAAATCTCACTGAGAAGCTCCATATGTGTAGGGAAAATATCAGGAGCAAGTATGGTGTACTCCTTCTTCATTTCCTTTGTAAAATCAAGGTTTGCCACAAAAACCACCCCAGTTTCTGTAAAAATTTCTGTATATCATTCTATTCATAAACAACAGCCTGTACGACAAAACGCATAATTAAATATTATACACCTTTTTTCGACATTGTTCAATCTACAAACAGTGAACATATTCCTAAAAACAAGGTGATAAATACATCACCTTTTTCGTCATATACACAATAAAAAAAGCTTCCCCTTGAGGGGGAAGCTCCTGCAAAGCAGGTGATGAGGTGTATGACACACAGTGTCCGTTACTCCTCTATCGCCTCTATGAACTTTGGCAATACTCCCACGCCGTCAGTACGGTGAGGAGGCAAGCCATAAATATCGTGACCGGGGAAGTTGTTACCCTCTATAAGCAGAGGGCAATTCTCCGATATAGCCACATCCCAGCCTACAAGCCCCACCTGTGGGACTACACTGCCTGCTTTTATCACAAGGCTCAGGACCTCCTCCCACATAGGTATACGAAAGCCCTTGATGCTGACACCTGTCAGGGGATGCTTTTCATACAGATTTCCTGCCTTATCCAATGCAGGGTAATTAATCTCACCTGTCTGCTCATTAATGGGCACCACCATTCCTCCGCTGTTGAAGTTATCCACAAACCTGCCGTTGCCGATTCGCAGATATGCCACCACAACCTTGGTAACTCCGCTCCTGTGCAATGTCACAACACGGCAGGTGTTCACGCAGTGAGGATGTAGCTTATTCATAACAGGGTGCTGTATAACACATTCCTCAAGAAGCATAAGCTCCCTGTCTGTAAGATACTCTCTCAGTTTTTCCGCCTCAAAGTCGGCACTGCGGATTTTTTCAATACCTTTTCCGCACATACCGCGAACAGGCTTTGCCATAAACACAGGATGCTTGTGTATAAAACCAGTCAGCTCCTCGTCTGATGCTTTTGTAAGGTCAAGCCAATCACGGCGGAGATACTCCGAAAAATTGTACGCAAACTTCAGCTTATCGTTAATCTCCTCAGTATAGGCAGGGTCGTTGAATCTTTTGATAAAAGAGTTGTTGATGCCTCTGGTGACTACGGTTTTACGCTGAGCTGAATTCAGGTTATACATCTCAAACAGGGCATAATCTGTATACCCTGCCTGATACCTGACAGCACAGCCTGTCATATCAAAGAATATATATACCCTACTCTTACCTGAGCGGATATGCACTTCGTTGATTTTATCAAGCATATTGCGGACATTAATTCCTAAGATACGCTTTGCTATATATCCTAATTTCCCCATAGATTAATCAATCCTTAACACAAAATCACAGTACAATAATAAAACTCAGAATTTAAAAATCATAGGAATATTTGGAAACCTTCAATAAAAATTCAGACAGCAATCACATTCTCTGTGACTGCCGTCCTGTAGGTTAATATAATTTTTTTATAATCTCTGTAAGCTCCTCAAGTGATACTCCAAGACTTTTTGCATAGGCAACATCACTCTTTATCCGCTCCTGTATCATCATACCACGCAAGTCAGAGATATCCTGTGCTGACAGCTCCCTGACAAAGCAACCTCTGCCCACAGCCGTATCAATGAAGCCGTCACGCTCCAGCTCCTCCCAAGCCCGCTTTATGGATATAACGCTGATTTTAAGCTCTGTTGCAACAGTACGAATAGGCGGCAGAGGACTGCCGCCTTTAAGCTCACCGCGTATAATACCGCCTGCAATCTGGTCGTACAGCTGACGATACAGCGGCAGGTCTGATGAATTTGAGATACTTATATTCATCATAGGTCAAGCCTCTCAAATCTTTTTGCTGATACCTTGAATCCCCACAGATTAAGAAGCACAAACAGCACAATTCCTGCAATCAGTACAGGTATCTGCATAAGCATCCCCTCAGGTGTGGAGGAGTCAAGATATGCACTTACTGGGGACTGAATATACTGTGCCAGAGTCTCTGCCACGCCGATAAACAGCATAAAGAATCCCCCTGCAAAAAGTATGGGTTTTAATATCTTATGACCTGTTTTGTAAAACTCAGTCAGATATATAAAGTTAAATCCGCCGAACATTACAAACACAAAGCCGAAGAAAGCAGGGTTGATATCAATGCCTGCCTGATTTAAACCTGAGCCGTAAACAAGGTGAGACACTACTGCAAAAATTCCTGCAGAGAGGATGTTTGCAAGCTCATAAACGCAAACAGACAGAAACCTTGCCTTGACAGCATCGCTTTTCTTTATAGGAAGCAGAGTTGTGTATTCAATATCCTTGTTTGCCTTGCCTGATGTGAAAATGTTATTGATAACCACAAGCACAGAATAGATAAAAGCCACATAGTAGCAATAGTCGGGTATAAGCATCATTGCACCCATAAGTATAAACAGGAAAAACAGCGGATGCACCGCAAGCATATATTCTTTATAAAGTAAATTTTTCATATCCTCACTCCCTCTCCAGATGAATCATAATGTCCTCAAGTCCGATTCTCTGAGTATTCGCACCTGCAGATACAAAATCAGCCTCGTCCTCTGCCTTTATCATTGCCTCGTAGCCGAAGGAATTTTTCCTTACACCGATAAGCTTTTTCTCAAGCTCAGGTGTAAGCACACCGCCTGATACCACACGATACTCCTCAGCAAAGGACTCCTTGTCTGTACTCTCAATAATCCTGCCGTCCTGAATATAGGTGATGTAGTCCGCGCACTTCTCAAGGTCGGAGATAATGTGGGTAGAGAACAGAATACTGTGCTGACCGTCTGCAATCAAATCAATAAAGATTCCGATAATTTCGTCACGGGATACAGGGTCAAGTCCCGAGGTAGGCTCGTCCAGAAGCAGAAGCTTTGCTCCGTGAGACAGTGCCATTGCCAGCGCAAACTTCACCTTCATACCTGCAGACAAATCCTTGATTCTCTTGTTTTTATCAAGGTTGAATTTCTCAAGGTAAGAGTCGAACAAAGCCCAATCCCAATTATCGTAAAATTTAGCAGTTACCTTTGCAATGGTTTTAATCTTATATGTAGGATAATAGTCCACACCGCCCAGCACAACGCCGATATTCTGCTTGACAAAAAGCTCGTTGTCCTTTACAGCCTTGCCCGTAAACTCTACAACACCTGCGTCGGGGTGAACAAGTCCAAGAACAGCCTTGAGGGTTGTGGTCTTACCTGCACCATTGCGTCCGATAAATCCCATAACAGTACCCTCCTCAACGCAGAAGGACACATTATCAAGGGCGAAGGTGCCAAAGCTTTTGCAAAGCCCGTCTATCTTCAGAATACTCATATACATTCCTCTTTCACACATAAAATTGATACATAGCAGAAGCAGTATACCGCTTCGCTGTATCTATTGTGCATATTCATTATACACAATTTTAAGATGCTGTCAATACCTTTCGCAAAATTTATTTAGACCAAAAGGCTTATCGGGTCGTCGTGGCGCCGACCCCTACAACACCACCGCGTAGGGACGACCAATGGTCGTCCGAAAGAAGGCGCCCTCTTTGAGGGAGTAGGCTTCCTCCCCGAGGGAGCTGGATTTGCCGCAGGCAAAGACTGAGGGAGTTACATCCAACCTTTCCTTTGACTCCCTTCGTCATTGGCTTTCAGCCAATGCCACCTCCCTCACGAGGGAGGCTATTAAGGCTTCCCCTTGGTCACCCGAAAGGCTTATGCTATAGCAGGATTTCGCGGGCGGTTCGTGAACCGCCCCTACGACATAACCTCCACCGCGTAGGGACGACCATTGGTCGTCCGAAAAGCTTCACATAGAGCCAATGTCACGGATGAGCACTGCTCGTCCCTACGGGCAAAACCACTCCCCCACAACGCAAAAAGCACCTCTTTCAATAACGAAAGAAGTGCTTAAATAAACAATCAATTATGCAATTATTAATGCAATATCACTCTGCAGGGGCTGCCTCCATAAGGGCTTCCCACAGCTCAAAGACCTGTGCCTGCTCGTCCTGCAACTGCTCAAGCTTTGCTGTAAGCTCCATGAGCTTTTCGTAGTCACCCACAACCTCATCAGATGCAAGGAGAGTCTGAAGCTCCGCTATCTCTGCGTCCAGCTCCTCTATTCTCTGCTCTGCCTTCTTCAGGTCATTCTGACGCTTACGCTCACGGGCTTGCTCCTCTTTGCGGAGTTTATAATCGTTTTGCTTAGGCTTTTGGGGAGCATCGGCGCTACGGGGTGCCTCCTCACGCTGTGCAGTTTTCTCTGCATAATAATCATAATTACCCAGATACTCTGTAACACCTGTTGGTGTCAGCTCAATTATCCTGTCTGCCAGCTTATTGATAAAGTATCTGTCGTGGCTGATAATCAGCATTGTGCCTGAATATTCTGCAAGTGTCTGCTCCAGAGCCTCTCTGGATGGTGCATCAAGGTGATTGGTAGGCTCATCCAGCAGGAAGAAGTTTGCACCTGACAGCACAAGCTTCAGCAGTGATATCCGTGCACGCTCGCCACCGCTGAGAGAAGATATAGGCTTGAACACATCGTCGCCTTTAATAAGGAAAGCACCCAACGCTGTACGGATAGCAGTGTTATCCATATGGGGATAGGCGTCGCTTATCTCCTCTAACGGGTTATTTGCAGGAGTAAGGTCAGCCTGCATCTGGTCAAAGTAGCCTGTATCTACCCTTGCACCAAAGGTCAGCTCATCATAATCTGCATCGTACAAACCGCAGAGAATCTTAAACAGGGTGGTCTTTCCGCAACCGTTAGCACCCACAATGAACACCCGCTCACCTCGGCGGATGTGAAGATTCACATTCTGAAGCACCTGCTTTGTGCCGAAGTTTTTGCTTACATTGCGGCAAATAAGCACATCGTTGCCGCTTTCTCGCTTTGGCTCAAAGCTCAGGTGGATGTGGCTTTCCTCACCCTCGGGCTTCACAAGCCGTTCCTTTATCCTGTCGGCTTCTTTCTGCTTGCTGGCGGCAGTGATAAAGTTGTGCTCTCTGCCCCAACGCCTTTGCTGTTCAACTATGCCCTCGATACGGCGTATCTCGCGGCTTTCCTTCTCAAAAAGCTTCTGTGCCGCCTCAAGTTCGCGAGCTTTCTTCTCCATAAAGGTTGTGTAGTTGCCATCATACGCTCTGATTTGTTTGTGCTCAAGCTCAATAGTTTTGTTGGTGACAGCATCAAGGAAGTATCTGTCATGGCTTATAATAAGTGCCGAGCCTTTGAAGTCCTTGATAAATCCCTCAAGCCACCTTACAGAATTGATATCAAGGTGGTTGGTAGGCTCGTCAAGGAGCAGGAAATCTGCACCTGAAAGGAGAAGCTTTGCAAGTGAGAGCTTGGATGCCTGACCTCCGCTGAGTGTGCCCACAGCACGGCTGAAATCCGCCTCTGTAAAGCCAAGTCCTAAGAGTGCTGAGCGGGTACGGCTTCGGTAGGTAAGTCCTCCGTCATTGTTGAATTTATCTATGAGGGCTGTCTGTCTGGAAATGAGAGCGTCTATATCCCCCTCGCCATTATCAATACTGTGGGTAAGAGACTCAATCTCAGCCTCCATTGCCATAAGCGGTGCAAACACAGTCAGAAGCTCGTCAAACACAGACCGCTCAGGATACACGCAGGCGTGCTGACGCATATGCCCCACCACTGTATCACGGGCAATGAAGATATCCCCCATAGTGGGGCTTAACTCCCCTGTAATAAGTTTAAAGAGCGTGGTTTTACCTGTGCCGTTTCTGCCAATAAACCCCACTCGGTCACGCTTTTCAATATCAAAGCTCACATCAGAAAACAAAGTCCTCTCCACAAATGTCATAGAAAGTCCCCTTGTACTCATCACCGCCACAGTAACCACCTCGTTTCTTTTCTTTAATATAGTATATTATCAATGCATAGCAGTAACCGACTCAGACCTATAATTATATCTGCGATAAAAGTAATGATACTATAATCAAAAAAGAAATACAAGAGGAGAGAAAAATAAAAAGAAAAGAAAAATTTTAAAAAATTTTTAAAAAAAGTGTTGACAACACCCTCAAATCGTGTTATATTAATTGAGCACTTCGCTGGTGTAGCTCAGTTGGTAGAGCAGCTGATTTGTAATCAGCAGGTCGGGGGTTCAAGTCCGTCCACCAGCTCCACAAACAAAGACCTGCTTAATAAAGCAGGTCTTTCATATGGGAGAATTCCCGAGTGGCCAAAGGGGGCAGACTGTAAATCTGTTGTCAGTGACTTCGGTGGTTCGAATCCACCTTCTCCCACCAAGTGTTGTGGTCTATTTAGATGCCACACCGAAAAGCCTTGAGAAATCAAGGCTTTTCGCATTTTTACCCCTATTTTTCAAGTTGCAATTTCATAGATGCCAACGACCTACAAGGTGGATTCGAGCCACCGAAGTAAAAATAATGGGCAGATTTAGTGATTAATTATCGCTAAGTCTGCCCTTTTTATTTATATGAATGTTAAATATATAAATACATTTATGCCCATCCAGAATTGGAAACTGAAAGCGAATGGTCGGATATCAAGAAGGTCACAGAAGATATCCTTGTGGATGTGCGTTGTCACGATGAGCGATTAGAAAAGGTTGATCCCGAATGGTATCGTGATTTTTTACGCTTCTATAATTTGCTCGAAGCAAAGCACTATGCGGAAGAAAGGGAATTCATATTCGAGCCACTGCACAAAGCAATATTTTTGAAGATCGGTCGCAGACCAAATTCGACAAAAATTTGAAATCTTAATTTCACTATATAAATTCTTAAAAGAATGTGGTATAATCAGTTAGCTAAATAAGAATTTGGCGAAGGTGAGCATTATGTTTGATGAATTGTTTAGAAGAAAAACTGTTGATATCCATAAAGCAGTAATATTCGGCTTTGTACAAAATAATAGTAACTATATTTATGAAACTGACATACTTGACGGCTCATTCCTTCTTCAAATCATCATCACACCCGATGGCAATATAGATACGAAACTGACCGAGAAAGCAATCGGTGATGAATATGTACTGTATAAAACAAATGCTACGGGGTCTTTTGTGGGAGAGGTTAGAAAAGCCATTGAAACTATTCTCACACAGGTAGCAGATAAGTGTTACAATACGGAATTTTTCAAGTCTACGCAGGCGAAAGAAATCATTTGCTATGTCCGTGAAAAATACGGCGACGAACTCGAATTTTTATGGGAGAAATTTCCCGATAACGCAATTTGGCGGCGTAAGGATAACAAAAAGTGGTA
>JAFUJH010000002.1 GCA_017473775.1 Ruminococcus sp.
ACTGCAAAGATCTGTGGTTGGAGCCTTTCAAAAACCGTCATGCGGTAGGAGTGATACACCAATCCACAGCACCATTTACAGTGTAGCATATTTGTCCTTGGAGAGGGACTCTAAAAACTACTACTTTATTATACGAGGAGTGATAACATGGCAAAGCGCAGACCGTCGGGAGACGGAATGATAAGAAGAAAAAATAAAAATCTGTGGGAAGGCAGAATCACCATAGGTTATAAAAATGACGGCTCGTCAATGTTCAAATATGTCTACGGCAAGACTCAGCGAGAAGCTCTTCTGAAACTTCACAAACTCCTTGAAGAGTACAAAGGTATAAAACTCACCGAAGAAAGCAACATCACAGTCGGTGAGTGGCTTGACCGCTGGCTTAACGAATATATGATATTCGCGGTCAGGGAAAGCACTTGGGAAGGCTATGAATCAATAGCAAGGCTTTACATCAAGCCTCAGATTGGTGACAAGCCTTTAGCCTTGCTGACCACTGTGGATATTCAGAAGATGTATAACTATCTTCGCGAGAACGGCAGGGTTAACAAAACCGCTCGAAAGGGTGCAGGACTCTCCGACAGCTATGTCCGTAAAATACATATGATGCTTCACGAAGCGCTTGAGATGGCAGTCAGCGAAAAGCTGATTGTCAAAAATCCCACAGTAGGCACAACAGTTCCCAAGAACAACTATCCGCCAATGAAAGTCCTTAATGAAGCTGAGCTTCAGAAGTTCATGGAAGTTATAAAAGCGGATGAAGTCTGGTATGACTTCTTCTATACTGAGCTTACCACCGGGCTTCGCAAAGGTGAACTCTGCGGACTTATGTGGAGCGACTTTGACGCGGAGAAAGGCACCCTGAAAGTCAGCAGAACAGTCAGGCAAAAACGCGGAGGCGGTCTTGAGTGGGGCGAAACCAAAACCGAGGCAGGCAGGAGAACCATCCTCCTGCCTCCAAGCACCGCTGAGATTCTCAAAGACCGAAAAGAAAAGGTTAAGGGTCAGTGGATATTCCCTAACATCTATAAGCCCGAACTTCCTATGCACCCTGAGAGCGCGTATAACCGACTGAAGACTCTGCTGAAAAATGCAGGCTTGCCTCGGATTCGCTTTCACGACCTTCGCCACACCTTCGCAACCCACGCACAGTCAGGCGGTGTGGATGTGAAGACTCTCTCAAAGATACTTGGTCATACCAATGCTTCCTTCACCATCGATACCTATACCCACGTTACAACGGATATGCAAAAGCGAGCTTCGGATATCGTGGGCGGGTTTATGGATGAGATTGCAGAGGTGTGATTATGGCAAAGAAACGCAAAGTCGGAGAAGGTACTTTAAGACTTCGAAACGACGGCAGATGGGAAGGTCGAGTTGTCACAGGCTATGATGACAAGGGCTATCCCATAACTAAAAATGTGACTTCGAAAGATAAGAAAGTCTGTATGGAAAAGCTTGAGGAACTCAAGAAAGAGTACGGCACGGTAAGCACAAGGTGCAGTCCCGATATGCCTTTCGGGGATTGGGTTGACTTCTGGTACAAAAACTTCTGTAAGCCTGGAATCAGACTTTCAACTCAGGCACATTACGAGAATCATATTTACGACCACATCATCCCCGATATTGGTAAAATTCCTCTCAACGAACTGACTCAGGCAGACCTTCAGCAGTACTATGCAAACTTAAAAGCTGACGGCAGACTTTTCAGACGAGAGGAAAACGGAACAGGACTTTCCAACGCAATGGTCAGGGGTATCCATAAAGCTTGCCGAAGTGCTTTGAAAAAAGCAGTTGAGGAAGGTCTCATAGACGCAAACCCAAGCAAGGGTTGCAAACTTCCGCCTAAAAGAAGTGCAGAAATGCAACCTCTCTCAAAAGAAGAAGCAAGGCGGTTTCTGGCACAGGCGAAAGAGGATGGAGATTACTATGAGATATTCATTCTGGAGCTTGCCACAGGACTCAGAATCGGTGAAGTCTTAGGTCTTCAATGGGATGACATTAACCTTGACACAGGCGAGATTTACATTCAGCGTCAGGCGACTAACATTGACGGAAATCTGCATATATCCGTTCCCAAAACCAAAGGCTCTGTCCGCACAATTTTACTGCCTCAGTCGGTGACCAATATGCTCAAGGCGTACAAGGAGACCGTAAACTCAAAGTGGGTGTTTCCCTCTCCCAAGAAAGACGATACCCCAAGGCATCCTACCTCGGTCAGGTCGGCGTTGGCACGGACACTTAAAAAAGCACAGTGCAAGCATGTAAGGTTTCACGATTTGCGACATACTTTCGCAACCTTCTCTCTGGAAAACGGAATGGATATAAAGACTCTGTCCGATATTCTCGGTCACGAGTCAGCGGCAACCACCCTTGATGTGTACTCCCATGTCAGCGATACAATGCGCCTGCAGGCAGCTGTCAGCATCGACCGCAAAATTGGCGGTACAAACGCTCAAATGCCCGAACTCGAGAAAGTATCCAATGACCCCGAAAAAACGCGACCAGAGCCAAAATTCGAGCCACAAAAGCGAAAAATGCGCAAGCGAGGCACAGGCTGTGTCACAAAACTTTCCGAAACCCTCTACGAAGGCAAATACTCCCCCAACGACGCCTACGGCAAACGTATCAGCCGCAACGTCTACGCCCCCACCGAAGAAGAATGCGAAGCAAAACTCGCAGAACTCATCAAAGAAATGAACCGCGAAATCGCTGAAGAAAAGGCAAAACTAAAAGCAGAAACAAAACCATAAAAAGCCGAAATTAAAACATACAAAACAGAGGGTAGCCCATAAAGCTACCCTCAAATTCTGCACCGCTGTAATCAGTAAAGAAAACTGTGATTGCATTTTAGAAATCAGATATTAGAGATGTGTTTAGGTGTAGTATATACATTGAATTATAGAAATAATACAGAGATAAGAGAGCACAAGTAACGTCGTTTTAAATTTATTATATAACCGTGATGTTTGCTGCTTTTATGAAAGTAACTCTCATAATCAATACAATGAATGTTTTTTGTGAACGTTGTGTTTTTTGTCTGGATTTTGTTTAAGTACGGCCTTCACAACAGATTCTACCACATTGGAACACTATGATAGATAAAATTATCATTTAATGTCGACGGAGGCATAGTATTTCACTTCAAGAACAGCAGTGAGGTGTGAGAATGAGAAAATAAACTATTAGTATTATTTTATATTATTCCAAAACAAAAAATCTATACTAAATTCATTTTTATTAAACCAGTGTATATCAATTTCAAAAACTTGTTTTGGTTCAGTTACTCGCCTTATTTTCGGTAACAAAATTTCTATTGGCACCAACCCGTTTGCCACAAACATTATTACATATTCGCTTATAGCGGAACGAAGCGAGTGTCTAATACCTGCCTTGCCTTTTTTCGCTTCCGCTTTAGTTTTTTCTAACATATTCCAAAACTCAGTTATTTCATACCTATGAAAATGAGCAAAGAATAGTAGTATGTCATAGCTTCCATTTTCTGTTGAACTATTTACAGTGCGTTCTGCTAATAGATGCAAAAAATTCCGGAAATATTGGATGGTTAACTTCTGTTGAGCAGATTTTTTCATTCCATATTTCTCTGCTAAAAACTGATGTACTAGAGATTCGTTTTTTTGTGGTTTAATAAGAACCATTTCATTATCGGTTCCGTTCAAAATCATAATATCGATATCGCCATGTTCTTCATATATTGATTTTCTGTATTCTAGATATTCGACTATTTCCATAGGGGTAACTAGAATGCGGCACATTTCACAGTAATCGGTAAAAGACATGCAGTTTATGTTCATACCTGAATCTGAATGTTTTCTCAACAAATGTGGGTAATTATCAATTTGATTATTTTCAAATACTACCAAAGGGATTACTTCTGCATCTGGTTGCAGCGATATATTCTGACCACGCTTATTGTTAAAATTTGGGAGTTTTCCAGATGAAATGAACTGTAAAGTTTCCTTCACTTGACCTTTTGCGTTCTTACATTTCTTTTGAAGCCATTTGGCTTCGATAAAAGAGTCGTTGGTTTGATCTTTATCGTTACGAGATTTAAGCTGAATTGCAATAATAATGTCTCCAATATTGATAAGCAGATCAGCAACTTCTACTTCTGTGGATCCCTCTGGAGTAAATTTCAATTCATCAATTACAAGATCCTTGAAGAAATAATCCTCAGAAAAAGCACTTAACAGGTGTTCTGATTTGTTCATAAGTTCCTCCGTATATGGTAATGTTAATTATACTTTTTTCGTGCTTTAAACTTTGCGAATCCATCGTCATAAATAGGATCATTAATTATAAAATCCTGTACGGATTCAATATTAAGATAATTCATCAGTTTGATCAGATTATATCCATCCGGAATAGTTTCTCCCTTTTCCCATTTTTGATATGTGCGTAGCTGTACACCTACAGCGTCGGCTAAGGCTTGCTGCGTAATGTCGATTCGTTTGCGATAAAACTTAAGCGCATCTTTGTCAAACTTCATAGCAAGAGGACCAAAATAGATCGGATACCATGTATCTACACCGTCGTCATCATTATAAATATTGGGCATATATATTTTTGTTTCTGGAGTAATTCCGATGTGTAACTCCTTCTCTAGTTTAGGTGTGCCACCCATAGAATAGCAATCGTTTACTTTAACATACGCAGCATTTTCAATCCAAATACCGATCCATTCAAGTATGGGCATATTGTTATCACACGGAAACTCACCTCCAATAATAATTTCTTTGTCCTGACGTAAGAAATCTTCATTAAAGCCAACAAGTCCTGGAACATAAATAATAGGGTCTTCTCCAGCCAACACCAAGATGCGATTATATTCATATAGAAAATCTTGCGGATACTTGTTATCGATGTGCAACACATAACACAAATCCAGATAATGAACCCATTTAAAAAACACATCTGTTCTCCCATAAGTACCAGTTAAAGTGATAGGATAACCCATAATTTCGGGCACCCCCATTTTGTATTTATAAAAGAGCTTTTCTAACGCCATGTATACTTCTTCGAAATTAGCAAGCTGATCATATTTTGCTTGTCCGTGAATTAATGACAACAAGTCGCCATGCTGATTCTTATCGAAATCTGGTTCGTAAAAATAAAACGGAACTCGCTTGACAAAAGTATCAACATCTATGGTATGAAAACCAAAACCTTCTTTGACCATACTGATATTTTTTCTATGTTGATATTTTAATGCTAAATCAAATATCTCATCACCTACATGGTCATGAATACTTAAATAATTCACAACCTTTGCAGAATCAAAGTATTTTTGATTTATATGATTTCTCACAAACTGTTCCTGTTCTTTGCTAATCATAATAACATCTCCTGTTTGTTTTGGCTTATGATAAAATTATATATGAATATCAGTTCACATTCAAGCGTCAAATGATTCGTATAAAAGCGAACAAAATTACATTTATGTTTTAAAATAATAGCTTGTAAACTTTATTTTTACAGATAATACGAATTATGATTACAATGATCTTTTAACATTACCCCTATAAATTAATGGTAGATTTATGGGGTACCGGTACCATCTAATAGTCTTATATAATTACACAACAAAAAGCATTGCAGATAATAGGATATGCCTTCGAACTGCAATGTTTGATTTAGCTTATTTACTTGGGTTCTTGTAAAAAATACCGATAAAACGATGAAACCACAATTGATACGATTGTTCAATTGCGGTTTCTGATTAGATATAGTGGAAGGATTTGAATCAACGCCTTCGTTTATGAGTAAATGTGCTTATTGATTTGTTTGTATTTTTTATATTTTAAAGCTATTTGTAAACATCCTATTCAAATTCTATCGTCGGCGTCAAATTTAATGTTGGATTTATGGCTGATATATTCGTACCATCGCCACAATTTATGATATATTATAAATACAAGGAGGGTGAAATATGAATATCAATTCTTTAGATAGTTTTATAGAAGCGCAAGCGAATATGTACGTAAGGGTGATGGCACTATCTTTAAAGGTATTGAGAAGAAAATAGAGAGAATATACATCAGGAACATTGAATTGCTGATATTTGTATGATATAATTTTATTGTATTAGAGCCTATAGTGAAAACTATGCTTTTCTGGAGTATTCTAGGAGAAAATGTAATTAACATTCCTTTGGGAATTTTTAGTCTTTCAAAGTAATTTGAAGGTTTTGACTTGTCTAAAGAGGCTCTAATACACCTTTTAAGGGAGGTTTGATTTTATGGATAAGGAAAAATTGAAGAATACCATATGGACTACACGTATTTCACGTGTAAATGCAGAATCAAGGCTATTAAGAAAAAATAGTTTTATTCAGGGTGTGAATATATACTATTCTTGCGTAACCATTATTTTTTCTATACTGACCCTAATTGAGAATAATTATGCACTTAGTTTGATAACAGTATTTATGACAATATCATTATTAGTAACTATACTTTATCTTAATTCACTAAAGTATTCTGAATGCGCAAGAGATTACAGAAGCAACTATACAATGCTTTATAAATTAGAGTTAGAATTAAACAGGGATATTTCAGAAGAGAGAATAAAGCAGATAGAGATAGAATATTGTGATTTGTTAGATACTTCGTGTAATCATATAGCGTTTGACTATTATTGTACGATGTATGGAGCAGATAAGGATTTTAGAAAAAACAAATGGAATAGTATTAGACATAAATATTATTTTGGGATAATTTGGCGCTTAATTGTTAAAGTGTTAGTTTTACTACTTCCAATAGCCTTGTATCTTGGAGCGTGGTGGTATAATGCAAGCGTATAAAATTTGGAACAAACTATTCTCCGAAAAGCATATAAAAGAGCATTATTATGAGAAGGTGCATTCCAAAACATCGGTAGGATTAGATAAAATAACAACAAAAAATTTTGAATTAGAAATTGATGAGAATATTCAAGTCATATTAAGAAAAACCGGTAATCAATCATATAAATTCACAAGATATAAGCAATTGTTATTTTTGAAAGGTCCCAATAAATATCCGAGATGTGTTTCAGTACCTACTGTAAGAGATAAACTTACACTTTCTGTATTGAATGAAGTAATAGTAAAAGTTTTTGGTGAAGGATGTAACGCTAGGCTACCACAGTTGATCGTTCAAGAAATTTCTGATGAAATTGGAAATTACGATTCATTTATAAAATTAGACATCGCGTCTTTTTATTCGAATATTAATCAGGAAAATCTGATGTCTATATTGAGAAGTAGAATTCGAAAAGCGGAAATCTTATCGTTGATTAAGTCTGCTATTGAAACAGAATCATTGCCTTACCCAACAAAAGAAAAAGTAAAGAGAGGCAAAAAAACAAAAGGAATACCAGAAGGTTTGCCTATATCAAATGCTTTGGCTAATATATATTTATCAAAGTTTGATCTCAAATTTAATAGTATGGGTAATATTAAATATTGGCGATATGTTGATGATATTTTGATTTTGGTCAATAAAAAGGACTTGGAAAAAACAGAAAGAATTGCTAATGAGGAAATTGTAAAGCTTGGTCTTGAATTTAATTCAAAGAAAGATAGTGGAAGTGTTGTTCAAGGATTTGAATATTTGGGATATAAAATAGACAGATTGAGTATATCTGTGCGTAATAGCAGTATATTAAAATTCGAACAAGCTATAGAGGATTTAGTAAGAACAATAAATAAAGAAAACGATAAATTTATAGAGTGGAAACTTAATAACAAAATTACAGGATTTGTGTGGAATGACAATAAATACGGATGGGTTTTCTTCTATTCGCAGATACAGGACATGAAGCTGTTGTTTCATATGGACAATCTTCTATTGAAAATACTACGAAGATATAATCTTGATGGGCGTATTAAACCTAAAAGGTTTATCAGAACTTATTTCGAGATCACCAAAGCATTACATACTACTAATTACATACCGAACTTTGATAAATATACTATAGAAGATAAGAAGAATGTTTTGCACAGTATATATGGAGATAAGGCTCTAAAATGGAATGATGAAGAAATTGAAAGTAAGTTTCGATATATAATGTCAAAAGAAATTAAAGATATCGAAAAGGATATAGAACATTTTTCTTAATGCATTTTTGTATAAGGGTGGTTTTCTTATGACGGATATAAAAATTAAAGAGTTTTCACAAACATTTAAAAATGCAATAATAGAGGCACAAGAAAACGACCAATTTGCAGATGACATGTTATTTTGTAAGTTCCCTAAAGCTTGTTGCGGAGATACTTGTTATCTGTTAGGCGAATTTCTAAAACGTCGAGGAATAAACACTATCTATGTTTGTGGTGACTTTAACGGCCAAACTCACGCATGGTTGGTTGTAAAAGATGAGAGAGTCGAAGAACCTATAAAATACGAATGCACTATTCCAGATAATGTTTTAGGTTGTTTTCGTTCATACATCGGCAGAGAAATTGAACAAACGATTCGTTCGGAACGTTATGAGGAGAAAAATCTGATAAATGGATTAATTATTGATATAACAGCGGATCAATTTGAAGAAAGTTCAGTGCATGTTGGTCCTATGGATTCATTTCATAGCAATTTTAAATTTATGTACGCACATGATTACGATGGGATTGGTACAGAACGATTAGAAGGTTTGCTAAATGTGATATTAGACTATATTAAATGAGAGAATTTACACCGCAGTAAACAATGAAATAGGCGAAAGAAAAAGCACTGAGGCGAATGAATCGCTTCAGTGCTTTTTGGTGGGAACAACAGGGCTCGAACCTGTGACCCTCTGCTTGTAAGGCAGATGCTCTCCCAGCTGAGCTATGCTCCCGTTTACGAGGCAGGATTCGTGATGAAAACTGCCTTTTTGGTCGGGGCGACAGGACTTGAACCTGCGGCATCTTGCTCCCAAAGCAAGCGCGCTACCAAACTGCGCCACGCCCCGAAATCTTCTGGGTTGTGCTGATTTTAAGTTGTGAAAACTGATGTTTTTGCGAGAAATCCATCAACTGTGGACTGCATGTGGTCGTTAGTGGTTTTTCTCTGCTCGGGGTTTCGTTTGAGATACCCGAAAGCCCGATGAATACAGGCTTTTTGAAAGAGGGGCTTTTTCGCTTAGAAAACGTAGTCCCGTTCCCAAAAACTTCGTGCTACCAACAGGATAATAATCATGATAGCTTTGCAATGTCGCCGACATTTCTCGCTTATGCTTGCTGTATATCGGCATCAGTGCTTCCAACCAAATTATTATACTGAAAACTCTTCGCATTGTCAACTACATATTTGCAACTTTTGGGGGTTTTCGCACTTATATTCTTAGCATATGAGATTCCCCTGCTCCGCTATGGTTTACTGCTGAGGGACCGCCGCATAAAAGACGAGGTCATCCGTGCCGATGTTAATAAGGGTATGGATCTGACCCTTTTTACAATAGTGGCAGGTGCCCTTCGTGAGGATTTCCTCCTCCCCGTCAAGGATCGCTTTACCTGTGCCTGAGAGGATAAAAATAATCTCGCTTGAGGTTTCGTGGCAATGGACACCGATAGAGCAATTCGGCGCAAGCTTACCCTTCATAATTCTGTTGCTTTCGTCTGCATACATTTTGGCAACGGTATCCCCCTCACCGCCGTAGAAATTGTGTATTACTGTTTCGCTGATATTATCAAAATCTATCATAATGAATCTCCTTTGCTGATGATTATCCCTTTCTGCATATTGTTTTTCTCTTATTAACGGCACATCCAGCGATACACTTCTTTGTTGACTATAAAGAAGTTATTGAATATATACTCGTAGAGTTTAGTTGTAGGTAGGGTGTGATTGTCGTATGTGATGATATCCATGGAGATTTCAATATACGGAACAGGTGAGTTAGAAACACCTCTAAAATTCAAAGATATTTCGTCATAGTATCCTGCAGTGCACTTGTCAGATGTTAAAAAACTTCTGTTGCGGTATGGCTCGAAAGCAGAAACTTTGCAATATGGCAAAAGTTTTTTTAGTTGTGCATCTGTAAATTTTTCGGCATAAGAAAACAAGACCTCTTCTTTATCTTCCTCGGTTATCAAAAGTTCAGGTTTGAAATCAGATTTGCCTGACGCAAGATACTTTGCGGCTGATGTTGCTTCTGATGACACTGTAAGATCTCTGAATTGTGTTGTCTGTAATTTCTGAATAACCGCTGAACTTGTGTGAGTATATCTGATAACATTGTATGCTATTTCTTTTGATGTCAGATTCAGCGAAAGATATGTATAGATGTTATCAGGCCGTCTCTCCTGAAACTCGATTTTTGAAAAGTACATATTACACCTTTTTTCTTGTAGTTTAATATGAGGTCTTTGATTTTATCACTCCATTACATACAGGCCTAATGGGTCGGCGTTTCGGTACTCGTGCTTTTCATAGTAGCCGATGAGCTCTCCGCTCTCATCACGCAGGGCAATCATATATACATCCTTGTTTTCTTTATCGTTGTAGTAGGTGTGTACGCGGTTATTCTTTGTGCTTGATTTGAACCAATCAAGGACCCGGTCAATCTTCTGGTTGGACTGCGCATTATGGCAGATCTTTATGCTTTTGCCTGTGATATTGGCATTGTAACGCTCGATTGACGCAGGATTCATATACACCACGGTGTGCTCCAAATCGCAGATAACAACCGGAGCATTGTCGGAATCGATTACGCTTTTGAGGAATATTGAGATATTCATTGTATCAGCTTCTTTCACTGTAAGTTTACAAATTCAGTATAACACAACAGATTATAAATGTCATCGGGCGTTCAGAAACAAAACTCCCCGGATGCATTGGGATAAAGCTTCGAGAGGAATATGATAATATAATCTTCTCGGAGAAGATAGCTTCGGGCAGATTACAGACTTTTTATCTTTGCTTCTATCTGCTTTATAACAGATACGAAAAACTCATCATCCATGCCTGTAGGGTCTTTGAGTCCCCAGTTATCATCAAAAGCCCTGCCCACATACGGACAACCTACATCGCAACCCATAGAAATCACCACATCGGGAGCAGGGATTTTATCAAAGGTTTTACTGTATTGGGTTGACTCCATATCAATGCTGTAAAGCTCCTTCATAAGACGCACTGCGTCTTGATTGATACAAGGCTTGGTCTCTGTACCTGCTGAATAAAAATCGTATTTATCCCCTGCAATATGCTTGCCGAGGGCTTCTGCAATCTGGCTTCGGCAGGAATTGTGCACACAGATAAAAGCTATTTTCTTTTTCATCTGAAAGGACACCTCTCCCCTATACACTGATTGTTCTCCTCAAAGTGTGTGCACTTGATTTTTGGGAGCTCCATTTCTACACCAAGGTGGGTTTTCACAAAGCTTACTGCCTCGGTTACTGCAAGATAAGAGTTACGCTTACAGCACCTCGGTCCCCCCACCTCCCCTATTGCTCTGAGAGCAGATGATGTCATCATATTTGAAAGTCCCCAGACTCTGTCTGCAAGGGGAGTTGATCCTGTAACGATTGACATAAACATTCCTGTACTCACTCCTGCTCCGCAGGCACCCCAGAATCCACAGGCACCTCCGGGCACATTTTTACCACGGGAGCACATCTCTGAAAGCGACTTGGTAAGGTCAATTTCGCCGCCTGCGTTCTTAAAGGCGGTCAGCAAGGATGCACCTACCATAATGTGATGCTCAGGTCCATGCATATGACAAAACTCAAGGCTCATAAGACTACGGAGTATCTCCACAGGATTCTTTGAAGTCTGTGAAAGACACACACCGATTATAGTGTCTATGCCTTTTGTGTGACAAGTGTTGCAGATAAAATGACCTTGCTCACACATAGTTTTTGTGTTCTCCTCTTTGTGACACAGCACACACTGAGCCACAGTGTCGGTATCTTTGTATACAAGCGGTGCTCCGCAAATCAGACATTCATCCTTCATTGGCTTGCTCCTTTATCAGAGTGCAGGTTTAACCAATCCCACGGGCTTTGCCCTTATTATCTACTATTTCATAGCTCATATCAACGAGAGCTTTCAGCTCATCCACAGGTACACAGCCGTCCAGACGCACAGATATCCAGTGTTCCTTATTCATATGGTAGCCTGCAAATATCCGCTCATTATCCACAAGCGTGAAGCTTATCATAGGGTCGCACTTCAGGTTGAGCACATCCGCTCTTTTATCCGTTTTCACACCGAGCTTACTCAAGGGCAGATTACCTATGAGGGCTGCAAACCACTTGCCTGTACAGTTATTCCTGAGAGCCGCATTTGTGGGTGTTGCACGCCACAGGTACTCAGGCTCTGCGCCGTAGGTATCCCTTATATATTCAAGTATCTGCTGTGTCATATACTCACCTCAGATTTATTATATCACGATGTAAGCAAGTGTACAACTGTGTTGTTTACAACTAACCTGTAATAAAGTAAAGCTCCCCAAAGCGTTACTATCGCCTTGGGGAGTTTTATGCTGTTATAAATTAATTTTTATCAACTGCCGTATTCAGCGATTATCCGTTCAAGAATTTCTTTATCGGCAGGGCAGAATTCGTAGTCTGCAATTTCTGAGGGAGTAATCCACTTTATGTCATTATGCTCTATAAGCTTCGGTGTGCCTTCTGCAATAGTTGCATTGAAAAGAGTCAGGTGCACAAGCAGGTCAGGATAGTTATGTACCACATCCATAAACACATGGCGGACGCTGATTTTTACATCCAGCTCCTCCATACACTCACGGATAAGGGCATCCTCCTTATTCTCTCCTGCTTCGACCTTACCACCGACGAACTCCCACAGCAGACCTCTTACTTTGTGTGCAGGTCGCTGGCAAATCATAAATTTATCATCGTCCCATATAAGGGCGGCTACTACTTCTGTCATTTATTCAGCCCTCACTGCTGTCTGAGATACGCTTAGCAAGTCTTCTGCGATGCAGATACTTATACATAAATCCGGGGACAAGACCCTTGAGGATAGGCTTGAGACAATACACCCTGCAGTAAAAAGGGAACTCCATCAATCTGCAAGCGCAGAGTGTTGCGTATGCTTCATTAACTCTGAATCTGAACTTTCTGCGTTTGAAGGCAGCGTGGTCGTCCCTCATCTGATACAGAGGCTCCTGAATATTGACGCCTGTGTAGCCCTTTGCATACATCTTTGCCCACAGGTGGTAGTCCTCTACGCGCAGAAGTCTTTTGTCTACTGTGTAGCCTTCCACAGCCATATATGCTTCCCGTCTGACCATTGCCGCCGCGTGACAAAAAACATTATCTATCAGGTAGTGCTGCTTCTCAGGTCGTGGCTTCACATGGGTTCTACCCCAGACTCCGCTCTCGTCAAAGAACAGCATATCTGTGCTGACTATGGCGATATCGGGGTTATTGTCAAGTATCTCTACCTGCTTGGCAAAGCGAGTTTCTGAGCAGGTATCATCACCGTCCATACGGGCGATGTACTCACCCTTTGCCTTACTCAGGCAGTTATTGAGAGTTATATTGAGTCCCTGATTTGTCTTATTCTTTATTAGCACAAACTTGTCGGGGTATTTATTTACATACTCCATAGCCACCTCTACAGTTTTATCTGCAGAGCCGTCATCGCACATTATAACCTCCCAGTTAGTATAGGTCTGTGCAAGAATACAGTCGAGAGCTTCTCTGAGAGTAGCCTCAACATTGTATATTCCCATTATAACACTGATTAACTTATCCACTTACTTATCCTCCGCACTGACAACTAATCAATTTTAACCAAAGCGTTTCTGAGTGAGCTTTCTGAACCATACCATCAGAGTAGGGCTCACTGAGCATAATGCCACCTTGAGCTTCGTACTCTTGGGACAGCTCTTACACTTGTATATTGTCTTTCGGTTGCTGCGAATTTCCCTTGCAAACTCCTTTATATGTCCCTTGTACTTCTTGGGTTCTTTGTACATATACATTATTATCATCATAAGAATCTCCAGATACGAAGAAACCGCAACATCTGTAATCTCAGGGAACTTCTCTTTGCAGAGATTAACAAGGCCAAGATAAGCCTCTCTGCCGCTAAGGAGTCTTTTGTTAAAGTAAGATTTTCTGGTTGCACTGTTCTCTGACTGGACATAACGATACAAGGGCTCTGCCAGAAAATATGCAGACCGACACTCTGCCATAACAAGACAGGCAAACAGGGTATCTTCTCCGTGATGAATGGTTTCGTCAAATCTTATATTTTTTATTGCACTTCTTTTATAAAACTTTGACCACACGAATCTATTAGTACCCACAATGGAATGAAACACTGCATCACATACAGACATTTTGCCTTCAAGATTCTTATGTGTATGTACTACTTTCCTGCCGTCGGGGTAATCCACGCTGTACTCAAAAATCACCACATCGGCAGTGTTCTCTGTACAAGCTGATACTAACTTACTTATGGCGTCATTTTCGAGCCAATCGTCACTGTCAAGAAACAGCAAGAAATCACCCGTTGCCTTCTCAATTCCCATATTGCGTGCAGAAGAAACTCCGCCGTTTTCTTTTGAATAAACAACGATACGGCTATCCTTGTCTGCGTATTCAAGACAGATTCTTCTACTGTTATCCGTTGAGCCGTCATCAACAAAGATTATCTCCATATTCTTATAAGTCTGAGATAATATCTGCTCAATACAGGTGCGAATGTAATTCTCTGCATTATATACGGGAATTACAACAGAAACCAACGGTTGACTTTTCATTTTAATACTTCCTTTCGAAGTTGCACAGCATTACTTCTGTGCACAAATTGCATATCTATATGATAAGCTCAAATCACATCTATACAATAATCCCTATTTCAATTTTGCACTTTATAGCGTATACTCTGTTCATAATTGTACATATACATTGTATTAGTTTTAAAACTTAATGTCAATTGTCAATATCATCAGTAGTACATCATTCAAAAAGCATCGGTCTCCCGATGCCTTTTATTGGTTCCAATCAATGTGCAGTTTTACTTCTTGCCCTTTTTCTTGGCGCATTTGTTGTTGATAATCTTCATATGCTCCTCGGTGATAAGCTCCACCGAGTTCTCACGCGCCCAGTCAACACAACCCTTCAGCACTAATACAAGTCGCATCAGAAGCTGAAATCCTCAGGGTCAAGCCCTGCTGAGGTCAGCGCCTCGTTTCGCTCATCCTCGTCCATATATTCTAAATCAATGATATCGTCATAACCTGCTTCATTCAAGGCTTTTGCCACATCCTCAATGTCGTCGTAGCCTGAATAATAGAAATCCAGCTCATCTACAAATTCTCTGAAATCCTCGTCAACAACTTCGTCCAGCATTGGGTCTGCAAGCTCCTGTGCAAGAGCTATGCCCTCCTCTGACACTTCAACAACAAAAGTTTCTTCTTCTGCTGTAAGTGCCTTTACATTATCATACACAGCTTTGGCTCCACGCTCAACTGTGTCGAGTTCTCCGTCACCGTTGAGGTCAAAGAGTCTGTTTATAAACTTCTTCCAAAACATAAAACATACCTCATTATATAACTTTTCCGTTGCAAAAACACCTGTGACGAGGATGCCACAGGTGTTTACTTGTTGTCTTAAAGTCTTAGCCCTTAACTGCACCTGCGGCAACACCCTTGATGATGTGCTTCTGACAAGTGAGGTAGAACACGATAACGGGAATGATACTGAGGAGAATCAGTGCCATAGTAGCACCAAGGTCAACAGTACCGTAGCTTCCCTTCAGGTACTGGATGTGAATGGGGATTGTCATATACTTTGTTCTGTCCAGTACAAGGTAAGGCAGGAGGTAGTCATTCCATACCCACATAATCTCAAGAATTGCAACAGAGATAATGGTGGGCTTGAGCATAGGCAGAACAACCTTGAAGTATGTTCTGAAGGGGCCGCAACCATCGATAGCGGCGGCTTCTTCAATCTCCAGCGGAATGCTCTTGACAAAGCCTGTGAACATAAACACCGCAAGTCCTGCACCGAATCCCAAATAGATAATCGGTATAGTCCAAGGAGTATTGAGCTTCAGGGTATCTGCTGTCTTTGACAAGGTAAACATAACCATCTGGAAAGGAATAACCATTGAGAAAACGCAGGTGTAATAAACTGCCTTGCAGAATACTGAGTTAACTCTGGAGATAAACCATGCCGCCATAGATGTAAAGAAAATAATCAGGAATGTTGACAGCAGGGTAATAACAAGGCTGTAAAGCACGGACTTCCAGAAAGGATATCCTCCGAAGGTCATACCCTTGGTGAAGTTATCAAAACCTACGAAGCTCTCATCATTAGGCAGAGCAAAGGTGTCTGTCTTAACAAAGGTGTTCTTCTTGAATGAGTTGATAACTACCATAATTACAGGCATAACATAGAAGACAGACACAATTGAAAACAGTATGGTCAGCCATATTTTCTTAGGCTTGCTCTTGGGAGGTTTAACTTTCTTTGCTGTAGTTGCCATTACTGCTGCACCTCCTTTTTACGGGTGGAACGAAGCTGAATAAGTCCGATACAAGCAACCAGAACGAAGAACAGCACTGCCTTAGCCTGAGCTGTACCTCTGGAGTTTGCACCCTGACCGTAGAAGGTATTGTAGATATTCAAAGCAAGCATCTCTGTTGTGTGGACGCTTGAGCCGTCGGGGTTGATAATGTAAGGCAGACCGCCTGTGAGAGCCAAGTTCTGGTCAAAGAGCTTGAAGCCGTTTGTAAGTGACAGGAAGGTACAGATTGTGATGGAAGGCATTACATTGGGGATAGTAATCTTAATGAGTGTCTGCCATGCGTTTGCACCGTCAATCTTTGCAGCCTCCATCATATCCTCGGGAATTGCCTGAAGTCCTGCAACATAGATTATCATCATATAACCGACCTGCTGCCAGCACATCAGTATGATAAGTCCCCAGAAGCCCCAACGGGTATCCATAAGGATTGATGTACCGTACGCACCTAAGATACCGTCGAATATCATACTCCAGATATAACCCAGTACGATACCGCCGATAAGGTTAGGCATAAAGAATACTGTACGGAAGATATTTGTGCCCTTGATGCCCTGTGTAAGTGCATATGCAACCACAAAGGCAAGCAGGTTTATAAGGATAACGGAAACAATTGCAAAAAGTGCAGTGTAGCCGAAAGAATATCGGAAGCTCTCATCAGCAAAAGCCTTCACATAGTTGGAGAAACCTACCCACTTCCAGTTACTTGTTGTCTTGAACTGACAGAAAGACAGGAACATACCATGCAGGAAGGGCCACACAAAGCCTATGCAGAATGCCGCTACCATAGGCATCAGGAAGAACCAGCCTGCACGGCGGATGGGGCGTCTCAGTAGTCGGCTGTTCACAGCGGCACTGCTGTACGCCTTCTTCTTTTTATTTTTCATTTTTCCACCTCCGGGAGATATTGACGGCAAGGACAGATATCACTGTGCGTTGCCTTTTAATATTTGATATCATCTGCGGGTAAAGGTTATACACGCAGAGGATATGATTTTCTACCTTTATGAAAGGAAACAAGCCGGAATTTGCAAAAGACGGAGCGAGGGTTCAGCTCGCTCCGTCAGGTTTAGCAAATTAGAAATAATACTGTGAATCAGATATTTCTGAAATTAGCAGATATTACTGATTTGCAGCAGCGTACTGAGTTGCCCAACCGCCAACGAAAGCAGCCTCAACGAGCTCCCAGTTTGCATCTGTGGGATCTGCGTTGTATGTGTTCATAGCTGCAACGAGAGCTGCACGATATGCATCAACATTGGGCTGGAAGTTTGTAACCCAAGGCATTGTGTAGTTGCCAGCGTTTGCATAAGCATTAGCCTGTGCAAAGAAGGGGTTAGAAGACTCAGCAGCATTCTTGTAAGGCATAACGCCGAATGTACCAACTGCCTTCTCAGAAGCCTCAGCATCTGTAACGAGCCACTTCATAAAGTCGAGAGTTGCCTTCTGGTCTGCCTCGGAAGCGTTAGCATTAACTGCCCAGTAGTTCTCTGTACCGCAGTTAAGACCAGCCTTCTCCTCGCCTTCTACGCCACAGTAGTAGGGAATCATGGTGAGGTCCTCAGCCTTCATACCAGCCTCGGAAAGACCGGACCACTCCCAGTTACCGTTTACATAGAACATTGCCTTACCCTCTTTGAACTCTGCAGCTGCATCGAAGCCGCCGTTTGCGAGGTCAGCACGGTTTGTAGCAGAATTTACAACCATCAGGTCATAGAGAGCCTTGTAGTTGTCCATGTATGTACCCTTGATCTCTGCAGGGCACTCTGTCCATGCATCGGGAGCATCAACGGACTCGTAGTAGTACTCAAGGTTTGCAAGGTGTCCTGTGAATCTCCAAGAAGAAGAATCATCCATGCCGGAAGATGTGAAAGCATCGAAGCCGAGCTCTGCTGCACGAGCGTGAACATCCTCAGCAACAGTCTTCAGTGTCTCGAAGTTTGTGATGTAATCCTTAGCATAACCGGCCTGCTCAAGAAGAGCTGTGTTTACGATGATGCCGTAGCACTCGTAGCAGTAGCCGATGGAGCAGAGCTTGCCGTCAGCATCCTTCAGCATATAAGCATCAGTGTTAAGCTCGTTAGCGATGTCTGTGCCTGTCAGGTCGAGGCAGTACTCGCCCCACTGCTCAACAGCAGCTGCGTTACCAACAACAAATATTGTGGGAGGAGTGGACTTATCCATCTCTGCTGTGAGAGTCTCATTGTATGTACCGGAAGCAGCAGTAACGATCTGAACCTCGATACCTGTCTCCTCTGTGTACATAGCTGCGATTTCCTTCAGAACCTCGTCAGATTCGGGTTTGAAGTTAAGCCAATAAACGGAACCTTTTTCTTCCTCGCCGCCTGTGCAAGCTACCAGAGAGATAACCATAAGTACAGCGAGAAGGAGTGCGAACAACTTTTTCATTTGCTTGTTCTTCCTTTCAATAAAAATTTTATCCCTATATCTTCTCTATGAACCGGAAGATATAAAAACCGAAATCAAAGCGGAACACCGCTTATTGCCCTTATATTATATACCATAAAAATATGCCTTGTCAATCAATTTTTTGTGTAATCTGTATATACAATTTTGTAACCGTAGCCAAAAATTATCTTAAATGTAAAAAGCTCAGTATTTATCAGCATTTGAGCAAAAGAGCCGTTTCCCATAAAATATCCTGCACACAACAGCGGCGGAAGCCTTACCCTGCACAAGGTAACAAATTCGGATGATTTGTTTGGTAACATTGTATATCATACTACCTGCCCGTACTGAATTTTGTCGCACTGTGCCTTGACTAAACTCAATCTGAATAGTACCATTATAAACGGAAGGTGACGCAGAATGAACATTAAAATAACAGATGTACGAGCCCTCAAGGGTGACAGTGCATTCCTCATAGACTCAGGCAAGACCGCAGTACTCTATGACTCGGGCTTTGCCTTTACAGGGTACAAGGTAGCAGAGAATATAAAGAAGGAACTGGGCGACAGAAAGCTCGATTATATATTCCTCACTCATTCCCACTATGACCACGCCTTAGGTTCTGTATATGCACTGAAGCTTTATCCCAACGCTAAGGTAGTTGCAGGCGAATACGCCGCAAAGATTTTTGCAAAGGACTCTGCCAAGGCGGTTATGCGTGACCTTGACAGAAAATTTGCAAAAGCAAACGGCATTGACAGCTACGAGGATTTGATTGATGAGCTGAGAGTAGATATAACTGTCAAAGACGGGGATAAAATACAAGCAGGAGATATGTGCTTCACTGCCATTAACCTGCCCGGTCACACCAGATGCTCTGTGGGCTATTACCTCGAGAGTGAAAAATTCCTTCTGAGCAGTGAGACTCTGGGAGTTTTTGACGGAGAAAGTGCTGTTGTACCCTCGTATCTTGTGGGAGTACAAATGACCCTTGACTCTATAGACAAGGCAACTGCACTGGATATTGAGCACATACTCCTGCCCCACTACGGACTCCTTGACAGTGTGCAGACAAAGCTCTATCTTGCAAATGCAAAGCAAAGTGCAGTGGAGACCTTTGAGGAAATTGCAGATATGCTGAGGGCAGGCAAATCTAAAGCAGAATGTATAGAATTCTTCAAGAATAAATTTTACAAGGGCTATATCAAAACCATCTACCCCATTGATGCAATGCTCCTTAACACAGGCATTACAGTAGACCTGATTGCAAAGGAAATCGGAACAGAAGCATAAAGTTTTAAACTACCCCTCAGTCTTTGCCTACGGCAAATCCAGCTCCCCTGACAAGGAAATTCCCCTAATAGGGGAAATGTCTGCTAAGCAGACAAAAGGGTTGCCACCCCTGCAAAGGGGAGCCACGGGTGCCACTTTATAGACAAAATAAACGGCACAGTTTTCACACTGTGCCGTTTATCATTTATGTCGGTTATTTCAGCTCTCAAGCAAATCCAGAATCTGGTCTTTCTGTCTGAAGCCTGTTGCCTGATTTGCTACCTTGCCGTCCTTGATAACTACAAGCAAGGGGATGCTCACTACTGAGAACTTCTGTGCAAGCTCCATCTCCTCGTCAACATTCACCTTGCCTACTATATACTCGGGGTACTCCAGGGCAATCTCGTGCACAATGGGAGACAGCTTCTGACAAGGTAAACACCAATCAGCGTAAAAGTCCAGAAGTACAGGCTTTGAGCTGTTTATAATCTCGTTAAAGTTATTTTTATTTACACTTAATACTGACATAGTATTCTTCCTTTCCTTATAAAGTTATCCTTTTGATTTGTAATAAAGCATACAGTGGCAGTAGCCCTCAAACTCAGGGTCTGCAATCTGCTCGCGGAACTCCTTGCATATACACTTGAACTCCTCTGTCCTTGGCAGTCTGCATGGACAGTATCCGCCCTTTGCCTTGAGCCCCTCGCGGACTCGCCTTACAACTTCTTTGTCCTCATTGAGAGTAATCTTCGGTTTCATTGCCACTCCTCCTTTGCTTTTACTGATTATATTATATCATATGAAATTACAAAAATATGTTGAATTTTCAACAAAAGCACACACATCGTAGGGGCGATTCACGAATCGCCCGTTATACCTTGGCACTGAATGAAACCTTTCGGGCGGTTCGTGAACCGCCCCTACAAATATGCTCCCTCACAAGGGAGATTTATAAAGGGCAACTTAGTTTTTATAATCAGAACACCTGCTCCAGAGTCTCGCCGTCAAGGCTTACACGCCACAGGCTGTGGTCCTCCAAAACAAAGTAAATCCACTGGTCGTCAAGGACATGGTACTCCTCCACATCACCGTCATAGACCTTTATACTTTCCTTTGTATTGATATCGGTTACAAAGATACCTGTAGTTGCTTCATCATAAACAGGCAGGTTATTCACACGGGCTGCCTTATTCAGCGACACAGGTCTGCCGATGTAATCCTCTGTGCCAACTATAATAACCTCCTCCGTCTCGGGATAATACTCAAGACAGCACAGACCTGTATCATCAACATACTCCACATACACTGTTGCGTTGCGGGTATAGATATCCCTACAGACCACATCCCCCTCAAGGGATGAGAAGTCATAGAGCATCAGGTCCTCCTCGGTGTCAGGTATATCTCTGTACAGCACAGGGGTAGCGTTTCTGTCTACAACATAATATGTTTTGCCAAAAAGCGAAATAAACAAAACGGCGGAGTCGTTCTCTGTCTGATACTTCTGGTACTGATTACGCTCCAGTACATACTCAGACATCAGCCCCTCCTCGGGGACAAACTCGCCCTCGTCAAAGTCAAAGAGGCTTATCTGACCGGTTTCAGAGTCTACCATTGCAAGGTGTTCGTCGTACACTGCAAGGGTATTGTGGTAATTCACATTGGTTGCAGGGGACTTGATGCCGTCCCACCAGATGCGGTCAATACCGCGGTTTGTAATCTCATATATGCCATAGTTGACGGGATTGTTCCTTGTATCTACGCTGTAGTAAAGCCTTGCACCCACCTGCACCAGAGAGCCGCCGTCAGTTGTAACCGCGTTGTGTCGGTCATAATTGGATATAAGAATCCTTGCCATTGACTCACGGCTTGTATCAAAGAGCATAAACGCCCCCACACCAAGCGCCACCGCAAACACAAGTATCACAGAAACTATAAGAACGATACGCTTTTTCATAAAACGCCTCTCCATTCAAAACAAAATACTACATAAAAATATATCACGCAAACCTCACAGGTGTCAACCTTGTATTATATATTCAACATTTTTGTAAAGCATCATAGTATATTATAAACACTTGAGGAAGGTACAAAATGAATCACAACCAACTTACGAATTTTCCCCATATACTGACACGAAGACCCGACTTATCCGCAAGGATAAAGGGAAGCCATGCATACCCGCGAATTGACGGCACAGTGAGCTTCTATGAGACAACTTTGGGAGTTCTGGTCAGTGCACAAATTTCGGGGCTCCCAACCGACTCAGACAAATGCCGCTCTCCCGTATTTGCCTTTCATATTCATTCAGGCTCAGAGTGTACGGGAGACGCCGCCGACCCGTTCAAAAACGCCATGACACATCTGAATCCAAGCAACTGCCCACACCCCTATCACGCAGGTGACCTGCCTCCCTTATTCGGTGCAAAGGGCTTTGCTTGTTCAGCATTTCTGACAG
Source organism: Ruminococcus sp. (assembly GCA_017473775.1). Lineage (GTDB taxonomy): Bacteria > Bacillota > Clostridia > Oscillospirales > Acutalibacteraceae > Ruminococcoides. The sequence goes on from JAFUJH010000002.1 coordinate 22,624, forward strand.
ACCGATTCACGCTGAAAGATATTATAGGAAAGGTTATTGTTATCCACGCAAATCCCGATGACTTCACCACTCAGCCTGCAGGAAACTCAGGCGCCAAAATCGCCTGCGGAGTGATAAAAAAAGTATAAGCTCAAATATTCACTCTGCACTTAAACAAAAAAGAACAACTGCCGTCAGTGTAATGCTGGCGGCAGTTGTTCTTTTGGGATGTGTATATAGAAAGAGAAAGGAAAAAGCTCTATAAAAGGGAGCAGGCTTTAATCAGAACGCGATTGCATCCTCACCTGTTTTGGTGGAATTTTTATCGCTTTGAGGTATTACAAAATCGCTGAAGAAGTCATCCTCCTGAGCCAGAATATCCATGGCTTCTTCTTTTGTAAGCAGTTTTGCAATAACCGATGAATGTGTGATAAACATTACCTGTGCGTACGCTGTTTTGCCTGTGTGCTCGTAAATTCTGCTTGCACTGCAGGTACCCTGATACACAGTGTACACGCTGTTTGCAACATAGCCCACTGTGTCAAGATAAGGCATTGCCACACGGATTGCGTCAGAGTCGTGGATATTATCCTCTTCTTTGATGAGTTTCACAAGTCTGCCCACCTTGAAGGGATTTGTACCTAAGTAATGATTGAGTCCTGTTATTGTAATAAATGTGTCCTTCATAATAATCCCTCCATTTTTATTGTCTGTGTCTGCTCCCTACGATTATATACTACCACAGGCGGTGTCCCATAAACAGTACAATGCAACCAAATACCCCTTTGCGTTTTTTGCTTTAATACACTAAAGATGACAAAATTTTAGTATTTTTTGTAAATATGGTAGATTTTTATCGGATAAGGGTGTATAATTTTATCGGTGTAATTTGTGCAGTTTTTAGGGACTCCCCTCATATATTACATCGAGTCAATAGGAAAAGCCCTTGCCTCCCTCTGACGAGGGAATAGGCTCCCTCCCCGAGGGAGCTGTCTGCAAAGCAGACTGAGGGAGTAGGCTCCCTCCCCGAGGGAGCTGTCTGCAAAGCAGACTGAGGGAGTAGGCTCAGTTAAGAGCTGGATTTCGTCACAGCCGAAAGACTGAGGGAATTAAATCTAACCTTTCCTTTAACTCCCTTCGTCTGTGCTTCGCACAGCCACTTCCCTCAAAGAGGGAAGCTTACATAGCTCTCCCTCATATATTACATCAGCTTATTTTATCCGCTCTGCCCCGTGGGTAGAGCCATAATCAATCAATAATATTTATAAAATCTGAAAGGAGATTTTATTATGGGACTTATTAAAGCAGGCACAGGTGCTGTAGGCAGCGTACTTGCAGACCAGTGGAAAGAATTTTTCTATTGCGAGGCACTCTCCAACGATGTGCTCGTTACCAAGGGTAGCAAGCGCATCACCGACCGCTCCTCCAACACAAAGGCATCTGACAACATCATCACCAACGGCTCAGGCATTGCTGTTGCTGACGGTCAGTGTATGATTATTGTTGAGCAGGGCAAGGTTGTTGAGGTTTGTGCAGAGCCCGGCGAGTTCACCTACAACTCCTCTACCGAGCCTTCTATCTTTGCAGGCAGTCTGGGCTCCAGTATTCTTGAGACCTTCAAGGCTGTAGGTAAGCGTTTTACATACGGCGGCGACACAGGCAAGGACCAGAGAGTTTATTATATCAACACTAAGGAGATTATGGACAACAAGTTCGGTACTCCTAATCCTATTCCCTTCAGAGTTGTTGACTCCAAGATTTACCTTGATATTGATGTTTCTGTTCGTTGCTCAGGTATTTATTCCTACACAATCGCAGACCCCATTCTGTTCTATACCAAGGTTACCGGCAATGTAGAGCAGGAATACACCAGAAGTCAGATTGACTCTACATTGAAGTCAGAATTCCTCAGCGAACTTGCAGGTGCATTCAGCAAGCTTTCTGATATGGAAATCAGACCCAATCAGCTTACAGCTCACAACACAGAAATCTGCAACGCTATGAACGAGGCTCTCTCTGTTAAATGGGGCGAGCTGAGAGGTATCAAGGTTGTATCCGTTTCTATTCAGTCTGCTACTTTGCCTCCCGAGGATGCAGAGATGATCAAACAGGCACAGTACACAGCAAGACTCCAGAATCCCGGACTTGCAGGTGCAGAGCTTGTTGGTGCACAGGCAGACGCAATGCGTGCAGCGGCTTCTAACGAAGCAGGTGCTATGACAGGATTCCTTGGTATGGGTATGGCAATGAACGCAGGCGGAGGTGCAAACGCACAGCAGCTGCTCCAGATGAATCAGCAGGCTCAGGCACAGCAGGCTGCTCAGGCTCCTGCACAGGCTCAGGCAGGCGGCTGGAAATGTGCTTGCGGTGCTACAGCAACAGGTAACTTCTGTCCCGAGTGCGGCGCAAAGAAGCCCGAGGCTCCCAAGGGCTGGAAATGTGCCTGCGGTGCTACAGCAACAGGCAAGTTCTGCCCCGAGTGCGGTGCAAAGAAGCCCGAGGAGGCACAGGGTTGGACTTGTACCTGCGGTGCAGTAAATCAGGGTAAGTTCTGTGCTGAGTGCGGTGCTAAGAAGCCTGCAGGTGCTCCTCTTTACAAGTGCGACAAGTGCGGCTGGGTACCCGAGGACCCCAAAAATCCTCCCAAATTCTGCCCTGAGTGCGGCGACACATTTAACGATTCAGACATTACAGGCTGATAACCTCAGCTTAAATATCAGGTGATATAATATGGCAGTATTACAGGAATACAAGTGTCCTTGCTGCGGCGGTGCCATAGAGTTCAACAGCTCCATTCAGAAGATGAAGTGTCCCTACTGTGACACTGAGTTCGAGATGGAAGCCCTTAAAGAGTTGGACGAGGTACTCGGTTACGAAGCAAGCGAGACAGATAATATGGAATGGGAGACTCAGGCAGGTGGAGAGTGGCAGGATGGCGAGGATGAGCACCTGAGAGTTTATGTGTGCAACTCCTGCGGCGGCGAGATTGTCGGCGACGAGAACACAGCCGCCACCGAGTGCCCCTACTGCAACAACCCCGTTGTTATGATGGGACAGTTCAAGGGTGCTTTGCGACCTGATGTAGTCATCCCCTTCAAGCTTTCTAAAGAGGATGCAAAAGAAGGACTCAGAAAGCACCTGAAAGGCAAGCGTCTGCTTCCCAAGGTGTTCAAGAGTGAAAACCACATTGATGAGATTAAGGGTATCTATGTGCCTTTCTGGCTGTTTGACGCGGATGCTAATGCACGAATCCGCTACAAAGCCACCAAGGTACGGCACTGGAGCGACTCAAACTACGACTACACCAAGACCAGTTTCTTCTCTGTAGTCCGTGGTGGTGCTGTCTCCTTTGACAGAGTACCCGTTGACGGCTCCTCCAAAATGGCAGACGACCTGATGGAGTCCATTGAGCCCTACAACTTTGCAGATGCAGTGGACTTCCAGACAGCATACCTTGCAGGCTACCTTGCCGACAAATATGATGTGACTGCTGAGCAGAGCATCGACAGAGCAAATGCCCGTATCAAGCGAAGCACAGAGGAGACCTTTGCATCTACGGTAAGCGGCTACACAACCGTCACTACCGAACACAGCAACATCAATCTGCATAACGGAAAGGCAAAGTACGCTCTGTATCCTGTGTGGATACTCAACACCACCTACAAGGGTCAGAAGTACACCTTTGCCATGAACGGTCAGACAGGCAAATTCGTAGGCGACCTGCCTATGGATACAGGATTATTCTGGAAGTACTGGGGAATTATCGCGGCAGGTGTCACTGCGGCGGCAACCCTCCTCATTACTCTGTTTATGAATTTCGGAGGCTGATAATATGAAAAGATTTATTTTATGTTTATTGGCTCTCCTTCTGATACTCTGTACCTGTCTCTCGGCTTCTGTAGAGTCAATGTCAATCTCCTCCACAAACCTCTTTGATTACGAGGGATTGCTTACATACGAGGAGCAGAACGCCCTTATAGACAGACTCGAACAGGTAAGCGAGGCTTATCAGTGCGATGTGATAATCGTCACTGACTCTGACCTTCAGGGCAAGACACCCACCCAGTATGCAGATGACTTCTATGATTACAACGGCTTCGGCTACAACGATACCCGTGACGGAATTCTTCTTTTTGTGTCACTCAGCGAGCGTAAATGGGCAACCTCCACCACAGGTAAAGCTATCGACATCTTCACAGATTCTGACCTTTACTACATTGAGGATGAGTTCAAGCCCTATCTGTCAGCTGGCGACTACAACACAGCCTTCAACACCTTTGTTGATTTGTGCGAGGAGGAATTATCCACCTACGGAAAATTCCAGTTCAGTTTCTTCTATGTATTTGTAGGCTTGATTATAGGCGTGATTGTGGCGTTCATTTCTGTACTTATTATGAAGGGACAGCTCAAGTCCGTAAGATTCCAGTCTGCGGCTCATAACTATATGAGGAACAACAGCCTGAACATTACAGAGAGGAAGGACATCTTCCTGTACTCCACTGTATCAAGGCGTGCAAAACCCAAGGACAACGGCGGCTCCTCTACACATACTTCCTCCTCAGGCTCCTCTCACGGCGGCCACAGCGGAAGTTTCTGAGTTACAAATTTGCATTAACACCAAGTTAAATATTTTGATAAAAGCACCACAGATTCCAAGCCAACGGAGTCTGTGGTGTTTTTTTGTGAAGTATTTTGCTAAAGCAAAATGTGAAGTTATGGCTCCTGCCATAGTGAAGTTTTGCTCACACAAAGTGAAGTTAAGTTTACCAAATCACTTCGCCTATAGGCGAAACTTCACTGCGTCAGCAACTTCACTTCCATAGGAAACTTCACTTACCCTCAGGGTAAACTTAGTTTCAGCGTGTGTAACACGCTGAGTACAGGTCTGTTTTTGTATATACATGGAAATTTTCTGTTGTGATTTCAATGTACTTGTGATATTATAAATATGTATAAATGTACGCGCTTATCGTACAGACGGATTTTATCTTTTTAAGGAGGCAATTATGAAAACTTCAAAGCGATTTCTGGCATTACTGCTGACTGCTGTGATGGTAGCTTCTGTAATGGTGACAGGCGTGGTTTCTGTATCCGCCGCAGAGGCAAGCATCAGCTACACCTACGCACAAAGTGATGCAGGCTATGCCGAGGGTACAATCACTCTGACCCCAAGCTCAGGCTACTACGGCACATACTACCTGTTCTGGGCAGATGACACCGACGCGCTCAAGGGTTACAAGCCCATTGATGTGCTCAACATCTCATCAGGCTCAGGCACTGTGAAGATGCCTGCACAGACGGTTATTCCTCCCGATGCAACAAAGATTGTCGCATTCCTGAGCAAAACCGACATCAGCGGTAACACCACTATACTCAGAGTATCTGATGCTGAGGCTGTGTACAACATCCCCGAGAGCCGCCGGCTCGGCTTTAATACCGATGATGCACTGTACACCTTCGGTGCAATCAGCGACCCTCAGCTTGCCAATGACTCCTACGGCTCAGGTTCTTATCCTAACGATGAGGACCACCTTACAAACACCTTCAATGTCCTTGGAGGCAGAGATGTTGACTTTATTGTATCCTCAGGTGATACAGTAAACGACCAGAACGGCAACCAGACCTACGCCGCAGAGTACAAGAGATATCTGCAGATACTTGCTGACTCCCAGTTTTCCAAGCCTATCTACGAGGCACTGGGCAACCACGATGTAGGTACTGTATGGAACAAAACCGGTGGCTATTACAACAACAATGAGCCCTTCATCAAGGCAACAGGTCTTGACTCCACTGCTGAGACTATCCTTGCAGGCAAGCCCTACTTTGAGGTTACAGAGCCCACCACAGGCGACCACTTCATATTTATGGCACTTGAGGGAGGCTTCTACACCAACAAGGGCACTCAGTTCTCAACTGCTCAGCTTGACTGGCTTGAGGGACTTCTGAAGAAGTACTCCACAGATGGCAAGAACATCTTTATCATTGAGCACGCAAACATTGCAGGCTGGGGCTCAGGCGACAAGCTGACCGCTCCCTACTACTATGACCTTGCACTGAATCCCGACAGCCCCGATGTTGCCAGATTCATAAGCCTTATGGAGACCTACAAGGAGTGTGTCATCATCACAGGTCACACTCATCTGGAGCTTTCTGCTCAGTATAACTATTCCGACAACAACGGAACTTCTGCTGTTATGATGCACAACTCTGCAGTAGGCGGTGTACGCCGTCTTGTAAACGGTGCTATTGACAGAACACCTGTGGCAGGACTTTCCGAGGGATACCTTGTTGAGGTATACGAGGATTGCATCATCTTCAACGGTATGAACACCAGCTCAGACCGCATCATGCCCCTGTGCAGTTATATCATCCCCTTTGATACTGAGGCTATTAACAAGCCTGCGGAGTCTGAGTCTGCAACAGCTGGCACAGACCCCATAGAGACCACAACTGAGGCTGAGACTTCTGCTCCTGCAGAGTCCACCGCTGCAGATGCAACTGAAGCAACAACTAATGAAGTCACAGAGGCTACCTCTGAAACCCCTGCAGAAACTATCACAATCACTCTTAAATCCAGCGGCTCTGCCACAGATTGGGTGCTCAACAGCGATAGTCGCGTGGTGACACTTATTGACAACGCAACAGGTACTGAGTACACAGCAACTCTCACCTCAGAGGGCTGGGTAGCAGAGGTACCTGCAGATGTACAGGATATCACCTTCCACAGAGTAAAGAACGGCGCTGTTTCTCACACATGGCTTGCAGGCAACCGCGGCAGTGATGTAAACTACTACATCACAGGTGACGCACGAGGCCACTGGGAGAATGAGGTTGTTCCCGAGTATGCAGATGTATACCTGCCCGGCTCCTTCAACAGCTGGGACCAGACCGACGCCTTTGAGAAAACCTCTGACGCAAATGTTGTAACCCGTACGCTGGAGCTCTCTGCAGGCACATACACCTTCAAGGTTATGGAAGGCTCTACATGGCTTGGCAACGGCGGCACTATCCAGAACACAACAACCACCACTTCAAGCGGCGGCTGGGTAATGTCTGCAAACGACGGCAACTGCACACTTGTGGCTACAGGCGGCGTTTACACATTTAATTTCGACACAAGCACCAACAAGCTGATTGTTCTTTTCAGCGAGAATACAAAGGCTGTCAGTCAGATTGCCGCTATAGGTGCTGATGCAACCTACATTATCGGCGATGCTGATTTGGACGAGGCTATCAACATCAAGGACGCAACCTTAATTCAGAAGCACTCTGCAAGCCTTGTAACTTTGGAGGGTGTGGCTCTGATACAGGCTGATGTTACTGCTGATGATGCAGTCAACATCAAGGATGCCACCGAGATTCAGAAGTTCGTTGCAGGACTTATCGATAAATTCCCTGCAAACGATGTTAATCCCTCTGAGCCTGCAACCACAGACTCAACCGAGGGCACTACTCCTGCGGCTACCGAGGATACCACAGAAGAATCCACTCCTGCCGCTACCGAGGAGACTACCGAGGAGACTACTGCTACACCCGATAACCCCGGAGCTATCGCACAAGAATATGAGCTTGCAGGTAAATACCTCAGCACATATTATATGTACAGCTCCTACAACCAGTATATGGCACTGAAGGACGCCTGCTTTGTGTCTGACGGAGATTTCAACTACACTGTGATTCTGCCTCAGCTTGAGAAGGAGCTCGAGGACTTCATCCTCTCCATCGGCGGCGAGCTCCTTGACCTTGATGCTCCTGCTCAGAGTGATGAGATTACAGTATACTTTACTAACAACTACAACTGGTCTACTGTAAAGGCTTATGTATGGGGTACTGCAGGCAGTATGTCTGCTTGGCCGGGCACTGCTATGACATATGCAGATACCAATAACCAGAGTCAGAAGATTTATTCAATCACCTTCAGCTATGCGGATTATCAGAACATAATCTTCACCGACGGCAGCAGTCAGACAGCAGATATTGCCCTTTCAGGCGACAACAATGTAGGCTATTACATCTCAGGCGAAAGCTCAGGCAAGTACACCTGCTCAACCTACAATTACAGTTAATTTACAATTTCAACTGATAAAAGGCAGAGCTTAACGGCTCTGCCTTTACTATTACATATTAGTATTATTAATTAATATTCTAACCCATAATATTTCTGATTTTTTTGCAAAAACTATTGACGAACGCTTTTGCGTACGCTATTATATAAATAGAGGTGATAATATATGATTAATACCAACATCACAAATTTCCGTAAAGAAGTGTACTCCCTGTTAGAGCAGACTATCAAATTCAATGTACCTGTTAATATAAGCACTAAATTAGGTAATGCCGTTCTGCTGAGCGAGGCTGATTACAACGGATTAATAGAAACTCTTTATCTTTCTTCTGTACCTACCTTAAAAGAAACTATCGTTGAAGGTCTGAACACTTCTTTATCAGAGTGTGTTCCAGAGGGCGAGGTAAGCTGGTAATGTATAAAATTGTTTATACTAAGTCTGCTTCCAAGGATATCTCCAAGCTCAAAGCAGCTCACTTAGATAATAACACATTAGCTTTGATTGAGGTCCTCAAGGAGAATCCATTTCAGAATCCACCACCATACGAAAAACTTATCGGTGATTTACAGGGTGCTTTTTCTCGCAGAATAAACCATAAACACCGCTTAGTCTATCAGGTTTACGAAGAAGAAAAAACTGTTAAGATAATAAGTATGTGGTCTCATTACGAATTGTAAAACAACAAAGGCAGAGCTTAACGGCTCTGCCTTTACTTATAAAGTTAAAATGACAATATAAATTTAGTACTAATATTATATTGCTACTATTGACACTTTTAGTATCATATACTATAATATAAGTGAAAGAGCTACCGATAGACGGTTAGCCCTCAAAAATTAGTGTTAAAGAATAACCGCTAAAGTTTGGTCGCTTGGGCGGTTATTTCTTTTTAATGACCGTTATTACAAGTGTTATAACCGAAATTATAACAATACTAAACTGAAATAAATCCTGTATAGTTATGAACAAGGGCATCACCCCCATACCGAGGGCAAGATTAAACCGCCTACCGTTATGGTAGCTCTAACGGTACGATATGTACCATTAGTATTATACCATAACCTGGTACCAGTTGCAACAACAACGGCAGAGCTTAACGGCTCTGCCGTTGTTACATTAAATCTTTATACATTAAAAAGGAGCAGAGTATTTCTACTCTGCTCCTTACATCATAGACTAATAATTCTAACTTTAGCTAAAAAGCAAGGCAAAGATTCTCCTGTCTAATAATTCTAACTTTAGCAAAAAGCAAGGTGAAAATTCTCCTGTCTAATAATTCTAACTTTAGCTAAAAAGCAAGGTATAGACTCTCCTCTTTGTTAGTCTACTGAGATTTCTCTCTAATAACATTATACTCAACATTAGAAATATGTCAAGAAAACCACACACATAACACTAATAAATTTAATATCAGTCATAACAGATATAAAACAGTAAAAAACAATTTATTTATCAGGAATGAACGACGCCGATACGATATATAATTTACAAGGAGGTGGTTTTCTGAAAATTCATTGGAAGAAACTTTTACTTTTTATAGCAATTCCCTTGATTGTGGGAGGATTATCCGCACTTGTTACCTCGGGCAGTATGGAGAGCTTTGAGGCTATAGCAAAGCCTCCCCTGTCACCGCCGGGGTGGCTGTTCCCTGTTGTATGGACTATCCTGTTTATCCTGATGGGAATAGCTTCTTACATTGTGTGGGAGCAAAGCACAGGCACTCAGAGACGAAACGCACTTGCTCTTTACTTTGTACAATTGTTCTTCAACTTCTTCTGGTCCATAATTTTCTTTAATATGGAGGCATATCTGTTCGCCTTTGTGTGGCTTGTAATTTTGTGGCTGTTAATTGCTGTTACTGCCTATCTGTTTTACAAAATCGAAAAAACAGCAGGCTACCTTATGCTCCCCTATCTTTTATGGGTTACCTTTGCAGGCTACCTTAATCTCTCCATATATCTTCTGAACAGATAAACAAAAACGCTATGCAGGATTTTTCACCCTTGCATAGCGTTTAATTTTTATTAAAAACTGAACTCAAAAGTTATCAGTTTGTCTGGCCTGCGGACTTGAGCATAACATCGTGGTAGCCGCCCTCTACGATAGATGTGGAGGAAACTACTGTGAGCTTTGCATTTCTCTGAAGGTCGGGAATGTTTGTAACACCGCAGTTGCACATGGTGGACTTAACCTTGTAGAGGCTCTTTGCTACATTGTCCTTCAGGGGACCTGCATAGGTAACATAAGAGTCAACGCCCTCCTCAAAAGAAAGCTTGGTCTTGCCGCCAAGGTCGTATCTCTGCCAGTTACGGGCACGGTTGGAGCCCTCACCCCAGTACTCCTTAACATAAGTACCGTTGATGATAAGTTTGTTTGTGGGAGACTCGTCAAAACGAGCGAAGTATCTGCCCAGCATCATAAAGTCTGCACCCATAGCAAGTGCCAGAGTCATATGATAATCGTGAACAATACCGCCGTCGGAGCAGATGGGAATATACACACCTGTCTTTTCAAAGTACTCGTCTCTTGCTGCTGCAACCTCAATCAGAGCTGTAGCCTGACCTCTGCCGATACCCTTTGTTTCACGGGTGATACAGATGGAGCCGCCGCCGATACCAACCTTGATAAAGTCAGCGCCTGCCTCAGCCAAGAACATAAAGCCGTCGCGGTCTACTACATTACCTGCGCCAACCTTAACTGAGTCGCCATACTTATCGCGGATGAACTTGAGGGTCTTAGCCTGCCAGCAGGTGTAGCCCTCTGAGGAGTCGATACAGAGTACATCTGCACCTGCCTCAACCAGAGCAGGAACTCTCTTTTCGTAGTCAAGAGTGTTGATACCTGCACCAACAACAAATCTCTTCTGGCTGTCCAGTACCTCATTGGGGTTTTCTTTATGAGAGGAGTAGTCCTTGCGGAATACAAAGTAAAGGAGCTGACCATTGTCATTTACAATGGGAAGTGAGTTGAGCTTGTGCTCCCAGATGATGTCGTTAGCCTCCTTGAGAGTTGTGTTCTCAGGAGCTGTGATAAGACTTGCAAGAGGAGTCATAAAATCTGCAACCTTTGCATCAGCAGACATACGGCTTACTCTGTAATCTCTGCCTGTAACAATACCTACAAGCTTGCCGTTCTGTGTGCCGTCCTCGGTAACAGCCATTGTGCTGTGACCTGTCTGCTCGTAAAGGGACAGAACATCAGCAAGAGTGGCGTCGGGAGTAAGGTTAGAATCGCTTACAACAAAACCTGCCTTGTAGCTCTTAACTCTTGCTACCATTGCTGCCTCGTCCTCGATTGTCTGTGAGCCGTAGATAAAGGACACACCGCCCTCTTTTGCAAGTGCGATTGCCATTGTATCGTTGGAAACGGACTGCATAATTGCAGAAACCATAGGAATGTTAAGCTTGATTGCAGGCTCCTCCTCACCCTTTCTGAACTTAGTGAGGGGTGTGCTCAGGTTAACATTAGCAGGAATACACTCCTCGGAAGTATAACCGGGGATAAGCAGGTATTCGCTGAATGTGCGTGAAGGCTCGGTGTAATAGAATGCCATAATTTTTGTCCTCCTCTTTCAAAAAACTATCTGTGACTGAATGAATATTTTTACTATGTTACTGCAAAAGGCTTCAAAAGTCAAGTGTTTTTTATTCCAATTTATGAAGCCTTTTGCCTGTTTTATTGTATATTATTTGAAGTAGTCAACTGCCGCACGGAAGATGCCCATATCAGAGTTACCGGGTACATTCTTGTACAGGCCGTTGCCTACACGCTCACAGTGACCCATCTTACCGAATACTCTGCCGTCAGGGGATGTGATACCCTCGATAGCGAATGCTGAGTTGTTGGGGTTGAACTGTACATCTGCAGTGGCGTTGCCCTCTAAATCTACATACTGAGTAGCAACCTGACCGTTTGCGATGAGCTTCTGTATAAGCTCCTCGCTTGCAAGGAATCGGCCCTCACCATGAGAGATAGGTGTAAGGTAAGTCTCGCCAACAGGAGAATACTTGAGCCAGGGTGAAAGGTTGGATGCAACGCGGACATTAACGAGCTTTGACTGGTGGCGACCGATAGTGTTGTAGGTCAGTGTGGGGCAATTCTCGTCAGTGTCGATAATCTCGCCGTAGGGTACAAGACCAAGTTTGATAAGTGCCTGGAAGCCGTTACAGATACCGCACATCAGACCGTCACGGTTCTTGAGAAGCTCGTGTACCTGCTCGGTAACTGCCTTGTTACGGAAGAAAGCGGTAATAAACTTACCTGAGCCGTCGGGCTCGTCACCGCCTGAGAAGCCGCCGGGGATGAATACCATCTGAGCAGACTTCAGAGCGTTTGCAAAGTACTCAACACTCTCTGTAACCTGTGCAGGAGTCAGATTCTTGATAACGATAATCTCTGCATCTGCACCTGCGTCACGCATAACCTTTGCGGAGTCGTACTCGCAGTTAGTACCGGGGAATACAGGGATGAGCACCTTAGGACGAGCTACCTTGATTGCAGGAGCAATGTTTGCCTTGCCGTCAAAGCTCAGTGTGGGAATCTCTCTGTCTCCCTGGTCGATGTTACAGCTGAATACATCCTCCAGCTTGTTCTCGTAAAGGTCATTGAGAGATGTAACAGATACGGATTCATTACCGAATACGATATCCGTAGCCTCGGTAGTTGTACCAAGCACCTTGCCGATTTCGACATTCTCTGCAAGCTCAAGGATAAATGAGCCGTAGGAGCAATCGAAGATTTCCTCACTTGTAATGCCCTGTGCAAACTTAAAGCCGATGCCGTTACCGATAGCCATTTTATAAACTGCCTCAGCAATACCGCCAAAGCCGGGTGTGTATGCAGAGAGCACCTTACCCTCACGGATAAGCTTCTCAACCTGTGCAAACACTGCCTTCTGGCTGTCTTTGTCGGGCAGACCGTATTTATTAAACTCAGGTGTCAGCAGTACAACTGTGTGACCTGCACCCTTGAACTCAGGGGAGGTAACTGTATTCACATTGCCTGTTGTAACAGCAAAGGAAACCAGTGTGGGAGGAACATCAATATCCTCAAAGCTACCGCTCATGGAGTCCTTACCGCCGATGGATGCAATCTCAAAGTCAAGCTGTGCATCAAAAGCACCGAGAAGTGCAGACAGAGGCTTGCCCCAACGCTGAGCATCAGTACGGGGGCTCTCAAAGTACTCCTGGAATGTCAGGTATGCACCATCCATAGAACCGCCTGTTGCCACAAGCTTTGCAAGTGACTCAACTACTGCAAGGTATGCACCGTGATAGGGGCTCTGCTCGCTGACATAGGGGTTGAAGCCCCAAGACATAAAGGACACTGTGTCTGTGTGCTTTTTCTCAACGGAAATCTTGTTAACCATTGCCTGAATGGGAGTTCTCTGGTATTTACCGCCGAAGGGCATCAGCACTGTGCCTGCACCGATGGTGGAGTCAAATCGCTCAGAAAGTCCGCGCTTGGAGCAGACATTCAAATCTGCAACTAACGCTTTCATATTCTCAGCGAAGCTCTCGCCTGCCTGCCTCTTGTAAAGAACAGGAGCGGCAGGTGCTATATCAATGTGCTTTTCAGCACCGTTGGAGTTAAGGAATTCTCTGGAAAGGTTTACGATAGCCTTTCCGTTATATGTCATAACAAGTCGCTTCTCTTCTGTAACCTCTGCAACTAAAGTTGCCTCAAGGTTTTCAGCGGCGGCAAGTTCCTTGAATCTTTCTACATCGGCAGGCTCAACAACAACAGCCATTCTCTCCTGAGATTCGCTGATTGCAAGCTCTGTGCCGTCAAGTCCCTCGTACTTCTTGGGAACAGCGTTCAGGTTAATCTGCAGACCGTCTGCAAGCTCGCCGATAGCAACGGATACACCGCCTGCACCAAAGTCGTTACAACGCTTGATAAGGAGGGATGCCTCTTTGTTTCTGAATAATCTCTGGAGCTTTCTCTCCTCGGGAGCATTACCCTTTTGTACCTCAGCAGAGCAGGTCTCGATAGAAGAAAGTGTATGTGACTTAGAAGAGCCTGTTGCACCGCCGCAGCCGTCACGGCCTGTCTTGCCGCCAAGGAGGATAACTACATCACCTGGGCTTGGTACTTCACGGCGGACATTCTCCTGGGGAGCGGCGGCGATAACTGCACCGATTTCCATACGCTTTGCCATATAACCGGGGTGATAAAGTTCGTCAACAATGCCTGTAGCAAGACCAATCTGGTTACCGTAAGAGCTGTAGCCTGCGGCGGCAGTGGTAACAATCTTTCTCTGAGAAAGTTTACCCTCGATTGTGTCAGATACAGGAACAGTGGGGTCAGCGGCACCTGTTACACGCATTGCGGAATATACATAAGAACGGCCTGACAGGGGATCACGGATAGCACCGCCGATGCAGGTAGCCGCACCGCCGAAAGGCTCAATCTCTGTGGGGTGGTTGTGGGTTTCGTTCTTAAAGAGCAGGAGCCAGTCTTCCTCTGCTCCGTCAACTTCAACCTTGATTTTTACTGTACAAGCGTTGATTTCCTCAGACTCGTCAAGGTTAGGAAGTTTGCCCTCTGCACGCAAAAATTTTGCGGCAAGAGTAGCAATATCCATAAGTGTTCTGGGCTTCTCAGTTCTGCCCAACGCCTTACGAACACTAAGATATCTGTTATATGCACCCTCTAAGAGCTCGTCGCAGAAGGTAACATTGTCGATATTTGTCAGGAATGTGGTGTGACGGCAGTGGTCAGACCAGTATGTATCAATCATTCTGATTTCAGTGATAGTGGGGTCTCTGTCCTCAGAGATAAAGTAGTTCTGGCAGAACTCGATATCATCTGCGTCCATTGCAAGGCCGTACTTCTCTACAAAATCTGCAAGACCTGCTTTATCGAGTTTGCAGAAACCTGTCAGAGTCTCAACACCCTCGGGGATGTCGCACTCAAATGCAAGTGAATCATAAGTCTCAAGCTGTGCTTCACGGCTCTCAACAGGGTTGATGATGAAGTCTTTGATAACTGCGAGCTCCTCCTCGGTAACATTGCCGTACAGGAGAAACACCTTTGCAGTACGAACTGTAGGACGCTCACACTGAGAGATAAGCTGGATACACTGTGCGGCAGAGTCTGCTCTCTGGTCAAACTGACCGGGGAGATACTCGGTTGCAAAAACAATGCAATCAGATGTATCGGGGAGCTCATCGCTGATATTATCAAGCTGAGGCTCGGAGAATACTGTAGTCTTTGCGTAATCAAAGAGGTCTTTTTCAATATTCTCTACATCGTATCTGTTGATAACACGAAGGTCTGTGAGACTCTTTATCATCAGCAGATTGTTTATTTCATTCTTAAGGGACTGTGCCTCGGCTGTGAGTCCCTCTTTTTTCTCTACATATAATCTGTATACCATTTTAGTTTTCCTCCAGAACCTTCAGTGCTTTTTTACCGATATCCTTACGGCAATAGGAGTTTGCAAAGTGTACTTTCTCTACCTCACGGTAAGCCTTCTCTACTGCAAGTGAGAGGTTTTCTGCGGTGCATACAACACCCAGAACTCTGCCGCCTGCTGTGAGAAGTCGTCCGTCCTCAGCCTTTGCACCTGCAACGAAAATCTCTGCCTCTAAGTCCATATCGTAGGTAATCTCAAAGCCTGTGTCGTATTTCTTGGGGTAGCCCTCTGATGCCATTACAACACAGCAAGCGGATTCGTCCTTGAACTCTACATTAATATCAGCAAGTGTGCCGTTTTCTACAGCCTGCATAATCTCAAACAGGTCAGTTTTAAGGAGGGGCAGTACAACCTGAGTTTCAGGGTCGCCAAAACGGCAGTTGTACTCGATAACCTTGGGGCCTGCTTCTGTGAGCATAAGTCCGAAGTAGAGACAGCCTTTGAAGGTCCTGCCCATTTTATTCATAGCTTCCATAGTAGGAAGGAAAATCTCCTTCATACACTGCTGTGCAATTTCCTCAGTATAGTAGGGGTTGGGAGCAATTGTGCCCATACCGCCTGTGTTAAGACCTGTATCGTTGTCACCGATACGCTTGTGGTCCATTGATGAAACCATGGGAACAACCACGTTGCCGTCTGTAAAGGACAGAACGGAAACCTCAGGGCCTGTGAGGAATTCCTCGATAACAATGTTACTGCCTGAGTCACCGAAAACCTTGTCCTCCATCATCTCTTTGACAGCCTGTTTTGCTTCATCACGGGTCATTGCAATTACAACACCCTTGCCAAGTGCCAAGCCGTCAGCCTTGATAACAACGGGAATTGCACAGGTCTCAAGATACTCAAGTGCCTTGTCCATATTGTCGAAGGTCTCATACTGAGCAGTAGGAATACCTGCATCCTTCATCATATTCTTGGAGAAGATTTTACTTCCCTCAATGATTGCGGCTTTGCTCTCAGGGCCGAAGCAGGGAATTCCAGCCTCGTGCAGTGCATCAACAGCACCCAGCACCAGCGGGTCATCGGGAGCAACCACAGCAAATTCAATGTTGTTTTCCTTCGCAAAATTCACGATGCCGTCGATATCCTTTGCACCGATATTAACGCAGGTTGCGTCCTGTGCAATGGCACCGTTGCCGGGAAGTGCGAAAATCTCTGTTACCTTGGGACTACTCTTAAGTTTTTTAATGATGGCGTGCTCTCTGCCGCCGCCGCCGACTACCATTATCCTCACGGGGTTCACCTCATATTTAATCTGTTTGTTTGGCAGATGATCTGCCCCATCCCCTCTGATAGAGAGGGCTTGCGGACGAGCATTGCTCGTCCCTACGCGTAGTCTTGGCTCCCTCCGCGAGGGAAGACTCCCTCATATAATGAGGGAGATGTCACGAAGTGACAGAGGGAGACAAGCTCAGTTAAGAGCTGGATTTGCCGAAGGCAAAGACTGAGGGAGTCAAATCAAAGGTTTCCTTTACTCCCTTCGTCTGTGCTTCGCACAGCCACCTCTCTCAAAGAGGGAGGCACTCAGCCTCGGCACTTCTATGTCATGCAATCTTTCAACTCCGCTTCTCCTCGGATTTTTGTCGTACTCCCCTGATTTGCCTATGCACATTTTTGAATAATCAAATCTGCATTGACAGGCAAATCCGCTGTCGCACTCAAAAACCGAGGGCTCCGTTGAGATTGCACTTCTTTGTCATGCCTCGTATGCTCTCCGCATCTCTTAAAAAAGTCGTCGTCCTCCCCAAATTTCCCTGCAAGCAAATGCACAGCATTTACTTGCTATTCGGCAAATTCGGTGTCGTCCTCGATTTTTTAAGGCTACGAGCCTCGGCACTTCTATTAATGGTGGAATAATCTCATTCCTGTGAATGCCATTGCGATGCCGTACTTATCGCAGGTGTCAATGACAATCTGGTCACGGATTGAGCCGCCGGGCTCTGCAATGTAGGATACACCTGAACGCTTTGCACGGTCGATGTTATCACCGAAGGGGAAGAATGCATCAGAACCGAGGGCTACACCTGTGATAGAGTCAAGGTATGCTCTCTTCTCTGCCTTTGTCAGCTCCTCGGGTTTTACTGTGAAGAACTGCTGCCAGTTGCCCTCTGCCAGTACATCGTCGCTGTCGTCAGAGATGTAAACATCAATTGCGTTGTCACGCTCAGGTCTGCCAAGCTCAGGCTTGAAGGGGAGATTCAGCACCTTCTCGTGCTGTCTCAGATGCCAGATATCTGCCTTATTACCTGCAAGGCGTGTGCAATGGATTCTGGACTGCTGACCTGCACCAACACCGATTGCCTGACCGTCCTTGGCGTAGCATACGGAGTTGGACTGTGTATATTTAAGAGTGATAAGTGCGATGATAAGATCGCGTCTTGCACTCTCGGGGATTTCTTTATTCTGTGTTACAACATTCTCAAGGAGAGCGTTGTTGATTTCAAAGTTGTTTCTGCCCTGCTCAAAGGTAATGC
This sequence comes from Ruminococcus sp., assembly GCA_017473775.1. Taxonomy (GTDB): domain Bacteria; phylum Bacillota; class Clostridia; order Oscillospirales; family Acutalibacteraceae; genus Ruminococcoides. The sequence goes on from JAFUJH010000002.1 coordinate 40,563, forward strand.
CGTAAACCATTTTGGTTTCAACTTCCTGAGGTACATATTCAGGGTCAATCTTAACGATATTGTAGTTGCCCTTACGCTTTGACTTGAGCACCTCAAGTGCCTCATCTGTGTAGCCGGGAGCAATAACACCATCGGATACCTCACGCTTGATAAGCTCTGCTGTCTTCAGGTCGCAGACATCGGACAGTGCAATCCAATCACCAAAGGAGGACATTCTGTCTGTACCTCTTGCTCTTGCATATGCACAAGCCAGAGGAGACTCGTCAAGACCCTCGATATCATCTACGAAGCAAGCCTTTTTAAGCTCAGGTGACAGAGGCAGACCTACTGCGGCAGATGTGGGGCTTACATGCTTGAAGGAGGTAGCAGCTACCATACCTGTAGCTTCTTTAATCTCCTTAACCAGCTGCCAGCTGTTGAATGCATCAAGGAAGTTGATGTAGCCGGGTCTGCCTGAGAGAATCTCGATAGGCAGCTCTGTGCCGTCATTCATATAAATTTTTGAGGGCTTCTGGTTAGGGTTACAGCCGTATTTAAGTTCAAACTCTTTCATTATTACTTCTCCTTATCAAGCGTTCTTGTTAATCATTCTGTTCTCTGCTTCCCCTGTCTCAAGTGAAACATAACGGACATAGAGAGAAATCTTGTTCTGCTCATTGAGAGTGCTCCAGATAGCATCTGTGAACTCATCAATATCAGAGGGGATAAACACACGCTCAGGCTCACCCTGGAATGTGGGGATAGGATTGCCGTCGCAAACATAGGTGTGGATAAAGTGACCAAGACCTGAAAGGGACTTGTAAGCATAGGTGTAGCGGTTGCAGGCTGTACCCTGTGCATCTGCACTCTTGAGAATACTCATTTTGTATGTAAAGTCGTTATCATCAAAAGTAATCATACCGCTGATACGAGGTGTGAAGTTGGGAGCATCAGGCTCAAACTCACGCTGAGTCAGAGCATCTTCAAAGCTCATACCTGCCTTGAGTCCGTCATAAACTGTGTCGGTCTGGTCGCCGTTTGTAACAATCAGATTGTTCTCATATACTCTGATGGGAGAGTAGATAATCAGAGAAGGGTCCTCCACCTTGGAAGCATCGAAGGGGTGGATGATAACCTCGTCACCGTTCTCGATGAAAACTCTGTTACGGCTGTTTTCGCTTCTGCCCATAATAAAGTAAGCAGTTACTGCCTTTTTGCCGTCCTCAGATTTACCGATGATAATACCTCTGCCGGGGTATGTATTGTCCTTCAGCAGTTCCTTGATACAATTAATATTGTAGATATCCATGGCTTTGTCTCCTTCTCTCTATACAATATATAAGGTAATTTAAATTTCGCCTTTTAAGATTTTCTCACATACAAGCTGGGTTGATGCAGACAGAATCTTCCACTCTGCATTCTCCAGAATCCTTGCACTGAGAGTCTCGGGGGTGTCCCCCTCTATAACCTCGACAGCCTTCTGCATAATAATCTGACCGCCGTCGGGGATTTCGTTTACAAAATGAACTGTTGCACCT
>JAFUJH010000028.1 GCA_017473775.1 Ruminococcus sp.
CGGAGAAAATCGTACTGATTTCCTGCGACCATCTCTTTGATTTGTTCAATCGTCATATCGAATCACCTCGTGGATTGTACTTTGTTAAGTTTACTCCAGTTATACCATCCGTAGATTGCATTAGCAGTCCAGGCGATATACATCGCAACCATTGACCAGTTACCCGCCACAAACCACATTTTGATACAAAGAAGGTCGATGACTAACCACCAAACCCACTGCTCACGATACCTTCGTACCATCAAAATCTGTGCGAATATTGCCATAACATTTGTAGCGGCGTCTGTATATGCTTGCGCACTACCTATGGTGTTCAACCAGTAACCCATCGCCACTGTCAAAACAATGGTGCCGATTGTCGCCACAATCCATTGTGTCACCGTAAACTTCTTTGCCAAAACATCCTCTGTTCCATCGTTATTTTGGACGGAATTGCGTTTCCACACGAAGATGCCCCATATCATAGTAACGAAGTAGAATAGGTTCTCGAGAACCTCTCCGTAGAATTGGTTTTGCCACGCCAAAATTAGGTATGTAATCGTCTGGATAAACCCGACGAAATAGAACATCGTCCTTCCTTTGGCGCACATTACCACTGACACCACACCGGCAAGACCAGCGATAATATTGAGCGGGCTGTCGGGACTGATGATGAACACGACAATCTGAAGCGTTAACATTAACGCCAGGAAGAGCTTCTCGAAAATAGAATAGCCGTTCCAAAAATGCTTTAGTAGCCAGTTCTTAACTGCCATATCGCATAATCTCCTTTACATCTTCAACGATTTTCTTGAAGTTATTCCAATATCCACCATCAAGAATCGTGACCTTATCCCAGTTGCCGGAGCGTTTAATGTTTGCACAAAGAATCTCAAACAATTCCTGACGCTCTTTCATTCCTGAGTGTGCCATAAATCTCTCGTGGTCATCAACAAAAACCCCGTGAGGACACAGGAGATAAATCCTATCCCACTTGGATTTAGACGCTAATTCATCAGCCATAACGGCGATTTTCTCAAACTCTGCTTGGGTTAATGCGCAGCTCTCGTCTTTGGCGTAGTATTCAGCATACATACGAGTAACAAGAGCATCCGAATCTGCGAAAAACACACCGTGATTTCCAGGAGAGTTTATAAGTCTCTTGTTGAGGTTGTATTGACCTTCAAGAAATGCCATATAATCTGTACCGTCAAGCTCCCAATCAGAGACGCAACTTTCTTTCATATAATCGCGAGCCCATTCCCAACTATACGGCGCATTAAAATACTTGCCTAAGTCCGCAGTCATTACGGATTTACCTTCGGATGCCGTCCCGCAAATCAGAATGTTTGTGCTAAATACCCTGCGAAACGGGAATGTGATTTTGTCCCAGTGTGCGATTGGATTATCTCGAATCATTGTCGCACAAATTGGATTTGTTGCTTGTCTGTCTACGAGTACCGCATCTTCAGACCTGTCACGCAAATCATTGTAATAGATTTCGTCGCCGACATACCAAACTCGTCTTGGAGGGATGTCGGAGTCTATCGCTTTTGCGAATATCGTTTCAAACTCCCGCATCCAACCATTCCATCCGTTCGGATAGTTATCGATACCGATTTCAGTATCATTGATTGCATACACAGCAACCAAATCATCGTCAGAGAAAAACTCTCTTACATATCTGTAGCGCTTATTATGAGGCATTAACGGTTCACCTTTGTCGCCATTGTATCCACACACAATAACGATACAGCCACCGTCGTTTTCTTTTTTCGCCTGCATTATCAAGTCCAAATGTCCTTGATGCAGTGGCGCAAACGAACCGAAGACAATACCAACGCTGTTGCCTTTTAATGGCTTTTGATATGAATGTAACATATTATTACACCCCCAAATTTTCTTGAAAGAATATCGTTCCTTGGGGAACATACACTGTTATCTCATCGCCATTATGAATATTGTAAGACTTTACGAATACTCTCGGTTCCCCGTCAGAATAAACAATCCCGACATCACCCTTGAATGATAAGACCTGCCCATTGCAGCACAGTGTAATACACTCACAGTTTTCAGCGGGTACTCGAGAGGAGATACGATAGTAGTACCCATACACTCCATCGCTAACTTCTGTCAACTTGTACTCGTGTTCCGTATACTGATTGCCATAGTTGATTAAGGCTGCAAACAAAGCGATGATAACAGCCACAACCAACACGGCAATAATCCAGGATTTAATTTTCTTCATATTACTTACTCCTATGCCATAGCAGGTGTACCCCACATATTGGGCAGGATGGGGTTCCTTCCGCCATAGAGTGCCGTGCGCCAAATTGCTCACATACTGGGCACCCATATTTAATCTGGGGATGTTCGCCCTCATCCTCGTAGTGGTGTTCAACCGGGCGGACACAGACCCTATCGCGGTACAGTTTACCAGTTCTAAAGTAATGTCCTTCCATCACGACCACTCCTTATACATCCGGTAGTTCATCATCGGCGACCTTTACCAAGTCGCCACTCCAGAACAACCACTTAGGTTCTTCTGCGAGACTAATCATATTCGCACGCTCTACATGAGCCGTGAATACTGTGTCTCCAGCCGCTTCGACGAATTCCTTATACATCGGGGACATTCGCTCGTAATTTTTACGAGCCTTGATGGCTTCGATGTTCAGGCGAATCTTATCGCCTTCCTCGAAAGCCTGGGGTTTGGTATGCTCGCCGGTACCACTTGCGATTTCCGCATAGGTTTTCGCAAGTTCCTTGCTCATACCGTGTTTCTGTGCTCTCTTAGCGAGAGCTCGTCTTTGTTCTCTGTTCATAGGTTACCTCCAACCGTGTGACCACTTATCTTCAAGCCACCTATTGTCGATATAATAGAACCCAACAACCGCGCCGCCGGTCAACAGCACCCACCCAATCCAAAACAATACGAGTTCCCAGTTAGACTCGAGACTCTGGATTGTTTCTTCGATTGTGCTGTTCCAATGGAAATTGGCGCCGTTAATCGTGCCGTCCTTGAGTTCCGTGTAGAGAGTTCCTGTGCATTGCGCAGGTGCCCCGTAGTAAACATATCGTATCTTGCTACTTTCTTTGATTGTCTTTATATGGCTACTGGACGGAAAATCTATTGTGCCATAATCGAACTCAACATCTACGAAAGTTATCTTGGTCGAACACTTTGACCATTTGTCAACCTCGTCCCAAGTCCAATATGTTTCTGTCTCTGTGTATGTCTGTGTTTTGCCGTTGACCGTTCGGGTTTTTGTGACAACCCTTGTGTGTTTGGTGTATTTTTCCTTGACCTTTTTGATGTACGAATATTGTCCTTCGACTTCCTCGTACCCAACAGGGTCGACAGCTTTAAGCTCACCATACACAAAGGCGTTGCCAATGTTAGTTCTCATACCATACTCGAACAGTTCCTTATCTGCGTTGATTTGTAATGCCGTGTTGTATTCCTGATGTTTTTCCATCACAGAATCGTTAATCGCATCAGCGATAAGGAAGCCAAACAACAGCATAATGCAGACTATCGCAATGCTTAATAGGATTTCTCTTTTGGTTACAATCCTATCACCCATAGCTTAGTCCTCGAACAGGTTTGTGGGTGCGTCCTCCGATACATCGTATGTCAGATAAGAATACTCGACGGGCTCATAACCGAGCATACCAAGAATTTGCTTATTCGGGAACTTGCGGATGTACTGGTTGTACTTCTTAACCCAGGTGTTGTAGTTACTGCGGTAGTTTGCGATGAGGTTTTCTGTCGTAGACAGTTCGTTCATCAGTTCGCGGTAGTTCTCGCTACTCTTCAGCTCGGGGTACGCCTCAGCCACCGCACTAATCATTGTCTGGATTTCGGTTACGCTTTCGTCAGAGGATGTGCCTCGTGCGGCGATTACATCCATCAGCGTCTGATATTCGTGCTCGTCGTATGCCTTGACGCAGTCAACAAGGTTAGGAATTAGGTCGGCACGACGCTTTTCCTGTACCTTGATGTCAGACTGGGCAGTCCCAATCTGTTCCTCGAAGGAAATCGCCTTGTTCTGCACGCCCTGGAATGCGAACACAAACATCAGAACCAAAGCAATCACGATTGCCACGATAATCAGACAAAGTTTCCAACTAAATCTCATTTCTTTCAACTCCTTTAATGTTCGTTAAACACGACTTGTTCGCCGTGCTTTGCTGTCCAACAACCACCGTCCGTGATTGCACATTCGGTACAGTTGCCGCCACACAATTTGGCATCTTCACGAGCCGTCGTGCTGCCGTCTCTGTAACGAACATGAGCCTCGGGGAGGTTGTATGGATTAACCATTTCAATGTCGTGCCAACCGCTGAAGATAATGTGGAGGTTCTTCGGCAGTTTACCAATGATATTGATATGGCTGTTTACAATGTCATACTTCTTTGTGAAGCACAAGATTTCACAATGAGTATTGGTGCGAGCAATGTCGCCCATATGCTCAAAGTATGCAGCGTCAGGGATATCTCCCGACACATGGAATCTAAAAAATCGAGACATCATAATTGACGCCTCGACTTCTCTCCAGTATGTATTGGGGTCGCTGTTCAGCAAATCGTAATTGTGTTTATATGCTTGCCGAACCGACGGACGCATACGCTCCAGTCGTTTTGCGTAGCACTTCTTACTGCACTCGCAGTCAGAACGGCAAGTAACGCCAGCAGGAAGCGAAACACTTGGAATCGCACCCATCTTGGCGTTACCGTTACTTATCTTTACATTCATTACACAACCCTCACAATCTGCTCGTAGAGCATAATGAACTTACTCAATACCTGTGCGTTGTTGTGGTAGTGACCGAAGAACCACTTGGAGAAATCCACTGTGTTTGCCACTACATTAAAATAGGAAGTGAGTTGGTCGGGTTTGTAAGAGCCGTGAGAGAAAATCGAGGCAATTTCTTGTGGGCAACAGTGGCTGACAATGAAGTCGACCTTATTGCCGTGCTCCTCAAGGGTCTTCAGACCAAAATCCATTTCCTCTTGGCTCGGCATTTCTTCTTTCCACCAAGAGATATGATTGATACGGAGCATTTCGCCTCTGCGTGTGCGTCTGTTGTACTCGTCAACAAGCTCTCTGTCGCTCTGGAAATCCTTGCGGTCAAGAATACCGTCGTCGATATCGTGGCTACTTGCTCCGCCAAAGGCAAAGAACTTCTTGCCACACAGGTCGAACACATAACCACGCATCAAGTGGTAGATGTTCTCACGAATCTTGTGAGCCTTACCGCCGTGGAAATCCACAACCTCGAACTCACTATACAGTCGGTCAAAGTTTTCGTGGTTGCCGTCAACAAACAAGACGGTGAAGTTCTTTTCTTCAAACCACTTAAACCACCAACGCTCGGTCTTGTCGTCGTGCCAAAGACCGAAGTCACCACAGACGATGACGAAGTCATCTCGTGTCATTTCTGCCTGTTCCGGGAAACTCTCTTTGGAGAACTTCTTCCAGTCGGCGTGACAGTCACCGGTGATGAAAATCATTTCTGTTTCCTCCCTTCGTCGTCACACTTCGGAAATGGGCAGTGATTACAGTCATCATCACACGGAGGAGATTTGTCGCTCCTTGCGATTCCAACTATGAAAACCGTCCATAGAATAATCTCGATTAAAAGGAGGGCGATATTTAATGTTGCTTCAAGCATAACACACCGTCCTTTGTTATTGTGCTCGGCTCTCTGTTTCAAGTAGAAACCCAATTCAATTAGTTTGAGTCAGAAGAAAAGTCGCAAAGCAACTCTGTTAAGTAAAGTGGGGAAATTCCCCGCTTGTTCATTACAATTTCTTAATTTGAAAAGAATTTACTTTCAAAGTAAGTCGTTAATCAGACGACATCATCTATATTGCCTGTGGTTTTTGCTGGGTGTTGCCGAATTGCGAATATTGCACCACAGGACGCATAGTGTATATGACGAAGAACGAAAGTAATGAGTAGAGTATCACGCCTTGAGAAGCGTTTCACGATTCTTCTTTTAAGGTGGAACCAAAAACCAAGTCCCAAGTCCGAAGACTATGTTATTTTCCTAATCTATAAATCAAGTTCCGTCGGTTCGGCGGAGACCTGCTTGATAATTCAGGGAGAGAACCGTTATCGCTAACGGTCAACAGTTGCGTACTGTCAGACGCTGACACAAAATAACATCCTCGAATTTCTACCCGAAACAGAGAGCCGAGCGGGCTCTCACTTAGTCTTCGACCTTGAGGACTTTCGCAAGGAAGTCCGTCATCACATCGTCGAAGGTTTCGTTCACATCAAAGACGGGCTCGTAGTCCACCTTTGTGTTAATCATTGCTGCGTCGATGGCGGCGGAGACCTCGTCAGCCTTGGAAATCATCTCACGCATCAGAGTCTTGGCGCCAGTCTTGTCGTAGGCTTCCTCGCTGACAACCTCAATCTCATAGATGTAAGGAGTCTGGTTGCCTTCGACATTGAACTTGTAGTCACGACCCTGCTCGACACGCTTGGTGGGCGTGTAACGGAGCATATTCTTGATGGAACCGTTCACGGTCTGGCGGAACTTGTTGGTTTCGATTGCGGCATCGATATCGAAGCCGATAGAAGCCTTGGCAGCGCCGATGGCTGTGGTGAGCTTCTCGCGCTCCTGTACGAGCCAAGCCATAAAGGCAACGACATCATCGTTGGCGAAGAAAACTTCGCCCTCAACGGTCTCAGTGACATCACTGGCATCAGGATTCGCCTTGCTGCGCAGGTGTGTCTTTGTGACCTTTAAGCAGTGGTCACGCTGCTGGATGCTTGCACTTGCGGCACGCATCATCATATCCAGGAAATTCTGGTAACGGAAAGATTCTTTCAGATTCATAACTTACCTCCAGTATAATGATTGATGAATTGGATTGTTGGATTTATCTTGCAATCGCAACAGCGGAGCGGGATTCCGCACGCTTTGCGGCAATTAACGGGGCAAACAGCTCGTCCTCTGCAGCCTTACGAGCCTTGACGGCATCTTCGAGCTTGGAGAAACGACCGAGACAAATCTTCTTGCGGTGCAGGGTTATGTATGCTTCGTACTTACCACGAGTGGGGTCATACCACACGCCTTTGTAACCGCTCTTGTTGTTCTTGGCGGGTTCCTCGCTCTCGATAATTTGGAAGTTGGTATTGTAACGCATATTAGTTTCAATGCGTTTGGCAGAATTGTCGTGAATGGTGCGACGACCAATCTCGCTCACGATTTCCTTGCGGATACATCCGCAGGACTGTGTGGGGTTCTGCTTCTTTGTCAGACTGTAACTGCGGACAGACACTTTACTGCCACACTTACACTCACAAATCACATACCCAGGTCTCGCTCTGTCATTGGCAACAACCTTGAGTCTGCCGAATTCTCTACCGATTAAGTTCATCCGTTACACCTCTCTTTCATTCGTCCTTAAAGGGCTTTCCTGCTTCAGTTTCAAAGAACATTCTGCGCAGGGTGCAGATGTCCCTCGGCACGCTCTCTAAATCCTCGGTATCGTGGAGGGTTTTGACCCAACCATAATACTGATTTGCAACTGCGGAAGTGAGCGCTGCGGTCTTGCGTCTATCCACATAACCTTTACGGATTGCTTCGTGAGAGATACCACGCATAAACTTCCAGAAGTTGTAGTAGCAAAGCTTCAGCTTCACCATATATCCATTGGCATCCTCAACGACGAAGCCTTCGATATGTCTGCCATTGTACTTGTAATCCTCGCCGGTAACTTCGTAGTACCAGTCGAAGAACTCCTGCCAGCTCTCAAGCACATAAGCCTTTTCCTTGCGGAGCAGACCGAACTGGTCGGCAACTGTGCATAACTGCTCGAAGCTGTACTTGCGGTAGTTCATATCGTTGTAAACGATGTCGAGCAGGTACAATCTGTTACCATCGTAGTCGATGATGTGCGGGTCATTCTTCATATCCACACATTCAAACACGAAAGAAACATTGTGTTCCTTGATGTACTCCTTCATTGCTTCCAGAGTAGGTTCGGAGATGCGCTCGTGGAGCATATCCTTGAGCCAACCTGCGAAGTCGCCGTCGGGGCAAGACTTCGTTGTTACAAACAGCGATTCATCTTCTTCGTTGTACGAAACGATGCCTAAGAAGCCGTTTTCTTTGACATATGCGACCGCCGGAAAGGATAATTTGTACTGCAACATATCGAGTTTCGTCTCAGGACGCTCGTTTACATTGAAGAATTTGTCGTAAGCCCTCGCAACGACCTTCTGTTTGGGGATATTGATGTATAAACCGCGTGCCTTTGTGGTCTGCTCGTCCCAAACTTTGTCATAAAACGCTGTTTTGGTGAAGTTAAAAGAGGAGATATTGCCGTATTTCTTCTCCTGAACATAGCGGTTCTGACGCAATGCAATGATTGCATCGCCGACAGACTGCTCACCATTGCCGGTTGTTACAGGAGCAACCTCCTCGGGTTCTTTGAACACGGTATTCTGAATCTCGAAAATCTGATGAGTGCCGTCGGGCAGAGCCTGGACACAGCGGAGACATCCGCCGAACTCAACCTGACCCTCGAGGTTGAACACCCTGTCATTGACCTGCACAGGCAGGTGCTTGGTGTTTCTGTGACCGTGAATCTGATAACAATTCTGAGCAGTATTCTTGACGAAGGATTCCGCCACTGCTTCAAAATCGTTGTAGTTTCCAACACCCTTAATCATCTGCGCCGTAGCCACAGTTGTGATGTTCTCGGGGATGGTGCTTAAACCAGCGTGAGTAACGATGTATGTGTTGCCACCGAACTCATAGTAGGCACACTGACCAATCTTACGGTAGAGCTGACGCACATCCTTCTTGCTGACCTTTGCATTGTCGAGCTGTGTCTTTGTAACAAGCTCGAACTCTTTGGACTTGCTCACTCCATCGTTCGCCCAAATCCAGAGCCAGCGCTCGTGGTTACCCTCAAGCAGGCACACATTGGGTTTCTCGTAGATGGAGAGCAGGAACTGTACGACTTCCACATTTTCCAAGCCACGGTCAATGAAGTCACCGCAGAAGATGTAGAACTCGTCGTCCTTAAAACCGCCATTGGAATTGAAGTATTCCATCAGGGCAGTGTAGCAACCGTGAATGTCACCGATGTGGTGGACTTTCTTGTATCCGTTGAGGTCGATTTTCCTCATCCAAACTCTGTGGAGTTCGTCGGGCTTAATCACGGTAATGCCGGAAGGAATCTTCTGTGTCTGGAAACGGGAGTACATCTTATCGATTGCCTCGTCGGGAACCTGCTTGACCTCGGGTCTCATTCGGTTGCGTTCCTTCGTAACTTCAATCGGAATATCCGTGAAGTCGACACAGTACATTCTGTATTTGTAAGCGGAGCAAAGCTCCTTGTATCTGTTCATTTCAGAAGTCTTGGAATTTGTTGCATCAATGACAGTGAACTCGCCGTTCTGCATACGCAACTCCAAGAGTTTGAAAAGCGTGCTCCACACAACGGTATCGTTGTTGGGGTTAATGGCTTCCTTGCCAGAAACCGTAAGCACAGGGCTCGAGCAAAGCATTCTGATATCATCAGCGGACAGCGTGTAATTCTTCAACCCGTTTTGCTCAATCCAGGTTGACTTGCCACAGCCTGCGCTGCCTCTTAACAGTAAGAGAACTCTCATATTGCACCGCCTTTATATTCATTTTTGGATAATCACAATCTGTAACAGTGCCGAGTTTGTGGTTAGCACTGTTATACCAATAGTGTCACGAGGTTGTCTATTTCTGGCACCGAAGGTGACAGAAACACTCAATGCCTTTAGGCGTTGAGTGAAGCGAAGCCCCTTGACAACCGAAGTGTAAGAACCGTCGCTTTACTCCCGCTGACAGCAAGAGCGATTGCCGTATGTATTCATAGGTTAACAATCAATCTACATTGTGATTAAGAAAGGACGGCACCTGCGGGAGTGCCGTCCAAAGTTATTTACTCAGAGTCGGTAGGAATCATAATCGACATAGAGTCATCGCCAGCTACCACCTCGGGGAGCTTGCCATCCCACTTGTCAATATACATTTCCTGTAAAATCTTGTCGGTCAAAGACTTCTCCACGAGTTCGTTAGCCTTTGCCTCAGCCTCGGCAGCAACAATCTTTGCCTTAGCATCAGCCTCAGCCTGTGCGACCTTGGTCTGGTTTTCGTACTCAGCCTTGAGC
>JAFUJH010000003.1 GCA_017473775.1 Ruminococcus sp.
CCCACAAGCGACTGTCAGGTTGAGGCAGTGTTCGTTGCAGAGGATGCAGAGATTGAGTATCAGATTCTGGTTAATGTAGATACAATTGATACAACATCAATTGCAGACAAGAATGTAACCTACTTCAGCTGGTATGTGCCAGAGGCAGAGCTTGGTATCACCTTCGTAGATGCAGGTATTCTTGCAGTGAACAAGGATAACTACAACGAAGCAACCTTCTATGTAGGTACAACCGACTCAAATGTTTATGACAGAGGACCTTCAGGTGCAGATATCAAGCCTGTAAACAGCTACACTTGGACAAAGTCCAATGTATCAGCAGGACAGACATGGGTGGCTATGGCTTATGTTCAGTACAGAACAGCCGACGGCGTACTCCATACTGTATATTCCGATTTAGTTGAAGCCGCAAAGTAAAATATATTAACAGAAACAGGTCACTGCAGAGTTCCGCAGTGACCTGTATTTTTGTCTCAGGGCTTATTTACCACGCCGATAAAAAGGGGCAGGTTATCGCAGCCTGTTATTACAAATATAAAGGGTCTGTCAAGGACAAAGTCAATTTCTTCCTCAGAAGGCATTGCCGCTCCTGCAAATTTCATGGCTGTATATGCAGTGGCGGTGACGCCTTCTTCGTCAATGACAACACGGGCACCGTGGTCGATGCCTGAGATTGCGGCTGATTGCTCAGTGCTGAGCAAAGGTGAGAAGTCAGCAGTTGAAAAATCAAAGCAGTCTGTAACGCCTAAGTTTTTTAGTCCCTCTGTTAAATCAAGATTTGATTTAACATCAAACTTTGGTATCGACAAGTTTACTCTCAGGTTTGTGCTTTGCTCCCAATCCTCGGCTTCTGTAATAAATGCCAGAGCTTCCTCATCAGCGAGCAAGTCCCGAGGAGTCACACCTTCGTCAGGGAGGATAAAGTACATATATCCGCTGTCTGTAAGTCGCTTTCTTGTGGCACCGAATTTATCTCCCCAGTAGTAAGTCCCGTGAGAATCGGTCTGATTCATAAATTCACAGGATAGGTCCTTGTCCGTGCTGTGAAAGACCTCGGTTGTGTTGAGCTTTGACTCAAACTCGTTATCCCATTTAGCCTGAAAATAAATGGTAGTTGCAAGAGTCATCAGGGTTTGAGCATCCATTTCTATATCGGAGGTATATTCGCTGAGGAGTCCTCCTGTCTGTTTGTTGAGCCAGCTTTGTAATGCTTTGTTGAAGTCACTGCTTCCCATTTCGCCCTGAAACACAGATGCATAATAGTTATTTGCCAAGGTGTTCACTGTGTTCTGATTAAACCCGATGTTTTCATTCATCCACAGAGAGCTTGCAAGTATGCTTGTCACAGCACCGTCATCGTTGTAGTTTGCATTCCATATGGCGTGGGCTTGTTTGCGAAGATATTTTATATCCTCTGCATCAAGTAATGTGAGAATCTGCTGACGGCTGTTACCCTGCGTTGTTTCTGCCAGCATAGCCAGTGCCATGTATACATTCAGGGGAGAGTATACAAGATTTTCGCTTTCAGCGTCTTTAAGAAACTGTGAGGCGGTAGATTGGAAGAAATTGTCAAGATTTTCTCCTGCACCCATATATTCTCTTTGTTTGTTTCTGTATTCTCTCCAGGCTTCGTATCTTTCTTCAAATCCCGGCAGGAATTCACCCTCGGGGTAGCTTACCGTCTCAGGATACTGAGCCTCGGCTACTGCATATGCATTGAGTATTATGGGGTTGTTATTATTACCTCTCATAGAGAAGAACACTCCTAATCCTATTATTATGGCAAGTGCCGCCGCAATGGGAGCAGTCCACTTAATGTGGGCTATCTTTGATTTTTTAGCAGTGGCTTTGTGTGCACGCTCAATCAAATCTCCGTCTACCATTCCTATGGCGTCCTGAAGCTTTTCTGATTTCATACAAAAATTCCCTCCTTCTCAAGATGGGCTGACAGCTTCTTTCTTGTTCTGAGAAGTGTCATCTTGACCTTGCTCTGAGTAAAGCTGTATTTTTCTGCTATTTCCCTTATAGACAGGAAGTGCCAGTATCTGTTGAGGAAGATATTGCACTCGTGCTCGGGCAGGTTGCGTAGGAAGTCCGAGATAAGCCGTGCCAGCTCCTTTGCCTCTGTTTCCTCGGCAATGCTCATCTGTGCGGGTATGCAGTCCTCCAGCTCACAGAGGGATATGCAGACGCTGTCTGTGCGTTTGCGTGCGCTTCGCTTTCTCAGCCTGTCAAGGGACAACCCTCTTGTTATCATTCCAAGGTATGAGGACAGGGGAGAGGGCTTCTTTGGCGGAATGGTATTCCATGCCTTCAGGTATGTATCGTTCTCGCACTCTGAAGCATCTTCCTTATTCTGAAGAATTCTCAGGGCAATGCTCAGACAGTAGGCACCGTACTTTGCTTTTGAATGCTCTATGGCGGATTCGTCCCTTTGCCAGTACAGCTCTACTATTCTTTCATCATCCAAATGTAACACCTCCTGTATCTGAAAAGGTCCCTTCACCTTTATAAACGGAAAAATTATGAAGCAGGTCACATATATATTATAAATGTACAGAGATAAATTACAAGAAATGCACAGCAAAATATTACTGTACTAAATTTGAAAACGGAGACTTTCGTTAGTTTGTACAATATTATAGAAAATCTTTATATATAATGATAAAATTTATTTATTATGGAGTGGTTTTCCTTGATTTAAGGAAGAAAATGGTGTATATTTATCATGTATCAATGTATAATGCACACAGTGTGTCGTGTGCAAATCAAGTCATAAGGAGGATACTTATGAAACACAAATTTCTAAGGCGTGTTCTGGTGTTGGTGCTTTGCCTGTGCATGACTCTGTCTATGCTTCCCATGGGGATTCATATGGCAGATGTTGAGGCGGTCAGCGGCGTCAATTCACTGACTTGTGCAGGGTTTATCTCAAACTCTACAGCCAGAGCCTACATCGATGCAATGATGAAGCATTACATCAATAACAGCTCAACATTGCAGTCTACCCTTAACAACGGCAACTCTGTTGTCTTTATGTTTGAGGGCGGTTCTGACAACTATTGGAGCGGTACTACCTACTACAACAGTTCATACAATACCCGTACTCAGGCGGTTTGTATTGTTGTAAAGATGAACTCAAGCGGTAACGCATACATTGCATATTACACCGAAAACTGTTCATCCGTTCCCGATGAGCCTACATGGTGCACCAATGGTGTTGCCTATTCAGGTTCTACCACTCTGATGGACGGCACATATTCCTTCTTTACATGGAACCATACAGGTCCCTATGCGGCGTTCCAGATTAATCTGAACTCCACAAGCGGACTTTGTTACTATACACCTACTGCAAACCTTAACGGCTACAAGGCAGGTGCCAGCGGTATTAATATCCATACCCGTTCCACCAAAACCACCGGCGGAAGCGCTGTTGGTTGGGTATGGTCTGCAGGCTGTCAGGTTATCGGCTACGGCAACGACTCCAGCAACGAGTTCAACGGATTTGTGCAGGCTGTTACAGGTATCACATGGAATCCTTGGATTTCATGGACAAGTAAGATTCTGAACACATGGACCAGTGCTCAGCTTTATGCATACAAGGGCTACTATGTTCTGGACAGACAGCTTGCACTGTCAAACCCCAGCGGCGTTAAGTACGGCACAGGCTCTCTGGGCTCACTGTACAACTCCACAGCTCTTACAAATATCACAGCTGCATCTACTGCAGCAAAGACTGCGGCAGGCGCAACTATAGTTGACTACCTTTCAAAGTGTACCACTTATCCTGCACACGGCAAACTTAAGTGCACAGGTACAGATGTGTGGTCAAGAACACTGCCCTGTTACTCAGACACAGACTCAGGTACAGTTGGCATTGAATCGTATAACGAGGGTGACACATTGACCTGTACAGGACTTGTGAAGAATTCTGTGGATGAATACTGGTATCAGGTAACTACCTCGTCGGGAAGTTCCGGTTATGTTCGAGCGGCGTATATGGAATACACACAAGAACTATTGACGGATATCAAGCTTACATCACACACACCGCCTAACGGACATGTTAAGGGAAGTGCCTATATTGTAAGCGGTACTATAGCATCTCCTTACAATGGCCTTACAGCGGTATCAGCTTATGTACACAGCGGCTTCTCAACCACGAGTGATACTGTAACCGGACACAGGGTTACACTGTCAAACGGTCATTCCTACACACTTGACAACAGTGATGTTGATGCAAAGGTTCTTATGGGTGCTCTGGACACCGGAAACTATACCCTTGTTATCAAAGCGGAGTACAAGAACTGCTATGTCGTGGATGATACTACACTGAAAACAAATACTGGAACTATGATTTTGGCAGATGACTACTTTATGGTTATTCCCTCGGCTGTAACCCAGAGCTCCTGTAGCCATACAAACAAGACCTATCAGATTACAGCAAGCACCTGTACACAGGCAGGTAAGAGCATCACAGCCTGTACCACCTGCGGACTTATCGGCAGTACCACAACCACAACAGGTGCACATAAATGGGGCGACTGGGTAACTGTTGAGGCTACCTGCACCACTGCAGGCTCAAAGACCCGTACCTGTTCTTTATGTAAAGAAACAGAAACAGAGATACTAACAAACGGCGGACACAGCTACACAAGCAAGCATGTGGATGCTACCTGTGTAGATTTTGACAAAACCTTATATACCTGCTCTGAGTGTGGACACTCCTACTCTGTATACACAGACAGTCCCTCCGAGTGGCAGGAGACAAAGCCTCAGGGCTATGCTGATTCACTGATTGAAACAAAAACCCAGTACAGCTACTCTGAGTATCAGACAGTGCAGAATTACAACACTGCTATGGACGGCTACACACTTGTCAGCAGTGAATGGGAGAGTCAGGGTAAAAAGACCTATGACTATGTGTCTGACTGGGGAGCAGGCGGCTTTGATAAAACAAACAGCCTCTATACTCAGTATAATGTGGCTCCTCTGACAGCCTCCACTGCGGCAGAAACCAAGAGGGAGATAAACGCCTCCACTCAGTACGGATATCTGTATTATCACTGGTGCTATGAAGACTCAGGCTCCTGTTGGGAGTATAAGACAGACGAGTATACTACCTTCCACGCATATTACGATGTTGCAAGTCCTGATAATTACACTTGCGACACCTTCGATATGAGCTACAAGACATCTCACAGCTGTTGCTCCAACTCCAACTGGTTCTGTGCAGTTCCTATTACACGACAGACTTACACAGACTATAAGATGCTGTATACTCATTCCATCTGGACAGATTACTCTGACTGGAGCGATACCGAGGTAACAGCCGCTTGGAACAAGAAGGTTCAGACACGCACAGTTTACCGCGTGATAAGCTCAGGTCAGCTTGCAGACCATATCTATGTAAACGGCATCTGCTCCGTTTGCGGTAAAGAGGAGCCTGCATATTATCTGTTTGGCTTTATAAATGGTGCAGATTATGCCTGCGAAGGCGACAGAGATAACATCGGCATCTACAAGTTCACTGACGGTATCCTCACTGCAAAGTTCACACAGGACAGCTATGTGGGCGTCAAGACAAGTGATAACGAAAGCTGGTATATGACAGACGGCTATCAGGGTGAGGAGGCTACCTCTGTAACCCTCTATAACACAAACAAGGGCATTAATGCTGATAAGCTCTTTGTCCCCGGCGGCAGAGAGATAATATTCAGCCTTGTGAAGAACAGCGACGGGTCCCTGAAGCTCAGCTACAGTGCAGGTGCCTGTACACACGATAACCACGATACATCAGGAATCTGTACCAACTGCTCAGCTCAGGTACAGCATAACTATGTTGACGGCTACTGCACAATCTGCTCAAAGGAAATCCCCACATATTATCTTGTAGGCTTCCTGAACGGTGCTGACTACGGCATCGGTGCTGATTCTGAGAATATCGGCGAGTATAAATTTGTTGACGGTAAGCTGACAGCTACCTTCACCGAGGACAGCTATGTTGCCTTCAAGACAGGTGACAACACCGAGTGGTACAACACCGACGGCTATAAAGGTAAGGAGTACACCTCTGCTACCTTCTACAATGCACAGAAGCTGGGCGATAATGCCAACAAGCTCTTTATCCCCAAGGGCAGAGAGATTACCTTCACACTTACTGATAACGGCGACGGCAGTTTTACACTCAGCTATGTTGCCGCCCTGTGTGACCACGAGTCCCACGATACTTCGGGAATTTGTACTACCTGCGGTGACGAGGTAGGCCACGAAAACGAAAACGGCGTCTGCACCATCTGCGGATATAACTGTGACCATAGCTTTGTAGACGGAGTGTGCTCCATCTGCGGTAAGGAGAAGCCCTACTACTATTTGGTAGGATTCATCAACGGAGCAGACCACTACTCTGATAACTTCAGATTTGAGGATAATCAGCTGGTTACAACCTTCACTGATTACAGCTACCTTGCTGTCAAAAGCTCTGACGGCACCACCTATATGACAAACGGATATCTGGGCGAAAACTGCACTGTTGCTCCTATGTATGACGCGGTGGAGCTTGGCAAGAATGCAGATAAGCTTTATGTGCCCAAGGGCAGAGAGGTAACCGCTACACTGGCAGAGAACTCTGACGGCAGTGTTACACTCTACCTTGATATCAAGGTATGCGAGCATACAAACCATAACTTAGACGGAATCTGTACTGCCTGTGACGCACAGGTACAGCATACCAAGGTTGACGGTGTCTGCACAATCTGCGGACATATCTGTGACCATAACTTTGTAAACGGCTACTGTACAGTCTGCGGAATGACTCAGCCTGTTTACTATCTCTATGGCTTCATCGACGGCGAAAAGTACGACGGCGAGGAGTACAAGTTCAAGAACGGCAAGCTGGTTGCAGAGTTCACCGATACCAGCTACATTGCTATCAGAACTGCTGACGGCAACCGCTTCCTGACAGAAAGCGATGCCGGCGGCACATCAGCACAATTCTATAACATTAAGACAGGTAAGGGTACAGATATGATGTACATCCCCTCAGGCATTGAGCTTGTGTTCACACTTACCTGTGCTCAGGACGGCGTGCTGACACTTTCTTACGAGATAACAGCTTGTACACACGATAAGCACAGCACTGACGGTAAGTGTCTTGCTTGCGGTGAGGCTGTAACCCATACCTACAAGGACGGCTGTTGCACAGTTTGCCAGCGTCCCGAGCCTGATTACTACCTGTTCGGTATTATCAACGGCGTTGACTATGCCTGCGGCGATGACTCTGAGAATATGGGTATCTACAAGTTTAGCGGCGGCAAGCTTGTGGCAGTGTTTACCCACGATAGCTACATTGCTGTCAAGACCGATGCCAACGAAGGCTGGTATATGACCGAGGGCTACAAGGCGGGTGCAACCGAAGCAACTCTCTATAATACAGCAAGCGGTATCGAGGATGCTCAGAGACTCTTTGTTCCCAAGGGCAGACTTATCACCTTTACTGTTGTGAACAATGGTGATGATACCCTGACCCTCACCTATGAGGCGGCACCTTGCAACCATGTAACACATAATATCTCCGCTGAATGTACAACCTGCGGGGAGACAGTATTCCATACATATAAGAACGGCATCTGCACAGGCTGCTCACTTAAATGCCAGCACTATTGGTACAACGGTGTCTGCGTAGTTTGCCAGAGTACCTGCAATCATATCTGGATTGACGGCGGCTGCGTGCTCTGCGGTGCACAGTGCACACACAGCTTCACAGATGGAGTCTGCACACTTTGTGACACAGTTTGTGAGCACAGCTTTACAGATGGTGTATGCACCGGTTGCGGTACAGAATGTGACCACAGATTCAGAAACGGCATCTGCAAGGATTGCGGATTTGAATGTACACACAGCTTTGAAGAAGCTAAGTGCACTCAGTGTAATTTTGTTTGCGACCACAGCTACGAACAGGGTGTCTGCACAGTTTGCGCCCATGTTTGCCAGCATAAGTATGAAGACGGCAAGTGCACAGTCTGCTCCTACACCTGTGTACATACCTTTGAGGATTCAGTATGTACAGAGTGCTCCTACATCTGTACACATAACTACAAAGATGGCGTATGCACAGTTTGTGCTGATGTATGTGAGCACAGCTACAATCTCGGCCAGTGTACTGACTGCGGTATAGTTTGTGAGCATACTTACGAGGATTCAGTATGTACAAACTGTAAGAATCAGTGTCAGCACAGCTTTACAGACGGTGTCTGCACGGTTTGCGGATATAGTGCACAGTTCTATCTGGTGGGCTACATTAACGGCGAGAATGTTGGTTGTGACGAGAATTCAGCTCTGACAGGTCCCCACAAGTTCACCGACGGCACAGTTACTCTTGAGTTTACACAGGACAGTGCAGTTGCTGTCAAGACAGAGGATAACGCTGATTGGTATCTGCCTGACGGTACTACAGTAGGCACAACCGTTGAGCTTTGCAACACAAAGCTTCAGGGCAGTACTGATATGCTGTACATACCCGGAGGTGTTAAGGTTACCTTTATACTGACTACAGGCGACAGCGGCAAGCTGATACTCTCCTACGAGTTCTCAAATTGTAAGCATTCAAGCCACAGAACCGACGGTTTGTGCTCTGTATGCTCTGCTGAGGTTAAGCACACCTACCATGACGGCAAGTGCACAGTATGTGCAAAGAAGGAAGCCGTTTACTACCTGTTCGGTAACATTAACGGCGAGGACTACGGATGTGAGGCTGATTCTGAGCGAATCGGAAGCTACAGATTTGTAGACGGTAAGCTGACAGCTACCTTCACACAGGACAGCTACATTGCTGTCAAGACAGGCGACAATATGAGCTGGTTTATGACAGACGGCGACCAGGGAGATTCCAATGTAACTATTCTGTATAACACTATGGTTTACGGCATTGATGCTGAGAAGCTCTTTGTTCCCGGTGGTGTAGAGGTTACCTTCACACTTAAAGCCAACAGCTTTGACACTGTGACTCTGAGCTATACTACCTCTGATGCTAAGCCTGAGCTTACACCTAAGTTTACACGGGTTGCTTATGAGGACGGCATCTCCTATGAGGTAAGATTTAGCCATAAGAATCTTCTGGGTGTATCATATGAGGATATGGGACTTGCACTGTTTGACTCCAAGGACGCAACTGCTCCTTCACAGTATGTGGCAGGAGTTTATGAGGAAGGCAGATACTTAGTAGCAAGCACAGAGAAGATTAATCCCAAGAATATGGGTGACACTGTATACTTCAAGGTTTATGCCAAGCTCTCTGACGGAAGCTATGTATACAGTGATATGATGAGCGAAAACGCAGTGGAGCACGCAAGTTCTGTTATTAAGAATCCTGCATCCTCCAAGGAGCAGAAGGCACTGATGGTTGCACTTCTGAACTACGCAACAGAGGCTCAGATATACTTTAATTATAAGACCGACAGGCTTGCAAATGCAGGACTCACAGACAGCGAGAAGGCATTGGCACGAGGCTACAGTGCAGATATGCTGTCAAAGACTGTAACCGCTGACAGCACAAAGACTGCTGACTTCAACAAGACAGCAGACAAGGCTCTGCTGTATCCCACAGTATCCCTTGACAGTGCAATGCTTACAGTTAATTACAACTGCGTTGCAAAGGATGCTCAGGACGAGGTGACACTTTACTACTGGACCTCCGATGTATACAACAGTGTTGAGAAGCTTACTGCTGAGAATGCATCAGGCAAGCTTACAATGACAAAGAACGCATCAGGAACCTATACTGCAAGTATCGGTGACATTGCGGCAAAGGATATGGATAAGACCATATATACCGCTGTGGTATATAACAGTGCAAAGGGCGAGTCTCTATGCACAGGAGTTGTGTCCTACAGCGTTGCAGATTACTGCAGGCTTTACGCAGAGAAGAACAACTCTGATATTCAGGATCTTGCACAGGCGGCGATAGTTTACGGCTATTATGCCAAGAGCTGTTTTGCTGAGGCTTAAATTGCAAAACCCTTATTAAATCAATTAATTAACTATGGATAACATCAAATTTTATAAAGAAGGGAGAGCTGAGTGTATTAAGCCAATACACAAGGCAAAAGGCAATATGAAGTTTATGAAGAAAAGCTTGTGTCTGATTCTTTCTGTGTTTATGATGCTGTCAGTACTGAGCATTGTGCCTGTGCAGGTGTTTGCCGCTTCGGCAAGCGACTACATCGCACAGACCTATGCGTCAAGCCTCAGCGTCAAGACTAATAAGATTACAAGTCTTATGAAATACCCCACAACCGATTCTGCCTATTCTGAGTATACAGTTCCCTCGGGCACTATGCTCACGGTTAAGGCGCTCCATAAGGATAACTCAGGAAAATACTGGTATCAGGTGCTTTATTACAACCTGACTCTGTATGTGGATGCAACCGCCGCAACACTGGTTGACCACCTGACAGGTGATGTTACAGCAACAGGACTCCAGTCTCCTGCGTCCCTTACATACGGAGGCTCGTTCCCCATTGGGGGTACAATCACATCAACCCTTAATGATATCGGAACTGTCACTGCCGCAATGTATAACGGCTCTAATCTGACCAAAGCACCTGCTATTGAGTCAAGCGACACAGCAAACGGCAAGAAATATGTGCTGGATGACAGTACAGTGGACTATTATCTGTATTTCGGCAACCTTGCAACAGGTGTATATACATATATGCTTTCGGCAGAGGCTGTCAGCTACTACATTGACAGTTCAGGTGCACTTAAAACATCAACAACCGATGTTGTGCTCCAGACAAAGCTGTGCGTTGTTACAACCAGTGCAAGCCCCAACCCCGTTCTTCATAACGGTATCGATGTATCTGTATGGAACGGTACCATTGACTGGGCTACTGTAAAGACTCAGATTGACTTTGCAATCCTGCGTGCATCCTGGGAGGAAACAGCAGATACAAAGTTCTACACCAACGCTAACGGCTGTACTGAGAATGACATTCCCTTTGGTGTTTATGTTTATTCCTATGCAGAAAACGCCGCTGAAGCAAAGGGTGAGGCAGAGTATGTTCTTACTCTTTTAGATGGCTACGACCTTGACCTGCCCATCTTCCTTGACTTTGAGGATGAGATTCAGATGAACCTGAGTTCATCCTTACAGCAGGAGGTTGTAAAGACTTTCTGTGATACTATCTATGCTGCAGGCTATCAGCCCGGTATCTATACATACCAGTGGCTCCTCAGAAGCAGCACTTTCTCAGACCCATATTATAAGACAATCCCCACATGGGTTGCAGAGATTAAGAGCGGATACACAAACTATCCCGGCGGTCTGTGGATGTGGCAGTATTCATGGGTAGGACAGTTCAGCGGTATGTCTGGTGATGTTGACTGTAACAAGATGTATGTGGAGCTTCCCGGTACAAACAGCAGTGATACATCTTACCTTGCAAGCTGTACATACTATCCCTCTAACCTGATGGTTACTACAGATGTTGATACAAATGTACGCCAGTACCCTGCATCTACATACACCCTGCTTGAGACTATAGATCCTGGCACAAGTCTCCATGTTACCGGATTATACAAGAATTCCTACGGCAACTACTGGTACGAGATTGAAAAAGACGGAGAAGCAGGTTATATTTACGCAGAAGATGTAACTGTTTCCGAATATCTGTATGATGACATTGCCATAAAGAATGTATCAATGGCTACAAATCTTGAGCTTGGTAAGGGCTACTACATTCAGGGCGACCTGACCTCTCAGTACAATAACCTTTCTACTGTTTATGCAAAGGTTTATTCGGGTGAGAATACTCAGGAAACTCCTACCCTTACAAGCAGTTACAGCCCCAATGCAAAAGAGTACTCTCTCTATAAAAGCGAGGTTGACTACGGACTTCTTTTCGGTTCTCAGCCCAAGGGCTACTACACCTATGAGGTGTCAGTAGATGCAAAGAACTACTATGCAACAAATGCCACAACCCTTGCAAGCAAGACAGAGAATGTGGTAGTCTGGACTGCACCCTACACAGTAGATAACGGATCTATCGAGCCTCCCAACGAGACTGTATGTAACCATGTTATTGTGGTACAGCCTGCCAAGGAAGCAACCTGCACAGAAGCAGGTATCACTGCGGGCTCCTATTGTTCCGAGTGTGGCGAGGTGTTTGCTACACAGGAGACAGTCCCTGCAACAGGTCATAACTACACTGTTGTGACAGTACCCTCCAACTGTCTGGATTATGAGCACGCATATTATTCCTGCTCACACTGCGGTGATAACTACAAAACCTACCTGACAGAGGAAAATACCACGGATTGGGTAGAAACCCTGCCCGAGGGAACCCCCGAGAAGCTCTACGAGTCAAAGACGGAGTATCGCTATTCTGATTATGAGGAAATTCAGAATAACACTCCCTCAATGGCGGGTTATTCTCTCCTGAATTCAAAATGGCAGAGTCAGGGACAGAAAACACAGGAATGTGTCCTGTCTTGGCCCGAAGGATTCGATACCGGCAATTCCTTGTATACAAAATACAATATAACACCAAAAACAAACACTACAAGCACATCTGCAAAAACAGAGGTTAACTCGGAGCAGATTGTGGGATATCTTTATTATCACTGGTGCTCTGACAATCAGATAGCAGGTGGTCCATGGAACCGCACAACCAGTAAGGTTAAGACCGATTATTATGTAGGTTTCCATGCTTTCTACAGCACCTCAGACCCCTCTACTATGACAACAGCCAGTGACAGCAGCGTTACTTATCCTAATGCAGACTGCTGTATTGACTCTCACTGGTACTACAATGTTCCTGTTTACAAGCAGACTTATACCGAGTATAAGATGCTTTACACTCACTACAGATGGACTGATTGGAGTGAGTGGAGTGAAACTCCTGTTACTGCGTCCGATACAAGACAGGTTGAGACACGGACTCTTTACCGCTACAGCACAGCAACTCTGGGCGACCATATATTTGCAGACGGTGCCTGCACACAGTGCGGTAAGCCCTGCGACCACAACTGGGTTGACAGCGTATGTACTATCTGTAACCTGCGTTGTGAGCATAACTGGCAGGACGGCGGATGCTCAATCTGCGGTAAGGTATGTAATCATCATTGGGCAGAGGGAAGCTGCTTCCTGTGCGGTGTCCGGTGTGAGCATACATGGACAGACGGCGTCTGTGATACCTGTAAGCTCGTTTGCTCTCATGATTATAAGAACGGCAGCTGTACAATATGTTCTAAGCCCTGTTCACCTCATAACTTTGTAAACGGCATCTGTCAGGTTTGCGGTATCGTCTGCCAGCACGAAAACTGGTACGAGGGCAGATGTGCGACCTGCGGAACAGGCTGTAACCACACCTTCTCTCAGGGTAGCTGTACCAACTGTGGTGCGGAATGCACACATAGCTGGGACGGCGGCGTATGTACTATCTGTCAGTTAGTATGTGAGCATTCCTGGTCAAACGGAGAATGTACAATCTGTGATGTTATATGTGAGCATACATGGGTTGACGGCAAATGCTCTGTCTGCTCCAAGATTTGCCACCATGACTTTATAGACGGCAGCTGTACAGTCTGCCACAAGCCCTGCGTCCATAAGTGGAGCAACGGCCACTGTACTGTCTGCGGATATGTATGCGTTCATACATGGGAGGACGGCAAGTGTACCTCCTGCTCACTGGTATGTAACCATACCTATGAGGACGGCGTATGTACTGTCTGCGGATATACCTGTAAGCACAGCTGGCTTGCAGGTAAGTGTACAATCTGCTCCTATCATTGCGAGCATAACTGGGTTGACGGCGTGTGTACCGTCTGTGCTATGATTTGCGGACACAGCTATGAGGACGGCGTCTGCACCAACTGTGGATATGCCTGCGAGCATAACTGGCGTGACGGAGTCTGCAGAGAATGCGGCATTAATTGTGAGCACAGCTTCTCTCAGGGCAGTTGTACTGCCTGCGGAACAACCTGCGACCATAAGTGGGAGAACAGCATCTGTACCATTTGCTCCAAGGAGTGTACAGACCACAGCTACATCGACGGCTTCTGTGCAATCTGCTCCAAGGAGAAGCCTCCCTTCTATCTGTACGGCTATATTAACGGACAGGACTACGGCTGTGGCGAGGATGCAGACAACATCGGCATCTACGAGTTCAAGGACGGAAAGCTTGTCGTGACTTTCACCGAGAACAGCTATGTTGCAGTTAAGGACGGAGAAAACAAGAATTTCTATGTGACAAACGGCTATCAGGGCGACAATGTTACTCTGGCTGTTCTTTATAACGAAAATCTCATCGGCGAAAACGGCGACAGACTCTATGTGCCCAAGGGCAGAGAGATTACCTTTACCCTTATCGATAACGAAAACGATACTCTGACTCTCTATTATGTTGCTGCTGCGTGCAAGCACACAGAACACAGCGAGCAAGGAGTCTGCACTGCCTGCGATGCTCAGGTTGACCATACCTACCGTGAGGGCAAGTGCTCTGTATGCTCCCTTGAATGTGAGCATACCTTTGTAAGCGGCAGATGTACTATCTGCGGTATGGATTGTAACCACAACTGGGTAGACAGCCAGTGCACAGAGTGCTCAAAGGTCTGCACACACCACTTCACTGACGGAGTCTGCACAGTTTGCTCCTTTACCTGTGAGCACAACTTTGTTGACGAGAAGTGCACAGTGTGCGAAATGGCTTGCGCTCATCAGTTTGTTGACGGAGTCTGCATAGTCTGCAGATATGTATGCCAGCATAATTACTCCGATGGCGTATGCTCTGATTGTCAGACCGTATGCGAGCATACCTTCAAGGATGGCATCTGTACCAACTGCAGATATGTATGTGCACACAACTTTGAGCAGGGCGTATGTACAATCTGCTCCTACACCTGCGAGCACAGCTTCTCTGACGGAGAGTGTACCTCTTGTGATGTGGGCCAGTTCTATCTGAGCGGCTACATCAACGGCGAGGCTGTAGGCTGTGATGATAATTACCTTGAGACAGGCAGCTATAACTTTGTAGGCGGTGAGCTGACTATCACCCTGACACAGGATAGCTACATATTTATCAAGACCTTTGGAAACGGTAAGCTGTATATGACTCAGGGCGACACAAGCGGTACATCTGCAACACTTTATAACCTTACAAGCGGTAAGGTTGCAGGTCTGCATTGCCTGCCCGGCGGTACAACATTGAAGCTTACACTGTTCTCAGGTAAGAACGATACTCTGGCATTGCTTGCGGATGTAGTATCCTGTGAGCATCACAAGCACGACACAGCAGGTAACTGTACAGTCTGCGGCGAAGCTACAGACCACATCTACGAAGCAGGCAAGTGTGCAGTCTGCGGTATAGATAAGCCCCTCAAGGATATGTACCTGTTCGGCTTTATCAATGGTGCGAACTACGGTTGCGAGGAGGATGCCCAGACTATCGGTGAATATAAGTTCATCGACGGAAAGCTGACAGCCACCTTTACTGAGGATAGCTATGTTGCAGTTAAAACTGCAGATAACTCCGACTGGTATATGACCAACGGTTGGGTCGGCTACGATACAGAGTTTGCTATTCTGTACAGCACAGCCACAGGCATTATTGCAGATAAGCTCTTTGTCCCCGGTAACACTCAGGTTACTTTCACACTTAACTACAACGGCAACGATACCTTCACTCTCAGCTATGTAGCCGAGGAGTTGCAGATTCCTGAGATTCTGCCCAAGTTTGCCCGTCTTTCCTACGAGGATGGACTCTGCTACGAGGCAGGATTCAGAGTAAGCAATATGGATGTTGCCTATGAGAATATGGGAATCGAGATTTTCGGCGATGATATGTCCGACGCTCCCACTCAGGTTATCAAGGGTGCAACAGCCGACGGCAGATATCTTGTTGTAAGAACAAATAACATTCATCCTATGGAGTTGGGTGACACAGTATACTTCAGGATTTACGCAATCCTCGATGACGGTACATATGTATACAGTGATATGCTCAGTGTCAACGGCGTGGATTACGCTAACAAGATTCTCAGAACCCCTGCATCCTCCAAGGAGCAGAAGGCATATATGGTAGCCCTTCTCAACTTCAGTACACAGGCACAGCTCTACTTCGGCTATAACACCGAGAAGCTTGCAAACGCAGGTCTTGATGCTGAGCACAGAGCACTTGTGAAGAAGTACAGTGCCTCAATGGTGCAGGATTCATCAGTAGCAGACAGCACAAAGGCATCCGCCTTTGCAAAGACTGCTGTTGGTGCCCTGATTTATCCCACTATGTCATTTGCGGATGATACCTTTACAGTTAACTATAACTTCATTGCAAGCGGTGCACAGGGCGATGTGCTTCTCTACTACTGGAGCAGCGATGGTTACAATAATGCATCTGCCCTTACTGCAAGCAATGCTACAGGCATCATCACAATGACTAAGGATGCAAGCGGAGCATACACAGCAAGCATCAGCGGCATATCGGCACAGGATATGGACGAGACAATCTATGTGTCTGTTGTATACACTGCATCAGGCGAGAGCCTGTGCACAGGGGTTATCTCCTACAGCTTTGCAGACTACTGCAAGGCAACAGCAGAGAAATCCTCCGATGCTCAGGAGCTTGCTCAGTCAGCGATAGTTTACAGCTACTACGCAAAGAAACTCTTTGGCTGATAATACAATACTTTTCAGAGCACCTCTGTGGGAGACCGCAGGGGTGCTTTTTCGCAGTGAAATATACAAAAACTTTTACTTTTATCTTGATAACAGGGGCAGATACAGATATAATTTATTTATATACAGCAGGGCGGTTTCCGCCTGTGAGGAGTCAGAAAATGAGTAAGGATGTATTTGTAAGCTATGCTCATTCGGATATTGAGCAGGTTAAGAAAATTATAACAGCACTGAAGGCAGTGCCCGAGGTGCAGGTCTGGTACGACAGCAATCTGCGTGGCGGAGAGCATTACTTCAGTGTTATTGCAGAGAGTATTCTCAAGAACGATTACTTTGTCTTTGTGGTGTCACAGGCATCTGTCCATAGTGACTGGTGTCTCCACGAGCTGGAGTTTGCTATGTCAGAGAAGCGGAAGATTATCGCAATCTGGCTGGAGAATACAGATATTCCTGCAGGCGTCAAGCTTGTAATCCAGAACACCCACTACATAATGTGGACAGATGATGACGAGGAGGAGCTGGCTGAGGATATAAAGAGAACCTTTGCAGAGGGCTACGCAGAGGTCCCCAGAGCCAAGCAATCAGCTCAGGATGATTCTCCCTTCCATGCAGAGAGGTACTTTATCCCTGCAACCAAGACCAAGCTCATCAAGGAGCTTTTAGCTTGTGAGAAGAAAAGTCAGTATTCAAAGTGCTTTGTGGCAGAGAACGCAGTGCTTCTAGGTATGGCGTATGAGCTTGGCATAGAGACAGAAAAAGACCTGAAAAAAGCGGAGTTCTACTATACAGTAGGCAAGCATAAGGGCAGTGTTGACGCAAAGTACCTGTATGCGGCACTGATGATAGAATCAGACAAAAACGGCAGAAAGCGGTATCTGCAGGAAATGGAGGAAGCCGCTGACGAAGGCAGTGTGCTGGCTATGACCTATCTGGGCGACAGCATCTACGACGGCAAGTGGGGGCTCCCTGCCAATAAGGAGAAGGCGTATCAGTGGTGGCGTAAAGCCGCCGATAACGGCGACCCTGCGGCTATGTACTTTATGTCCTACGGATATCAGTACGGCGAATGCTTTGAGAAGGATTACGGACTTTCTCTTATGTATGCACTGAGCTCATCAGAATACCTGTTCCCCAGAGCATTCCGTACCTTGGGCAGAGCCTATGAAAACGGCAGGTTTGTGGATAAGGATTTGGAGCAAGCTCTCAAATATTTTGAGAAAGCCGCCAATCTGGGAGATTACCTGTCCCTTTGTTATATTGGCGGAATCTACTACTGGGACATGGAGGACTACCCCAAGGCGTGGGACTACTATTGTCAGGCAGAGAAGGCTGCCGACGAGGGTAAGACCAAGTCCGGACTTCCCTACAGGCGTGTGGGACTTTGCTACTACTATGGCAAGGGTGTAGAGATGGACGAGCACAAGGCGATTGAATATATGTTCAAGGCCGTCAAACGAAACCACCCCTATACAATGAAGCATATCGCAAAGGATATCGCTGTGTCAGAGACTATTACTCTTTACGATAAAATCAAGTATCTTCGCGAGGCGTGCTTCTATCAGTGCAACGAGGCAGAACTGAGGATAATTTACTGCTTGCGGGGAGAGAAAGAGCCCGACCTTGAAAAGATAAACGATGCTCTGGATATGTTCGATATGAACCTTGAGGGCAGAAAGGCTTTGGTTACAGCCAATTCAAAAGCAGGCAGAAAACCTAACCACAGAGAGCTGGACGAGATTGTCTACAGCCTTGCACACAAAGGTGCAGAGCATGGCGATATTGATTGCATCAAGGAGCTGTGCAGTGCAGAGTCATGGGTGCTGGGCGGCGAGAAGTTTGCCAACCGCGACAAGGCTCTCAAGAGCTTCCAGCTGTTGTTTTCTCTTGCAGGTGAGGATGAAATCGATGCTGTTTATTACTATTCTTACGCGGTTGAACTTGCAATTGACAGAGTAAATAAGAACCCAGACAAAGACCATGTTTTCTACTATTTTGAGAAAACACTCAAGTCTGATATGACCCTGTGGAATTCGGTTGTTTCCATCGGTCGTGAGTATCTTGTGGAAGAAAGCAAGGGCGCTTTGTATCTTGATGTAGAATTCGGTGAGGAGTTCCTGATGTTTGCGAAGCGTTACCTTGATGAACAGTCCCGTGAGCTTATGAGTGCTTACCTTGACAAAAAGAACGAGGGATTCACTGAGGGATGCGATTTGCTTATTAATGGACTGCGTCTGCTCAGCGACCACTACAACAGAGGTAAACATGTGAAAAAGGATAAGGACAAGGCACGAAGCCTCGAGCTTATGATAAAGAGCGTGGAGCAGAAGAAAGCAGAATTTTCTCAGAAGTTCCAGAACAAAAAGGAAAAAGGCGGCCTTGAGGCAATGGTTGCCGAACAGCTCAAAAAAAGAAATCAGAACACATAATCACAAAAGAAGCAGTTTACTACAACTGCTTCTTTTTGTAGGGGATAAAAAGTTTGTAACGAATTTTCTCTTTTGTAATCTTATATATGAAGGGCGGTGAGAGTGTGGCTGATATAGAGGGGCTTTATAAAGAATACTACAGCTTAATTTTCAAGTATCTGTTTAGTCTCAGCAAGGATTCTTCTCTATCTGAGGAGCTTACGCAGGAGACCTTCTATCGTGCTTTTGTGAATATCGCAAAGCTTCGGGATGATGCAAAGGCAGTAGCGTGGCTGTGCAGTATTGCAAAGAATCTGTACTTTGCGTGGTATAAAAATCACAAAAGATTTGAAACCTCTTTGGAACAGGATACCTTGTCAGCTGAGGATACAGCGGATAAGGTGGAGACAAAGTTTCTGACTCAGGAATGTATGTACTGTGTTAACAGATTACAGACTCCTTACAAAGAAGTTTTCCTGCTGTCAGTATTCGGCGGCTTATCGTTTAAAGAAATAAGCCTTGCTTTTCATAAAAGCGAAAGCTGGGCAAGGGTCACATTCTACCGTGCAAAGCAAAAGATAATGGAAAGATTGGAGGAGAAAATATGAATTGCAATATAATAAGAGACCTGATTCCCCTTTATATTGACGGCTGTCTCAGTGATGAAAGCATAGAGCTTGTAGAGGAGCACTTGGAGCTTTGTGACGAGTGCAAAGGGCTTCTACGGCTTATGAAGGCGTCAGAGCCTGTGCAGGAGGTAACAGAAAGGATATCATCAGATGAATCTATAAAGAGAGTATCTGTGTGGAAAGCGTCCATACTTCAGGCGGTGCTTCAGCTCTTGTCCTTTTTACTGATAGTTTTCGGTGTAACAATAGAGGCATCGGATTCTGATATTAATAACGGCTTCTGGGCAACGGGATTGATTGTGCCTGCAACCGGATTTATGTTGTCGATTATTAACTGGTATTTTATCAGACTGTATCGTGACAGAGACAAGTTTTCACTTGTGTCCTCTCTGTGCACACTAACCTTTATAATTGTCGGATATGTCTGGGCGGTGGGACACTACGGTTTTTCGTGTTTGGATGATTACACAGATTTCGGATTTAACGGTGTACTGTATGGAATCCCCATAAGCATTATCCTGTGCATTTTTTCGGCTGTTTTTGCAGATAAATACGGCAAGCTTATCGGCAAAGAAAGAATGAAGCAGAGAAAAACTCCTGACCCTAAGATGTTTACTGTGCTTGCCTTCTTCTTCTGTGTAGCGAACGCATTTACCCCCTTGTCAATTATCATAACTGCGCTGACAGGCTTTACCTTTGATATACGCAGTTATCCTTTGTGGGTGGTGTTGCATTTACTGCTCAGCGGGCTACTTGCAGTATTGATGATCGGGCTTGAGAGCAAGGAAGCTTCAAGGGCAGACAGAATACTATTGACAGTAGCTCTCTTTATGTCTATCCTCAATTGGGCTGTATGTTTGTTTACAGGAACTCCTCAGTATAACAGAGCTCATAATGCGGTTGTAATCGGAACACTGATGGCGGTATCTGCAGTTGCAATATTTGTATCAGTTAAGTTTATAAAGCCTTTGGAAAAGGGGATAACAAGGTCAGTAATAGCAGGTGTGTTTGCCGTTTTGCTGACATTTTTATCTTTCATTATTATTGTGTTTTCAGGCTTCGGAGAAAACGCAGTTGTGCAGTCGGTGGATTCTCCCACAGGCAGATATACAGCGGAGCTTGTGGCTTCTGACCAAGGAGCCTTGGGTGGTGATACAGTTGTGTATGTTACAGATAATTTACTCAGAGTTGACTTTGGCTTATTTACTATTCATAAGGCTAAGGAAACCGTTTACTTTGGCGAGTGGTGGGAGTACGAGTCCGTCACCTTGCAGTGGGTGGATAATGACACCCTGAGTGTTGGCGGTCATCAATATAATATGAAATAGACCTGTGTTTCTTTGTGTGACGGAGAGGATTTTGCATCGAAAATGTGACCTGAATTTCGGCAATTTTTGTGTGAGCTTTGCTTTATAATAAAACTGAATACTGGTGTATGATACGAATATCTCGTTTTTTGAAACATATCTTCATCTTTTCATTTACAATAAAAGACGGAGTTGATAAAAATGACATTTTCGGATATATTAAGATTGCTCATTGAGGAGCGAGGACTCACACAGAAACAGCTTGCCAAGGACCTGCATATTGCTGTATCTACATTAGGCGGATATGTGCAGGGCACCAGCGAGCCTGACTTTGACACGCTCAAGCGTCTGGCACAGTACTTTGAGGTGTCTGCCGACTATCTGCTGGATTTCCGCACAGGTAAGGCAAAGTCTCACAAGGAGGACGATTTGCTCCGTGTATTCCGTGCGCTTACACCCCTTCAGCAGGAGGTGTTTCTGGAGCAGGGCAAGGCGTTTATCCGCGTTGGTGCAAAGAACAGTGATGCTTTGGATACTTCATCAGAGCAGAAATAATAAGATAAAACACAGAAGCCGTCAGTTATCAGCTGACGGCTTTGTTTATGGCGTGGTGAGTGTAGGCTTGTTTTGCATAGCACAACGCCCTTGCAGGTAAAGATGCAAGGGCGTGTGGTTTTTGCGGTATTTTGTTTATTAAGTAAATGCTTTCGCCATGAAAGTGAGCGATTAAGCCTGACTTATATTAATAGTATGCTACGGAAGCACCTGCAATGATTACGATAATAATGAAGTAGAGTACCCAGAATACGGTCATTACAATGGAAAGAATGAAACCGATTTTGCTGAGGATTGAGCCAACCTTTGCTTTGCCTGTAAGCTGACCGAAAGATGCTGCATACTTTGCTGCTTCCTTTTTGCCAAGAATAGCAAAGATAAGACCGGGAATACCGAGCTC
This sequence comes from Ruminococcus sp., assembly GCA_017473775.1. Classification (GTDB taxonomy): domain Bacteria; phylum Bacillota; class Clostridia; order Oscillospirales; family Acutalibacteraceae; genus Ruminococcoides. The sequence goes on from JAFUJH010000003.1 coordinate 21,966, forward strand.
GGAAAGAACCAGAGCGATAATACCGAAAATCATAGCCTTCATAGAGTTGTCCTGTGCAGGAGCCTGGGGTGTTGCGTTGTATGCGGGCTCTACATTTACATTGTTATTCATGTTATCCATAGTGAAATCTCCTTTGATAAAAATTATTCAGTAACGAGTTAGTGCGTTAAACTGTTGAAGTGATTATACAACAAATAACAGCAAAAAACAAGCTTTTAGGGTAAGTTCTTGCAGTTTGACTAAAGATATTGAGCCTGTAATTAAAAAGAATATGTAATAATTCCTAATTTTCGGATATGGGTTGGTATTGTTTGCGGAATGTTGTGTCGATAAATTATGATTTGCCTGAAAACTTGAAATTAAGCCTTGGTTGTAGTAACATATTATTATATATGCTTGATTGATTTGTTTATGACAGCTGTGCTTTTGGAGGGATATATATGAAAGAAAAATTCAAGCGGATGATGGAGGATGATTCTGCCCTCAGGGATATGGAGGAAAAGCGTCAGAAACGCCGAGAAAGCTCAGAGAAGGGCGTCAACGCCTACACGGTGTTCCTCAGTGTGATGTGCCTTGGAATCGCAGTGCTGTTCTTTGTTTATAAGGATTTGTGGTTTGGGCTGGGGTTTGTAGGGCTGTCGGCACTTCTGGGGGTTGTGGCGTTCTTTTCTTACCGCTCAGAATATAAGAACAGACAGAATAAAGAAGATAACAACAAGGATGAATAAGGTGAGGTAAATATGAGAAATAAAGATAAAAAGCCCTCAAGGCTTAAACGGTTTATGCCCTATTACAAAAAGTATTTGGGCATAATGATAAAGGATTTGCTGTGTGCATCCCTGACTACTATATGTGAGCTTTTATTGCCTCTTATTGTCCGCGAGATTACCACCCGTATTGGCGGCTCAGGGCTTGAGCTCACAGTTAATTATGTGCTTATCTTGGGGGCTGCGTATCTTATACTGCGGATTATCGACGCCGCCGCGTACTACTATATGGCTAACACAGGCCATGTTATGGGTGCAAGGATTGAAACCGATATGAGACGGGATTTGTTCTCTCATCTTCAGCTTCTGCCCTTTAAGTATTACGATAATACCAAGGTAGGCACGCTTATGTCCAGAATCACTAATGACCTGTTTGATGTTACAGAGTTTGCACATCACTGTCCCGAGGAATTCTTCATTGCAGGCATCAAGATTATAGCCTCCTTTGCTATACTCTGCACTATGAGCGTACCGCTGACGCTGATTGTGTTTGCGGTAATTCCTCCTATGATACTGGTGCTTTATTACTTCAACAAGCGTATGCGTGAGGGCTTCCGCACTCAGCGTAAGGAGTTGGGCGAGCTTAACGCATCAGTTGAGGACAGCCTGCTTGGTGTCCGTGTGGTAAAGTCCTTTGCAAACGAGGGTATTGAGGAAGAAAAGTTCAGAGAAGGTAACGGCCGATTCCTGAATATAAAAGCAAAGAACTACAAGTATATGGGCGGATTTCAGGCTTCTACCCGATTCTTTGAGGGCTTTATGTACATTGTGGTTGTAGTGGCCGGTGCTTTGTTTATGCTCAGGGGCACAATCTCCTCACCCGACTTTGTGGCATATCTGCTGTATGTTACCACCCTCTTTGCAACCATCCGCAAGATTGTAGAGTTTGCAGAGCAGTTCCAACGAGGTATGACAGGTATAGAGCGATTCTTTGAGATTATAGACACCGAGCCTGAGATTAAGGATGCACAGGATGCACAGCCCCTTGAGAATATACGGGGTGAGATTGAGTTCAGAGATGTTACCTTCAGCTATTCTGAGGACAACGAGGATGTTCTGCAGAATGTAAGCTTCAAGATAAAGCCCGGTGAGAATGTGGCACTTGTAGGCCCATCAGGCGGCGGCAAAACCACAATCTGCTCACTTATCCCCAGATTCTATGAGGCTGACTCGGGAGAGATTACCATTGACGGCACAGATATCCGCAAGGCTACACTCAAATCCCTCCGTTCAAGCGTAGGCGTTGTTCAGCAGGATGTGTATCTGTTCTCAGGCAGTGTGTATGATAACATCGAGTACGGTGCCCCCGGTGCTACAAAAGAGCAGATTATCGAGGCGGCGAAATTGTCAGGTGCTCACGACTTTATTATGGAATTGCCCGAAGGCTACGACACATATGTAGGCGAGAGAGGCGTCAAGCTCTCAGGCGGACAGAAACAGAGAATATCCATTGCCAGAGTATTCCTGAAGAATCCTCCCATTTTGCTTCTGGACGAGGCGACTTCAGCACTTGATAACGAAAGCGAGTTCCTTGTGCAGAAGTCTCTGCAGAAGCTGTCAAAAGGCAGAACTACCATTACAGTTGCCCACAGGCTTACAACTATCAAGAACGCCGACCGCATTTTTGTTATTACCAAAGAGGGCATTGCAGAGCAGGGTACTCATCAACAGCTTCTTGCAAAAGGCGGTATCTACAGTGCTCTTTACAGCGCCTACGGCGGATAAAAGCCTTTCTCTGTGAGGAAGGTGGCAAAAATCTTTGATTTTTGACGAAAGGAGTAAAGCGGTACTCCCTCAGTCTTTTGCCGTTGGCAAAATCCAGCTCTTCTGCGAAGACGGCAACCCTTTTGTCTGCTTCGCAGACATTTCCCCTATCAGGGGAATTTCCTCAGTGAGGGAGCCTATACAGTGTTAAGGAGAAATATAATGAAATTTATATCCTGGAATGTAAACGGACTCAGAGCGGTTATGACTAAAGGCTTTGAGGAGATATTCAATACCTTGGATGCAGACATCTTCTGCCTGCAGGAGACAAAATTGCAGGAGGGGCAGATTGATTTTGCCCCCGAGGGTTACCACTGCTACTGGAACTATGCGGACAAAAAGGGCTACTCAGGCACTGCAATCTTCGCAAAGACAGAGCCTCTGTCTGTTACCTTCGGAATGGGCATTGACGAGCACGACCACGAGGGCAGGCTGATTACACTGGAGTATGAGGATTTTTACTTTATCACTGTGTATGTGCCTAACTCTCAGGACGGGCTGAAACGCCTTGATTACCGAATGAAGTGGGAGGAGGACTTCCTGTGCTATATCAACACCCTGCAGGAGAAAAAGCCTGTGGTTTACTGCGGCGACCTTAATGTGGCACACAAGGAGATAGACCTGAAAAACCCCAAGACAAACCGCAAGAATGCAGGCTTCACCGATGAGGAGAGAGAAAAGTTCTCGTGTGTTTTACAGGTAGGCTATATTGACACCTTCCGTCATTTCTACCCTGATTTAGAGGGTGCGTACTCCTGGTGGTCATACCGATTCCACGCAAGAGAGAAGAACGCAGGCTGGCGTATTGACTACTTTGTAACCTCGGGAGTGCTTCGTGACCGACTGAAAAGTGCAAAAATCCACTCGGACATCTTCGGCTCGGACCACTGTCCCGTAGAGCTTGTAATTGAATAATTTTAAGAAAAGAAAAACAGCTCAGTTTCCGATTATGAAAACTGAGCTGTTCATATTATATTACGGGAAATTTTCGATAAGTTTACTGTCTACAAGCTCACAAACAAAGATTTTTACATATCGTATTGCGGTTGCTTCGTCTACCTCGTAATGAGACATAAGAACTGCGACCAATTCACTTTCGGCGGTCTCCTTTTGCAGAGCTTGCCAAAGCAAAACACCTGCTTCGTCCAGAGTGATTATCGTATCTGTGTTGTCAATGCTTTTGGGGAGAGGGAAAATTACAAAGTTACCCCCATTCTCTTCCAGATAGCAAGTATCTTTTAATTTCAAATAGCTCACTCCTATATAATCTGCCCTATTATAAAGGCAAGCACCAACAATCGTTGGTATATAAAACATTATATTTCAGTACACTTATGTTGTCAAGAACAATTGTAGGTGAATATGATGAGAACTATTTTATCAGAGCGTTTGAGAGAATGCAGAAAAGCAAAGGGATATACACAAATTCAGGTTGCAACCCTGTGTGATATTACCGAAAAAACATACCAGAACTACGAGCTTATGTCCAGAGAACCTAAGCTTGAGATTCTTATCCGCATTGCAGATTTGTATGAGGTGTCTCTGGATTACCTCGTAGGAAGAACGAATAATAAGTAACTTATATTGAATTTTAGTGTTGCACCTATATAGGTGCATAAATATAATATCATCATAATATAATATTGTCAAGAACTTTTGCTCCTATATAAGCACAAAAGGTGATTGACAATGAATGTGGATATAGAAAAGAAGGTAGGCAGGAATATTCGCAATCTGCGGATTAAAGCCCACCTGTCGCAAGAGATGCTTTCTGAAAAGCTCCAGCTTGAGGGCTGTGATGTTACAAGAAGTGCAGTTGCAAAAATTGAAGTCGGACAAAGGCATCTATATATTGATGAGTTGATTCTTATCAAGAAGATTCTGAATGTATCTTATGAGGATATATTCGTAATAGATTAGCTTATATTATAAAACGGCTCTGTTTCCTTTTTAGGTAACAGAGCCGTTTATTCTTATTTAATTGTAATACTGTTGTTGAGGACGGATGTGCTGTAGATAAACAGTATGTCCTTACCCTCAAAGGTGATGAAGTTTTTGAGCATTTCGGGGGAGATGTAGCGGATATCCACCAAAGTTACCTTTGAATAGCCCTCGCACATAAGGGGTGCCAGTGAGCTTGTAAAGGAATCCCTGAAAATAATCAGCTCTTTGTCTGTTTCTGCCTTGGGGTTTTCTATTACAAGGAGAGACTTGGGCCCTGCAAGGTACATCTCATAGGGGTCGTTGCCTGTGAGTTTGTCTGTGTCATAAACAGGAATGTACGAGTCTGTCTCAAAGTCGTATACAGTGTAGCTCTGTGTGTATTCATTTTCAAGGTAGGTGACGGTGTCTGCCTTCAGGGGCAGTGCAGACTGACCTGAGTACACGCCATAGAAGGGGGTCTCCGCCTTAGTCTCGGTGTATTCACCCTTGAGGCTTACACCCATATTCTCAGCAAGATGCTGTGCAACAGGCAGGATTTCCTCCTGCTTCCAGTGGGAGTCTGTGGTGTAATAGTCAGACAAGGTGAGCTTGTCTGTTATATCAATGTACTGAGCATAGGGCATATTCTCTGTAACCTTGTTAATCATAGCGTTGTAATCTATGGCAGGGTAGTTATTCTTCTGTGATAAAAAGAAGTTTTTATCGGGAATTACAGAGAGGTATACATTGCCTGCGTTGCCCTCAAGGTATGTGTCGTATACATACTGAAAGCGGTCTGTAGCGTAATTTATTGAGTCCTCGTTGAGGGGGTACTCAAGCTTTGAGGCGTGACCCTCTGCAATAAAGATGTCGTTGCTGTCCTGCTGATTGAATACATAGAAAGCTGTCAGTGACTTGAGTGTACGGAAGTTGTCCCTCAGCGGAAACTGGTCCAGAGTGTAGGACTCAAAGCTTGTCATAAACTCACCTGACAGGATTGTATCTGCAGACAGGGTGGGGAATTTTGCAAGGGGTCTGCGCTCGCTTTTTGATATCTCTCCGTCGGGAGCAATAAGTCCCCAGATAAGGAAACCAAAGATAAATACTGTACACAGACCTACGAGGACAAAATTTTTGATTTTTGCTGACATTATAACATCCCTCCTCAGAATCTGAAGTAAAGAAACGGATTGAAAGAGCCGTCAATAAGAAACGCCGTGCATACTGTAAGCAGACCTACAAGGCACACAGGCTCTAAGATGTTCACAACTATTGTGCCTGCTTTGAGGGTCTTTGCTTTGTTCACAAGGTATGCGGGCAGGGGAGTGGAGCCTACTGCACCGATAACAAGAATAACCGCGTAGGATTTAAGGTAATATACAGCCTCGGTGGATATAAGGGGGATACCTCCTGCGCCGAGCATTGCACCGATGTTGTGGAATGCATCGGCAATACTCAGAGAGTCAAAGAGCACAAAGCTGAGGATTACAAAGAACATTACATAAATGTGGTTAAGAACCTTGAGTTTCTTGAGCACTTTCAGCAGGAAAAGTTTTTCTATAATAAGGAGAACTGCAAACATAAGTCCCCAGAGTATGAAGTTCCATGCGGCGCCGTGCCAGAAGCCTGTTGCCATCCATACTACAAGGATGTTGAACAGATGACGGGGAGTGGATACGCGATTGCCGCCCATGGGGATGTACAGGTAGTCTCTGAACCAAGAGCCTAAGGAGATGTGCCAGCGTCTCCAGAACTCGGTGATACTGCCTGAGATGTAGGGGTAGTTGAAGTTCTCGATAAAGTCAAAGCCAAAGATTTTTCCCAGACCGATTGCCATATCGCTGTAGCCTGAGAAGTCAAAGTAAATGTGGAACAGGTATGCAAAGGCATACATCCAGTAGAAAAGCACCGACTTGTCGTCAGATGCCTTGAAGGTTGCCACAAGCTCACCTAAGATATTTGCAATGAGGATTTTTTTAGCAAGTCCCAGTACAAAGCGTCTGATACCCTCAGCACACTTCTCAAAGCTGTGGGAACGCTCCTCAAGCTGCAGAGCAATGTCAGAGTATCTGACAATGGGACCTGCAATAAGCTGAGGGAACATTGCGATATAAGCCGCAAGATTAATGAGGTTTCTCTGAGCCGCTACATCCTTGCGGTAAACATCCACAGTGTAGCTCAGAATCTGGAAGGTGTAGAAGCTGATTCCTATAGGAAGTGCAATCCCTAAAAGAGGAACAGACATTCCTGTTAAGGCGTTGAAGTTAGTAATAAAGAAGTCTGCATATTTGCAGTAGCCTAAAAGCCCCAGAGAGAAAATAACAGAAGCGGCCAAAAACACTTTTGACCGCTTCGTGCCTTGGTGTTTTTCTATGAGAAGTCCGAATATATATCCTTGTAATATAGAAACAAGCATAAAGACTAAGAATCTGGGCTCACCCCAGCCGTAGAAAAACAGGCTTGAGAGGAGCAAAACCAAATTCTTCAGCTTCTTGGGTACTGCAAAATAAAGCAGTATTACGATTGGTAAAAAGTAAAACAGGAAGGGAATACTTGAGAATAACATAGTTTTGCTCCGCTCTTGAATTTTTAGTTAGTTGTTATTGGTGGCAGCTTATGATACGAGGGACTCCTCGCATACTACAGTTGCCTGTGTGTAGGATGTTGTGAGCTTTGCTGTGAAGTTGTCAACAATCTCACCGTTGCCGAAGTAAGAAACAAGGTAATCCTCAACAGCTACGATAACCAGCTTGTCGGGGAAGCCGCACATCCACTGTCTGCCGGTGATGTTTGTCTTGAGCTCAGAAACAACAGTGTCCTTGTCAGCAGCGTTTACAAGGTGATATGCACCGCAGGTGAAGGTGTTAGCGTTCATCATGTGCATAAGGGAAGCTGCGCTGTCAATCTTAGAGACAGATGCTGCAGGGAAACCGAGAGTAGCGTCAAGAGCCTCTGTGTCTGCAAGACCGTATACGCCGGGGCCTTCCATATTCATATTCTCCTCTGTCATATCGCCTCCTGCTGCAGGGAACTTCTCGTCCTCAGCGTAGGTTGCCCATACAGTGTTGAGAATCTCAACAGGGGATGCGATTGTGGATGTGGGCTCGGTTGTTGTGCCTGTGTTGCCGCCGCATGCTACCAGAGAGAGCATGAGCATTGCTGCCATAAGTACTGCGAAAATTCTTTTCATGATGTGTTTCTCCTTTGTTTTAAAAAAATTTTTATATTTTTATTTTTCAATAAAAATCATCCAGTTGTTCTGAGTCTCGTCGAATTCAAGGTTGAGAATCAGCGTGTCCTTACCCGTGAGTGTCAGGGTGTAGACTTTGTCGGTGTGAGGCTCCTCAATTATCCAGACAAGATTTACATCCTCTTGTGCTGTGTACGAGTCCCCTGAGTGAATCAGGCTGTCTGTGCCTTTGTGGTATATATCTATGGCACCCTGAGAGCAGGTGATTGTTGTCTGAGCTGAGAGCTTCAGCTCAAGGGGCAGGGTCAGTGCCATATTCAGAGACCTTTGTGAGCTTGATGCAAGGGACAGAGGCGAGGTAACCGCACAGGGGGTAGAGGTTATTTTGTCAGAATACATATAAACCTGTGTGCCTTTTGGTGACAGGGCAAACACTGCTGTGAATATAAGCACCAGACAAACCGCTACAGCACCGATGCTGTACAATGGGCGGAAGTTTCGCTTTTTGCTTTTTGCACTGTGTGCATCAATAATGAGCCGGTCGTCAATGCCTGTTATCGCCTTTGCCATTACTTCATTTGCCATAATCATATCCCTCCTTCAACAGGTAGTCTCTCAGCTTCTCTCTTGTCCTCATTAGCATGGATTTTACCTTGCTCTGACTGAAGCTGAATCTTTGTGCAATGTCCTCTATGCTGTCGCAGTAGAAGTACCTGCACACAAATACATTTCTTGCGTCCTCCTTCTGAGTATAGAGAAAATCTGAGATACATCGGCTCAGCTGAGCCATCTCTGCTTCGTCCTCGATGTTTACACCCGAGGGAGTGTACAGGTCAAGCTCATCAAGTGAGACACTTGTGCTGTCAGCACTACGCTTTTGTGCATTTCTTGCCTTCAGCTTGTTAAGTGCCAGATTGCGTGCAAGCTTGCCCAGATATGCCATCAGGGAGTCGGGCCGTGCAGGGGGGATTGACTTCCACGCCTGCATATAGGTATCATTGACATTCTCGTCAGAGTCAGACAGGTCGGACAGAATATTGTAGGATATTTTCATACAGTATGAGCCGTATTTTTTCGCGGTGGTTTCAATTGCTTTTTCGTTGCGTTGCCAATATAGCTCAATGATTTTACTATCGTCCATTGTGTGCTCCTTATATTCATCCGTCACTATTAATGACAGCGTTAAAATTATTTGGTTGCGTTTTTTTGCAAAAAATTTGTATATTTTTATTTTACCATAATATGTGCAGGTTTAATAGTATAACTTATGCTGACAAAGAGAAATTTCCTGTTGTATCAAAGCGAAATCCGTGGTACAATACTGGCGGTGATTTTATGATATTTACAACTACGGTGTCCTCTGTGGCACTTCTGCTGATGTATGCAGTACCGGGCTTTCTGCTTATGAAGTCAAAGCTTGTGAGCAAGGACTCAATCTCTGCTTTTGCTAAGGTGCTGTTGTATGTATGTCAGCCCTGTCTGACCTTCTACTCCTTTGACAAGGCTGATTTCTCTCCTGATTTGCTTGGGAATCTGGGAATATTCTTCCTTGTAGCGCTTATAGGTCAGCTTGGGCTTTTGATGCTGTTCTACTTCATTTTCAGAAAACGCAGTACAGAGGATGTGCGGTATAGGGTGTATAACACAGCTATGGTGCTGGGTAATTGCGGATTCTTCGGAATCCCTGTGGTTGAAAGGTTATTCCCTGAAAGGTCTGACGCGGCGGTGTACTGCCTTGTGTTTACACTTGCAATGAATCTGCTGTGCTGGACTCTGGTGCTGTATATATTTACAAAGGATAAAAAGTACATACAGGCTAAGCGGCTTCTGCTTAATCCCTCAACTCTTTCATTCATTGCCGCCTTTGTGCTCTTTGTGCTGAGCATAAAGCTTCCCTCACTTTTGTCAGAGGCAGTGTCACTGGGAGGCAAAATATCAACTCCTCTGTGTATGACAATCCTTGGAATGAGGCTGGGCACAGCGGCGTTTAAGGAAATATTCTGCAATTTAAGGCAGTATGCCGTTATACTTATCAAGCAGATGGGAGTCCCTCTTGTGATATTTGCATTGGTGTACTTCCTGCCTGTGGATGAGTTTATCAAACAGCTTTCCTTTATACTTTTCTGCTGTCCTGTAGCAAGCAATGTGCTGAATTACGCAGAGCTGGCAGGCAAAGGACAGGAGACAGCAGGCAGTTGTGTATTGCTCGGTACAATACTCAGCATAGCTACAATGCCTCTGATGATGCTGTTCCTTTCTTAAAACTGAAATGTAAAAGACAACCCCTGTGAATTTCACAGGGGTTTTAGTGTGTAATATAGGATTATTCGTAAATATAATCTTTTTCTTTGATTATAGAGAACTTGATGTCTGTTTTAGCCTCGTCATGGCAGGCAACGCCGATATAGTAGGTCTCGCCTGCGTCCACATATCCGTACAGGGCAAAGTTGAGCTTGCCCTCCTGGTAGAAGATATCGTCCTCATAGGCAATGTAATTGCCGTAGCTGTCATAAATGCTTATCCATGGGTCGCCGTTGCCCTCTGAGTAGAAGATAAGCTCATCTGCAGAGGCAGGAACAAATCTATAGATGATTTCTCCGTCCTCGGCACTGATGTTGAGGGTTTTGGTATCTCCTACAAATATATCCTCAGCCTCGGGGATTTCAATGGGCTTGGGAGGCTCTGAGCCCGACTGCAGGTGTTCTTCCTGTGTGCATGCAGAAACTGTGACAGTAATTGAGTGAAGAGCATTGGGTGCTATAATGGGACTGTAGATATAGTAGGTTTTGCCTTCTTCCAGATAAGCAGTTACATAGTCAGTGCCTGATTTTTCAAAAACCATGGTTTTGGTACCTAGAATACTGTTTTCGTCATAGTTCAGTACTCTTTTGTCACATACCGTAAGGTTCATAGTTAAGGGGTCAGAGGTTGTTGTTGTGAAAGAGGTTGCTACTGAGAATTTGAAGTATCCGTTGTAAGCAGGGGTAAAGTCGAAAACCTTGTTGCTGTAATTTCCTGTTCCCCAATAGTCTTGCATATTAAGGTAATCGTAAGATTCTGTGGTTATAACGGCAGGAGTATTGTACTCAAGGTGGGTGCTGTTTTTTAGAAGGTGATGTGTCATGGTGTCAAGGCTCAATGTGATTGAGATATCTACACCTGCATAAGCAAGTACATAGTAATACTCGTCTTCTTTCAGATGGGAAGCATCAAGTATAACGGAGGCTTTTTCCTCAGCTTCACCAAAAAATCCCAGACATTCAAGATCTTCAGAGAAGATATAGACATACAGATTTTCTTCTGCGACTGCTTTGAAGATGAGAGCGTCATCTGTATCTGTATCGTTCCTGATTTTGTACACCTTCATAATATCATCCTTGCTTGTGGATTTATGTATGAAGGTTTCGCCTGTCAGTAGCGGCATAGCAGATTCTTTATCGATTTTTAGAAAATCCTTGGCAACACTTATGGTGATTTCCTGATCAGAATAACCGGCGTCACCTGTTGTGTAAATGAGAATTTTGTATGTTCCGCAATCAAGGTGTTTCAGAAACATGGGACCTGAGCCAAAAGGAAATCTTTCAGCAAAAGATCTGCTGAATCCTGTAGTAATATAGTATCCGTTTTCATCACACAGAATTGCCTGAAGTTGTGCTTTCGACCCGAAACCGTAGCCGATGTAATACAAATCTGGTTCTGTGATGGTGAATTCAATTTCTGCATAACCCGAACCTGAACAGGAGTAGGTTGTTTTTTTGCTACCCTCGGGGATAGTATACTTTGTGAAAACAGGGAAGAAGGCTTCTACCCCTGCAATGTACTTCTGAATTGCGGTGGCATCGTTGATGGTTATGTAGAGGTCACCTGTAACATCTGCAAGGTACATTGCCTCCTGCTCCATTGTCACAAGCTGAGCAATTGCTTTCTGGATAAGGGTGGCATCCTTGATTGTAACGGTGTCGTCCATATCTGCGTCTCCGTACAGAGTGTAGAACACCTCCAGCGGCTCATCGTAGCAAGGCTCAAAGTAATCGCCTATGGGAGCCGTGTCTGTCTTGACCGAGAGGGGAGCTAATGTGTCAACTGATGCGGCACTTGCGGGCATAGCCCCTGCAAATGCGGCTATACTCAGTAACATAGCAAGTAAAAATGCAAAAGCTTTCTTCATAATATTACCTCCTGTGAGTGATTTCTATATTATTAGTTTAGACCATTAGACGGGTATTGTCAATATAATTTCTAATTGATTAGCCTGAAACTTTTATCAGTGAAGATTACGCACACAAGAAAAGCCTCCTGCTCAGTGAGTCAGGAGGCTTGTGTTAATCTGATTTTTCAGGGTGAATAGGGAATCAGGGTGTTAATCTGTGACTCGGGGGTAAGCCCTGCAAGGTACTTCTGGATTGCGGTGGCGTCTCTTACGGTAACGATACCGTCTGCGTCTGTGTCAGCACACAGACGGACTACGCCGTCCTTAAACACCACGAGCTTTGCAAGATACTTCTGAATCAGTGTAGCATCTGAGATAGTAACCCTGCCTGATGCGTCAGGGTCGCCAAGGAGGTAATACTGACTTGCCGCCTTGGGCACAAGTCCCTCCTCCTCAAGAGTTGCTATCTCCTTGAGTATTACCTGAGCAATCAGGGCGTGACCCTGCTCAGAGGGGTGTATGCCGTCAGACTGAATTATGTTGTAATCCTGCATCTCTTTGTAATAATTATCAAAGGCTGTGTATATATCAGCAACGCGGATGTTGTCAAGCTGGTCTGATACATGGGCTATAATATCGGTGAATATGGGGGACAGAGTATCTGCCAGCGGAGCCAGCTGCTTGTACTGCTCGTGAGCATAAAGGGGATTGTACTGAGTCTGGAGTATAATGGAAACATCAGGATTCAGGGAGCGGATTTCCATACAAGAGAACAGGAGTTTTTCCTTGGCGTTGTCTACTGCCTTTCTGACATATTCCGAGTTTGTGCCGTTGCTCATAATATCAATCAGCACAGCAGTGTCGGAGTCTCCGAGAAGACGGAGAATATCGTTGCCTCCGATAGAGATTATTACAAGGTCTGCAACCTCAAGCCCCTGCCTTGCTATCTCATCGTGACACACAACCCACAGCAGGTCTGCGGTGGTGTGTCCCGGGACTGCATCGTTGCTCAGAGCATAGTGCTTCTCCTTTGCAATCAAGGCACTGTAGCTGTTGTATATATCCTCAAGCCCATAACCCGAGGCAATGGAGTCGCCCAGTACCGACATATGAATCTGTGTGGGAGCAGGTGCACTATAGGCAGAAAAAACAGAAAGAATCAACAGAAGTATTGCTAAAGCTATAGCGATGTATTTCTTGGATTTTCTCATTTTACTACCTCCTTATCAATTTATATACTTATATCAGAACGCCCAGTTGCCGTCCTTGAATATCTGCACCTGTGTGCCGTCTGAGGTTTTAGCAGTTATGCACAGGTCTTTTGTGCCAATCATAAAGTCCACATGGACAATACTGTTGTTGATACCAAGCTCTCTGATTTCCTCCAGAGTGTACTTTTCGTAGTCCTTGACGCAGGCAGAAAATCCCTCACCAAAAGCAAGGTGACAGGCGGCGTTCTCGTCAAAGAGAGTGTTATAGAACAGAATACCTGAGTTGCGGATAGGGGAGTCATAGGGCACAAGAGCACATTCGCCAAGGTAGCGTGCACCTTCGTCGGTGTCGAGGATAGAGTTAAGGAGCTCCTCGCCCTTCTCTGCGTGAGCTTCTACAATTTTGCCGTTTTCAAATCTAAACCAGAAGTTTTCGATAAGTGCGCCCTGATAGGACAGAGGCATTGAAGCATATACTACACCGTCAGCACGGTTTCTGTCAGGAGAGGTGAAAACCTCCTCTGAGGGGATGTTTGCGTTGAACTCAACATCGGAATTAAGGAGGGTCTCGCTGCCGCCCAGGAATCTGCCCTGAGGCAGAAGTCCGACAGTCAGGTCGGTGCCGTTTGATGATGTGTAGTGAAGCTCTGTGATTGAGAGGGAGTTCAGATATTCATATCTGTTTTTAAGGTCTTCGTTGTGTTCCTCCCAGTTTTTGATGCCGTCGCCCTGTGCACGGGAAGTGTAAAGGATAGCCTCCCACAGCTTCTCAACTGCTACGGACGAACGCTCACCGGGGAACACCTTCTTTGCCCAGTCCTTGCCTGCAACAGCGGCTATACACCACTGGTACTTGTTGTCCATCTCGTCCCTGTAGGGCTTGAACACACCGCGGCGGATACCAAGGCACTTTGCCATTTTCTTCTGATTGATGCCCTTGAGTCCGTCAGGATCCTCGCTCTCAAGATAAATCATAGCAGGCAGAGTCTTTGCTCTGTGCTTCATCTTCTCAATCTCCCAATCCTCAACACGGGAGAGGACCTTTTCCTTCTGATATCTAACGCTTAATTTTCTCAGGGGCTGATAGCTCCACTCAACAGTAACTTTGCCTGCACCTGCGCGGTAGCATTCCTCAACCAGCATCTTTACAAATTCGGGCTGGTCAAGCTCGGCGACGATGACAACCTCCTGGTCCTTCTGTACATTAACGCCTTTTATTGCCAGAAGCTTTGCGTATTCTCTGAGTACGGTCTTTTTCATTTTATGTTCTCCTTTTGGTTTTATATTTTGTTTGCAGAGTTTCCTCTGATTTAATTATACCATCACATAAATTAAGGTCAATACATAAACAGGTAAAAATCTCTTATATTCTTTGACATAAGAGCAGTACCAATGTATAATGGTTTATGTAAATTCTAACAGATTGGGAGGCTTGTGTATGACAGCTTCTGTAGGCGTAAAGGGAGCCGTCAAAAAGCTGAGAGACTTTTTGCACAGAAATATATTTATTATTCTGTCTTTCTTAGCTCCGATGGCTATAATGGCGTTGGTCTTTGCTGTGAAAAACTACTTTCCCTTTGGGGAACGAATGATTCCAACTTTTGATGCCTGGCATCAGTATTATCCGTTTCTGACAGAGTATCAGCGTATGCTCAAGGAGGGGGCGTCTGTGCTGTATTCTTGGAATACAGGCGGAGGAGCAAACTTCCTTGGTATTATCGCAAACTATGTGGCAAGCCCGTTGTATCTGCTCTCTGTATTTGTACCCTCGGGCACTCCGTGGCTTGCGGCATTCCTTGCAGGTACGGTTGCACTCAGAACAGGTATTGCAGGAATGTCCTTTGCTGTACTGCTCAGGAAGGTGTTCAGACGCAACGACCTATCGCTGGTGACTTTTTCTCTGATGTATGCTCTGTGTGCATATGTGCTGGGTTACTACTGGAATATGATGTGGCTTGATACAGTGGCGATTGTGCCCTTGGTTATCGCAGGCGTTCTGGCAGTGCTAAGAGAAAACAAGTTCTCTCTGTATATAATATCCCTTGCTTTGTCTGTTATATGCAGTTTCTACATAGGCTATATGGTGTGCTTACTTGTGCTTATTTTCTGCGTTTGTTATACCATAGTTTCCTTCGTAAGCTTTAAGCACAGCCTTAAAAATGCAGGCAGGATGCTGGTGTATACACTGATTGCTTTTATGCTTACTGCGGCGGTGACGATACCTGCCTTTATGATGTTGCAGGCTTCTGACAGTGCAGGCTCGGTAGCCGGTTTTTCCTTTGACTATAAAATCAACTATGCTTATGGTTACGGTGATGAAAATACACTGATTCATACCCTTTCTGCAATAGTCCGTACTGCTACAAATATGCTGGCGTACACAAGACCCATTGTGGTTGACAAGGGACTGCCCAACATTGCCTGCGGTGTGCTGAGTCTGGTATTGATTCCTTTCTATATTTTTACAAAGAAGATAAAGCTCAGAGAAAAAATCGTGAGTATGAGTCTGCTTGTGTTCTTCCTGCTGAGCTTTGTTGTAAATCAGCTCAACTACATCTGGCACGGAATGAGCACCCCTGCAATGGTTTATTACCGCTGGAGCTTTATATTCTCCTTTGCGGTGGTTTTCCTTGCATACAGGGCGTTCACACTTATTGATGCATTCTCAAAGAAAACCTTTATCTTTGCGTCAATTCTGATGATGCTCTACCTTGGCTGTGCCTTCTTCCTGCAAAGGAAGCTGTCTGTGGCAATTACCCTTGCAGGTGCAGTTGTGATTATTGCAGGATTTGCTCTGTACAGGGCAGGCAGGATGAAGTATAGTGTTCTGTCAGTACTACTGTGTTTGTTTGTCATATGCGAGATGACCCTCAGTGCCTATTATGGTGTAACAACAGTCAGGTCAACATCAATTAATAATTATCCTGAAAGCTATGAGCAGGTTCAGACCCTTACTGAAATTGCAAAAGAAAACAGCGGCGAGGATATGATATACCGCACAGAGTTTATGACTCCTTACACACTTAACGACGGAGATTTGTATTCTCTTTATACTATCACCACCTTCAACTCTATGGTGGATGATTCCTATGCAGATTTTCTCTCAGAATTCGGACTTGCCGCCTCAAAGGTGAACAACAGATATGCTTATTTAGAGACAACACCCGTGGCAAACCTGTTCCTCAATATCAAGTATCTTATCAGCAGAGAGGACGATGTTGTACTGGGCACAAATTATCTTGATTTGGTTGCTACAACGGACGAGTGTACTTTGTATGAGAATACCGCCTATGTGCCCATGGGATTTATGGCGGATAAGAGCCTCCTTGATTATAAGCTTCACAGCCAGTCCTACCTGTCAATTTGGGGTCAGAATGATATATTCCGACTTGCAACGGGTATAGAGGAGCCGGTGCTTACAGAGGTTGAGCCTGTAAAGGACATAGAGCTTACAGAGGATATAACCCTCAGAGAAGGCTTTGACCATAAATACATTTGTAATTTCAAGGAGAAAGAGGAGGAGACTGTCCTGACCTTGGATTATGAGGTGCCTGAGGACGGACTCTACTATGGCTGCTTCTATTCCTCAAGTGTTGATGATACAGAGCTTGTAGTAAACGGCGATGAGGATAATGTGCTGACCTTTGACCAGAACTACTCGTATCTTGCTTCCCTTGGTGAGTACAAAAAAGGTGATATGCTCACAGCGAGGATATATTGCAAAGAGGGAAAAAGCAGTAATGTGACCGCATATCTTGCCCGACTTGAGCAGGAGGTATTTGACAAGGGCGTAGAAAAGCTCAGCAAAACAACAATGGAAGCAACCGAATGGTCAGACAGAGGTCTCAAGGGCACTGTGAATGTGCAGGAGGAGGGACTTCTCTATACATCTGTGCTGTATACCGAGGGATGGAGTGCCTTCGTAGACGGAGAAGAAGTTGAGATTACTCCCGTGGCAGACAGCTTCATTGCCTTTGTATTGCCTGAGGGTGAGCATACTGTGGAGCTTCGGTATACACCGGTGGGATTGTATGCGGGCATAGGGGTGTCGGCTCTGGGTGTGGTTTTGTTTGCACTTCTGTGTGTACTCAGGAGGCAAAGCCCCACCTGCAAACAGACCACTGAGGAAAACACAGCGGAATGTGTGGAAAACTGCTGTGATGCTTCTGAGGAGTCAGACGCTCAAAGTTGCATCAACGCAAATTGCACAGATAATTGACTCCAAATATAGGTAAAATGTTAATTGAAAAGTATATCGGATTTATGATATTCTATATATGTAAAATTATCCCTTGAGAAGGTCGTTTCTATAAGGGAGACAGGAGGAAAATTTATGAAGATTAAAAGCCGTGCCGGAAGATTTTTTTCTATTCTTCTGGTTATCACAATGCTTATGTCTGTAGCCTCACTGGGTATTACTGCAGTATCAGCGGCAGGTGCAGAGCTTACTTATGATTTTAAGTATGCAAACGCCGGTTACGCTGAGGGCAGAATAACCCTCAAGGCAGGCTCAACTGCAGATTACGGTACATATAATCTGTACTGGGCAGACGACACAAAAGCACTCGACGGTTACGCACCCATCAAGTCCCTTAACCTGAACACAGCTGTAAATTATGTAGAGCTGGGCGAGTTTATTGCCATTCCTGCAGATGCAACAAAGGTAATTGCTGTTAAGGGAAGCACAAGCAAGACAGTAGCCGCTGCAACTGCAGTTTTTGACATCCCTGCAGATAAGCAGTTCAAGGCGTCAAGTTCTGAGAAGGAGTACGACTTCCAGGCACTTTCCGATATCCACATTCAGCACGATGACTCCTACTGGGTATACAGTAAGACTCACTGGGCAAACGCTCTTGAGATTGCAGCTCAGAGAGATGTAGAATTCGTTGCAGTTTGCGGCGACCAGGTTAACGGTTACGGCTACTCCAGCCTACAGAAGGAATGGCCTATATACCTGAAGATTCTGGCTGACTCCAGCTTCACAAACCCTGTTTTTGAGACAAACGGTAACCACGAACTCAAGGGTAACGGCGGAGACACTGCTCAGCAGCAGGACCACGATATCTACAAAATCGGATCAGGTCTTAATGTTGAGACAGGCACTATGCCTACCACTACTTACTATGAAAAGACAATCAACGGAGACCACTTCCTCTTTATGACTCTTGAGAACAGCGGCGCTCCCAACGAGTACTCAGAGTTCTCTGATGCACAGCTTGACTGGCTGGAGGGTCTGCTCAACAAGTACAAGAACGACGGCCACAAGATTATTCTGTTCCAGCACTCACTTATCAAGGGCTACGGCGCAGGTGATGATATTGAGACTCCCTTCTATGGCGGCGGACTCAATACAGACTTTGCTGATGTTCAGAGATTTATTGATATTCTTGAGGCAAACAAGGATGTAATCTGGTTCTCAGGTCACAGCCATGTTGATTTCAAGTATAATTACAACTTCACCAATATGAACGGCACAAGTGCTTATTCTGTTCATATTCCTGCTACAACCTCAACAACTCATCCTAACCTGAGCACAGGCTCTAACGATTACATTATGAGCCCTGACAGCTCACAGGGTTACTTCGTAGATATGTACGGGGACTATGTTGTTATTAACGGCACAGACCTTGTGAAGAACGAGATTCTGCCTCTGTATACCTACCTTGTAGACTACACAGGCGAGACTCTTGTTGAGAACGATATGCCCGACCCCCCCATGGTAAACTATGAGAATGTACTTGTAGAGGTTGATGTAACCGCTCTGTCTGAGAATCCCTCATCCGTTAAGGTTATGCTTTACGGTGCTGATGACTCAACTCTCAGCAAAGAGGTTACAATGGCAAAGACCACCGATGGTACATATGCTGCTACAGTTTCCACTCAGTTTACAAAGATGAAGTTCATTGTAAACGGCAGCTCATCAGGTGAGTATAATGTTGCAAACTGCAAGGTTGTACTCGGCGGAATCAAGGTTGCGGTTTCTCTGAGCGATATCAAGACAAAAGAAAACGGCAGCTGCACAAGCTGGGCAGTTGTGAATGCTTATGCATGGAATTCAAGCTCAAGCCAGAACACAGGTGCATGGCCGGGTACAGCTATGTCAAAGCAGTCAGACGGCACATATGCTATCCTGCTTCCTGAGGGTGTAAACCCCAATATGATTATCTTCAACAACGGTTCATCACAGACTGCTGACCTTGAGATTACTCCCTATGTTGTGTCAAGGACAGAGGGCAGCTACACACTCACTGACGGAAACGGCGAGATTGTAACACTGCCTCCCGTTACTACAGAGCCTGCTGACCCTGTAGAGACAATTACTGTTTACTTTGCAAAGGATAGCTCTTGGACAGATGCATATATCTACGGCTTCTATGGCGTTGAGGGTGGCACCGCAACAGGCGAGCCCTTGGGCACATATCCCGGTATTAAGATGACCTATGTAGAAACAGACGACAACGGTAAGGATATCTACTTCTGTGATGTTCCTGCTGATATCGATTATATCAAGTTCTCTGACGGCTCATCTACTAACCGCCGTACAAATAACGCTCCCAAGTCTATGATTGCTGACGGAACCTGCTATTGCCTCGGCACATCTGCAGGCACTAACAAGTGGAATGTGAGCACTTATGCATATGAGGCTCCCACAGACCCCACAGAGCCTGCTACCTCTGAGCCTGCAACAACTGTTCCTGTTACAACAGTTACAGAGCCTGTGTCTTCTGAGCCTGTATCCACAGATGCAACAGAGCCTTCTTCAACAGAGGATACCGAGCCTGTTTCTTCAGAGGTAATTACTACTGAGAACACAGAGCCTTCCTCAACTGCTCCTGTAGAGTACCTCTACGGTGACGCTGACTTGGACGGCGTTGTTACAATCAAGGACGCAACTCTCATTCAGAAGTATTCAGCAGAGCTTGCAGGTGCAGAGCTTGAGGGTACAGCCTTCACTCAGGCAAATGTAAGCGGTGACGCTGCAGTTAATATCAGAGACGCAACATACATCCAGAAGTTCGTTGCAAATCTCATTGATGTGTTCCCCGTTGAAGAATCATCTGAGATTGCTGAGATAGGCGCAAGCGCAACTGAGCTTACTTCTCTCCTTGCAACTGTAAAGACAGCTCTTGAGGAGGAGACCTACTACGCATCCTATGTAGCATACACAAACCTGAAGAAAGCGTACTTCGCATACAAGGATGGCGCATCAGATGTTGATACCGCATACTCAGAGGTTAACACTGCACTTACAGCATATAACACAATGAAGAAGAACAATCCCAACCATGTGAACGCCTATGTAGGCTCCCTGGGCAATCCTTCAACCAATGTGTCTTCAATTGACGGACTCACCTCCGGTACATATGCTATCAGAGGTTCCTTCAATGACTGGGGTAACGGTAATCCTTCTCTTGAGTATATGAACAAGGGTTCTGACGGTAAGTACTATATCTCTTATCAGCTCAACGCAGGTTCATACGAGTTCAAGTTCTACGACGGCAGCTGGTACGGCAACTCCGGCACAATGGAGGGCGGAGCCTCAGACTGGGTATTCACTACATCAGAGCAGAGCAACTGTTCACTTGATCTGACAGAGGACGGCGTATACAAGTTTGAGTATTATACCGAGTCCGGCAAGGTTAAGATTTCTGTTACAAAGGCTTGATTTTTCCTAAGATAACATAAATTCTCCTATCAACGCAAATGGGCACTGACCTCCAAGGTCAGTGCCCATTTTGCTTTACTGATGTATGCAGATATTAATAAAGGGAGCATCCGAAATCCGATGCTCCCTTTTATGAATGTGAGTGACGCTTATTTGCGATTGTCGATGTAGGCGCAAGCGGCAAGTGCGGCAACTGCTCCGTCTGCTGATGCAGTGGTAATCTGACGAATCTGCTTTGTTCTGCAGTCACCTGCAACGAATATACCATCGGTGTCGGTGGTGCAGGTCTCGTCTGCAATTATATATCCCTGCTCATTAAGAGCGGTCATATCCTCAAATGCTTTGTTATCAGGTGCTAAACCTATGGCAACAAACACACCCTGAGGATGTATTTCTGTTGTGGTGCCGTCCTCACCTTTCAGTACAACTGCCTCAAGCTCCTCTGTACCCTTGAAGCACTCAACTGTAGTGCTCAGGATAATCTCTACATTATCACGGGCAGACAGTGCGTCGATGAGCTTCTGCTCGCCTGTAAGATAGGGAAGATTCTGGACGATGGTTACCTTTTTGCAGGTTTCTGCAAGGAGAGTTGCCTCAACTAAAGCTGAGTTGCCTCCGCCGATAACTGCAACCTCCTGTCCTGCGTAGAAGGCACCGTCGCATACAGCACAGAAGGATATGCCTGTGCCGATGAGGTTTTGCTCACCCTCTACACCAAGTGTTCGGTGCTTGGCACCTGTGGCAATGATAACTGCCTTGGTTGTGTACTGACCGAAATCGGTTGTTACTGTAAATGTACCGTCCTCATTTTTTGTGATATTCTGAGCTTCCTCAAGCTCTACCTGTGCACCCTGACTGATAGCCTGGTCAACCATTTTGTCAGCAAGCTCTGTGCCGCTGATAGACAAAGCGGCAGGGAAGTTCTCAATTTTATGTGAGTAGGTAATCTGTCCGCCGAAGCCTGATTTCTCAAGCACAAGGGCGGATTTGCCTGCACGGCAGGCATAGGTGGCGGCAGTGAGTCCTGCAGGGCCTCCGCCGATAATAACTATGTCATGCATAGCTGATTCTCCTTTTTATAAATCCAATTCCGCCGCAAGGGTATCCTTGCGGCGGATGATGTGTTTATGTTTGTATTTTAGCCTGTCTGCTGAGTTTTATTCTGGATGTAGCCCTTGATTGCGACTACATTTACAAACTTCTCAGCGTTACCTGCCTTAACCTCTACCAGAGTAGGTGCCTGTCTCAGTGACAGCTCACGAGCAAGCTCCTCGTTATCCTCTACATAGATTTTCTCAAAGCTGATGCCTGCTCTGTCTAAAAGCTGAGCCATAGCCTTGCAATTGGGACAGCTCTTTGTAGCAAAGAGGTAAACGCCGTCTGCAAGCACAGCTGTGCTCTCTTCCTCAACCTTTACAGTTGTGGAAACGCCGTCTCTGCGGAGAACGGAATTCTCGATATTGTAAACCTTTCTGTCCTTGAACTCCTGAGCTTTGCCGTCGTTGAAGTTCTGAACAGGACGGTAGTAGCCTGTGATGCGGCTGTAAACCTCTGCCTTCTCGCCGCACTCGGGACAGTTGTAGTGCTCGCCTACAATGTAGCCGTGATTCTTACATACAGAGTATGTGGGAGAAAGGGTGAAGTAAGGAAGCTTGTAGTTCTCTGCAATAGTGCGGACAAGCTTTGCGGCACTCTGCCATGAGGGGAGCTTCTCGCCAAGGAATGCGTGGAATACTGTACCTGATGTGTACAGAGTCTGGAGGTTATCCTGAATATCAAGAGCAGAGAAGATATCCTCTGTGTAGCCAACAGGCAGGTGAGAGGAGTTTGTCTAGTAGGGAACGCCTGACTCTTGGTTAGCTGTGATAATGTCGGGATAATACTTCAGGTCGTGCTTTGCAAGACGGAATGCTGTACTCTCTGCAGGTGTTGCCTCTAAGTTGTACAGGTCGCCGTACATCTCCTGATAATCGGAGAGTCTCTCTCTCATATGGTTGAGGACTCTCTCTGTAAAGTTCTGGCACTCGGGATGAGTCATATCCTTTGCAATCCACTTTGCATTCAGACCTGCCTCGTTCATACCAACCAGACCGATTGTGGAGAAGTGGTTGTTGAAGGTGCCAAGGTAATGTCTTGTGTAGGGATACAGACCCTCGTTCATAAGCTTGGTGATAACATCACGCTTAATCTTCAGAGAACGAGCGGCAATGTCCATCATATGGTCAAGCTGCTTGAAGAAGTCAGCCTCGTCCTTTGCAGTATGTGCAATTCTGGGCATATTGATGGTAACAACACCGATAGAGCCTGTGCTCTCACCTGAGCCGAAGAAACCGCCTGACTTCTTGCGAAGCTCACGAAGGTCAAGTCTGAGACGGCAGCACATGGAACGAACATCGTTGGGCTCCATATCGGAGTTGATGTAGTTTGAGAAGTAGGGTGTGCCGTATTTTGAAGCCATCTCAAAGAGGAGACGGTTGTTCTCTGTGTCGGACCAGTCAAAGTCCTTTGTGATGGAGTATGTGGGGATAGGATACTGGAAGCCTCTGCCGTTGGCATCACCCTCGATCATAATCTCGATGAATGCCTTGTTGATCATATCCATCTCTTTTTTACAGTCTTTGTACTTGAAGTCCATCTCCTTGCCGCCAACGATTGCAGGCATCTCTGCCAGATCGGGGGGGACTACCCAGTCCAGAGTAATGTTGGAGAAGGGAGCCTGTGTGCCCCATCTGGAGGGAGTATTAACACCGAATATGAAGGACTCCAGAGCCTTCTTTGTCTGCTCATATGTAAGGTTGTCTACCTTAACAAAGGGAGCAAGGTATGTATCAAAGGAGGAGAATGCCTGTGCGCCTGCCCACTCGTTCTGCATAATACCAAGGAAGTTAACCATCTGGTTGCAAAGTGTTGCAAGGTGGCTTGCAGGAGAGGATGTAACCTTACCTGTAATACCGCCCAGACCCTGCTGAATGAGCTGCTTGAGTGACCAACCTGCACAGTAACCTGTAAGCATTGAAAGGTCGTGAATGTGGATATCTGCACGGCGGTGAGCGTTTGCAATCTCATCGTCGTATACTTCGGACAGCCAGTAGTTAGCTGTAATAGCACCTGAGTTTGAGAGGATAAGTCCGCCTACAGAGTAGGTAACTGTGGAGTTCTCCTTAACACGCCAGTCGCTGATGTTAACATAATTGTCTACAATCTCCTTGTAGTCAAGGATGGTGGACTTAACTCGTCTGAGCTTTTCACGCTGGCGTCTGTAGAGGATGTAAGCCTTGGCAACATCGCCGTAGCCTGTCTGGATGAGCACATCCTCAACTGAATCCTGAATGTCTTCAACTGCAATCTTGCCGTCAACTACCTTGGGAGCAAAGTCAGCTGTAACCTTGAGTGCGAGCAGGTCTATAACAGAGGGGTGATAGTCCTTTTTAGTAGCCTCAAAAGCCATCTTGATAGCCTCGGTGATTTTGGAAAGATCGAAGTCAACTATTTTGTTGTCACGCTTAATAACCTTATACATAATCTGTGGTCTCTCCTTTACTTTAATTTATTGTTGCTACACAATGATACACAAAAAATTGTGGTTTGTCAATAGACAAACCACAATATATTGTGACAATTCTGTTATCTTTAGTTGCTAATAAGAATTAAAAAACTCCCTCAAAATGCCGCAAACCCAGTGCCCATCGGCTTTATGAGGATTTAAGCACTGTAACCACAAAATATTGTGGTGCAAACAATCCACACCAATATATTGTGGTATATCTTGTGGTGTACACAAGAATTGCGTTAATGTGTTAAATTCCTCTGAGTTGTGTGCAGGGCAGGTGCTTCTTAACTATCCTGTACATTTCTCTTAGCTCATCGTTTGTATAGCCTGTGGTGTCTGTATCAATCAGATTGCCTGAGTCAACAAACTGTTGCAGATAGTAGGCATCACAGCCTGAAATCCACTTTGCAATATCAAGTAAATCATCTAAGGTGTGGAAGTCCCTTGTGACGGTTGTGCGGAACTCGTAGGGGATACTGCCTTTAATAAGGAAGTCTACGCTTTCCATTACAGCGCTCAGGTCAAAGAGCTTTTTGCCTGCGGTGGCGGCGTATTTCTTCTGAGAATTCTTTATATCCATTGCAACATAGTCCACAAGTCCCTGCTTGCAAAGGTGCTTGAGTTTTTGTGGGAAACTGCCGTTTGTGTCAAGCTTTATGAGGAAGCCCATATCCTTGACTTTTCTCATAAATTCCTCAATACCCTCCTGCATCAGAGGCTCGCCGCCCGTGATGCATACGCCGTCCAGCTTGCCCACGCGGCTTTTAAGGAAGGAGAGTATTTCTTCCTCAGATATAAAAGCCTCCTGAGGATTTGTCACAAGCAGTGCATTGTGACAGAATGGACAGCGGAAGTTACATCCGTGGGTAAATATAGTACACGCCATTTTCTGCGGAAAATCCAACAGCGTGAGCTTTTGTAATGCTTCTATTTTCATAGGTTGTCTCCTGTGCAAAAAGGCTTCTCCTTGAGGAGAAGCTCGGTTTTTCGGCAAAGTTTCTCTCGTGGCTCCCCTTGCGAGGGGAGCTGGCGGCAAAGCCGACTGAGGGGTAGTAAACCATAACTTTTCTCTCCCTCCGTCTTTTGCTTCGCAAAATCCACCTCTAACTGAGCCTGTCTCCCTCTGTCACTTCGTGACATCTCCCTCACACTGTGAGGGAGTCTTCCCTCGTCAGAGGGAGGCGAGGGGAAGGCTTGGATTATACTTCGCTGATTTCAGCAATGAACTTCTTTATCTCGCCGTCGTACTTTTCAGGTGCATTTATACGAAGATGTGAGTGTGCACCCTCATCAAACCACACAAGTCTTTTGTGTGTGCTTGAGCATTTGTCAAAGAGTGACTGGCACTTCTCCGGCAGAGAGAATACATCCTTCTTACCACAGAGCATCAGAATAGGAACATCAATCTTATCTATATATGTAATAGGTGCCTGCTTCTTTATATCCACGCCCATATGAAGCTTACAGATAAGATGCATCTGCCACAGAATGGGATACACAGGCTTTTTCAGGTCAATCAGGTGTTCGCGGAAGCTCTCATAGAAGGAGTGGAAGGGTCCCTCTGCCACAATGCCCTTGACGCATTTGGGGAAGCTATCGTTTGCCGCCGCTAATATTGCCGCCGCAGAGCCAATGCAGATTCCGTGAATATAAAACTCCTTGTTATGAGGGAAGTTCTCTGTAATATGGTTTATCCATACAGGAATATCGCGGCTTTCATAAATACCTGCGCTGACATATTCGCCCTCGCTCATACCATTTGCTCTGGTGTCGATAACAAGCACATTACAGCCTGCATCCTTGTAGGGCTTTGCAAAGTAGTAATCATACAGAAGTGACTCGGCTCTGCCCTGCTCAATGAGAACACATTTGTCAAAGCCAAAGTCAAAGTATTCGCCCACAAGCTTCAGCCCGTCGTTTGTGATGCTGACTTCTGTTTTATACTCTTTGTTTTCTTCGCCCCACTCAAGTCCCATATTGAACATCCGAACATGTTCTTCGTTTGTAAGACAGCTGCACTCACGGCCCCATTTTGAAGGTTCGGTACGCACCAACTGATTTTTGAAAACCTCAAAGGTGATTTTGTAGGTGATAAGATACATCACCGCAAGGGAGATGATGATGAAATCCACAAGTCCTATTATTATGTAACCCCATACAGGCATAGCTGATTCTCCTTTAAGTCTTTTTTGAAGTAATTGAACTTTACTTCTAAAACTATATTATAAAATGATATAAATGTAAATAAGTCTTGAGAAATAAAAAAAGACTTTTAGCTGTAAATTCTGGTATTTTACAGTTTGCAAAATAAAATAGTTGAAAATGATGTCGGATATTGCTATAATTACTGTAGTTATAAAAAGAGGTGGATATTATGAGCAAAAACTTCGTTATTATATCAGACTCAGCCTGCGATCTTAACAAGGAACTGAGAGATCGTTTTGGTGTGGCAGATTATGTTCCGGGTCATGTTATCTGGCCTGATGGTTCTGACCATCTTGCAGACCTGGATTGGACCGAGGTAACTCCTGACGAGTATTTCACTATGATCGGCGATAAAAAGAATGTGTTTTCCACAGGTACACCCAGTATTGCTGATGTAATGGACTGTTATGAAAAGTACCTTTCTCAGGGTCAGGATGTGCTGGCGATCGTGCTGTCTACAGGTATCAGCGGAACTTACGGCGTGTTTGTAAATGCCGCAAGAGAACTGCAGGAGAAGTACCCCGACAGAAAGATCATTGTTATAGACTCTCTCAGATATTCCACATCACTGGCACTGCTGTGCATGTTTGCCGCAGGACTCCGCAATATGGGCAAGACTATTGACGAGGTTGCCCAGTGGGTAGAGAGCAACAAGGACTGCATCCACCAGATCGGCTGGATGGATGACCTGTTCTACTGCAAGCGTATGGGCAGAGTAAATAATGTTGCCGCGGTTATGGGTACACTGGTGGGTATCAAGGCAATGGCAGACTTCAACGAAAGAGGTCTGAGCCATGTTATCGGCAAGACCAGAGGCTACGCCAATGCTTACACAGCCTGCGTTGAGTATATGAAGGCAACAATTATCAACCCCGAGACCCAGATAATATTTATTGCTCAGACTCTCCGCAAAAAGGAAGCAGAGGAGTTGAGAAAGAGAATTCAGGAGGAGCTGAATCCCAAGGAGATTATTATGACCACAGTAGGTCCCTCCTGCGGCCCTGCCATCGGCCCCGGCTTTGTTGCAGCTTTCTACTTCGGCAGAAAGTGCACCAAGGGACTTGAGAAAGAGCAGGAGATTCTCGGAAAAATCCTCAAGACCAAGTGCAAGTAATTATTAAATAATGTATGCAAAAAGGCAGTGAGTTTTCGCTTGAACTCACTGCCTTTAGAGTTTTTGGTTCTTTGTCAATAGTTGGGGTAAAATCCGAAAAAATGGTTCTTTGTCAATAGTTGGGGTAAAATCCGAAAAAATGAATTAAATTGATAAACAAGCGATGGCGTTAAGCTGTCGCTTGATTTTTTGAGATGTTTGTAAGCTGATGAGAAAAGATATGTAAAATACGGTTGCGGAAA